>CAZCRB010000181.1:0-3030 GCA_964500985.1 uncultured Eubacteriales bacterium
TCAAGATCATCAAGACCACCGGGGACAAGATCCTCGACGTGCCGCTGGCCAAGGTGGGCGGCAAGGGTCTGTTCACCAAGGAGCTCGAGGTCGAGCTTGCGGCGGGCACCGTCGATCTGTGCGTGCACTCGATGAAGGACGTCCCCACCGAGCTTCCGGAGGGCCTCTACATCGCCGCGATGCCCGAGCGCGTCGACCCGCGTGACGCGCTGGTCTCCGGCGCCGGCTACGCGCTCGACACGCTGCCCCAGGGCGCCAAGGTGGGCACGAGCTCGCTGCGCCGCGTCGCCCAGGTCCGCGCCCTGCGCCCGGACGTGCAGATCGTCGACGTGCGCGGCAACCTCGACACCCGCATGCGCAAGGCCGAGGACGGCGAGGTCGACGTCGTCATCCTCGCGTCGGCCGGTATCACCCGCATGGGCTGGGCCGACCGCATCTCGGGCTACATCCCCACCACCCAGATGGTCTCGGCCGTGGGTCAGGGCGCCGTTGGCGTCGAGATCCGCGAGGACGATGACTTCATGAAAGACGTCATGGCCAAGATCAACCACCACGAGACCTTCTTGTGCGTGACCGCCGAGCGTGTCGTCATGAAGAAGCTCGAGGGCGGCTGCCAGGTCCCGATCGGCGCGTACGCGCGCATCGAGGACGGCAAGCTCGTGATGGACGGTCTCGTCGGCTCCGTCGAGGGTGACCGTATCGTTCGCGATCAGCTCGTGGGCGACGTCGACGATCCCATCGCGCTGGGCGATCGCATGGTCGCGCGCCTGCTCGAGCTCGGCGGCGGCGAGATCCTCGCCGAGATCCGTGCGGCCGACGGCGTTGACGGCCTGCTCAAGACCTAAGCGCGTCCAGGAGGGCCCGTGCCCGACACCGCACCGCATACGAACGTCACCGGAGCGCCCCTCGCTGGGCGCTCCGTCGTCGTCACGCGTGCGCGCGAGCAGGCGGCCAAGCTCGCGGGACCGCTCGAGACGCTCGGCGCCCGCGTGATCGCGGTTCCGGTCATCGAGATCACCGACCCGCCGGACGCCGCGCGTTTCGACGCGGCGGTGGCACGTGTCGGTGACTACGACTGGCTCGTGCTGTCATCGGCCAACGGGGTCGACCGCTTCTTCGCGCGGCTCGAGGCGACCGGGACGCCGCGTGCGGCACTGTCCGGCGTGCGGGTCGCGGTGGTGGGCGACGCCACCGCCGATCGCCTGCGGCTCCACGGCGTCGAGCCCGACCTGGTGCCCGACGACTTTCAGCAGGAGGGCGTCGTCGCGGGGTTCGCTGAGCTGGGCGAGCCAGCCGGCAGGCGCGTCTTGTTCGCGCGGGCGCTCGAGGGGCGGGCCGTCCTGTCGCAGGAGCTGGCCGGGCTTGGCTACGAGGTGGACCTGGTCGCGGCCTACCAGACGGTTCCCGCGGCCGCCGACCCCGCGGTCCTCGACGAGCTGGCCCGGGGCGTGGACGTCGTCACGTTCACGAGTCCCTCGACGGTCAAGAACTTTCTCGCGTTCCTCAGCGCCAACGACGTGGACGCGGCCGACTTCATGGCGCGCACCGAGGCTGCAAGCATCGGCCCGGTGACCACCGCGGCGCTGCTGGCCCGTGGCATCGAGCCGGGCATCGAGCCGGCGGTGTCCACGGTGCCGGCGCTGGTCGCGGCGATACGGGACTTCTACGCGTAGCCCGCGCTAGGCCGACTCGGTCGCGAGCTCGCCTGTCTCGGCCGCCGCCTCGCGCTCGCGGCTCGCGCTGATGTGGCGCCCCGTGCGCATCGCGATGGCAACGGACGGCTGTCCGAGGATGCTGCCGAGCAGGCCGAGGAACGTGCCACCCAGGATCGTCGCGATCAGCCCCGCGAGCGGATGGATGCTGAGCTTCTCGCTCGAGATCTGGTTCTGGACGATCGTCTGGATCACGTTCTGTGCGAGCAGGATGACCACCAGGACGACCAGTGCGGCCTGGACACCGCCGGACCCCAGGGCGACCAGGCAGGCGAACACCGCCGAGATGATCGCGCCGAAGTACGGGATGTAGGCGGTCATGAACGTGACCAACGCGATCGGCAGCACAAGCGGCACCTTCATCACGATGAGCCCGAGCGAGATGACTGCGGTCACGATCAGGCCCGAGATGGTCACCCCGACGAAGTACTGGCGCAGGGCCAGCGCGGCGTCGAGCACGACCGCGGTGCCGGTCTCTTGATCGAGGCCGATGTGCCCGCCGATCCAGCGCGAGATGTTGTCGAAGTCGTTGAGTATGTAGACGAGCATGAACGTCCCGAGGAACACGCCAAAGAGGAACGAGCCGGCGCCGCTGAGGCTCGAGCCCAAGGCGGACGCGAGCCCCTGTGCCATCTTCGGCCCTGCCGCGTTCACGCTCTCGGTCATCTGCTTGACGGTGCTCGGCGGCAGATCGAGGCTGTGGAGCCATGTCTCGAGGTTCTGCAGGCCGGCCTGCACCTGCTCGACGATGAGCGGCCCTTGCTGCAGGATGCCGACGACCATGATCCAGATCACGCCGATCGCCGCCGCGAACAGCCCGAGCACCACGATCGTCGTGGCCAGTGCCTTGGGGAGGCGCAGGCGCTGCAGCCGCTCGACGACGCGGTAGAACAAGACGCCGAGGATGGCCGCGATGATCAAGGGGATCGTCAGCCCCGCTGTCGCCGTGTAGAACCAGATGCCGAGCGCGGCCACGCCGGCCATCGCGATCACCGCGAGGCTGCGCACCCCGCCCACGACGAGCCACTTCGGGTTGACGCCGTAGATGCTGTTGTCCGCCTTCTTTGACATCCTCGTCCCCTCGAACGTGGGTATGACCGGGCGCTGAACGGCGGCAGAGCCGACCGTTTGGGGGTAGATGCCCAAAGCGCGCCCCTGCAAGCGCCATGGTGGGGACACGTCGCGCTCGTGCGGTTTGACAGGCGCTGTCGCGCTTGTCATCATATCCTTCGCTCTCGGCGGCCTGTCCGCGGGGGCGCTAATGTGGGGACGTGGCTCAGTTGGGAGAGCGCTGCCTTCGCACGGCAGAGGTCGGGAG
>CAZCRB010000182.1:0-3012 GCA_964500985.1 uncultured Eubacteriales bacterium
CCAAGCGTCTCGGCGTTGACCCACTGCCCGCTCAGAGCCGGAATCTGCGCAAAGACCAGGCCCGCCACCATCAGGCCGGCGAGCCCCAGCCCCGCCCAGCGCACCGCCCGCGCAGGAAGCGCCGTCGCACGCGATACCGCCGGGTGGATCGTGATCGTCACGAGAACCGCGAACGCCGAGGCGACCATGCCCATCGTCGACCCGGCGAAGAACGCGAGCACCACCGCGATGTAGCCGGCAGCGGCGTAGCAGGCGTTGCGCTTCCACCCGACACGCGCCGCTCCGAGCGCTGCGGCGACCGGGATCAAGGGGGCGAGAGCGGTCGTGCTGTATGCCGAGCTGCCAAAGGTACCGTATGCGTTCGTGTACGCCTGCAGCGCGGCGATCACGCTGACGAGCACCACGCCGACGGCGACGATCACCGCCAGCCCCGCTTCGATCGAGCGGCGGCGCGCGACCATGCCCGCGGACAACACGAACACGGCGAGAAGCGCCAGCCACTGCACCAGGGGCATGTCAGCGAACAGGTCGTAGACCGCCACGGCAGCCAGCGAGCCGGCCGCGAGATACGACGCCCCCACCGCGACCCCGACGCCTGCCAGCCCCCACAGGATCCGTCGATGCGGCCGCCGGAACCGGACCCAGCCGAGCCCGAATACCACCAGCCAGACACCGGCCGTCGCCAGATTCAACGCCTTGGACACCGGGATCGGTGGGAGCCGGATCACCATCCACGCGCCCGACGAGAGGAACGCGGCCACGAGCAGCGCTGCCGGCAGCGCTTCGCGCCAGGAGTGTGTCTCGGTCCGCGGCTTGGCCATGGGCTAGCGCGGGCTTTCCGCGATCGCCGCCTCGCTGTGGCACACATCGCGACAGAAGTCGCGCTCGCTGGTCGCAAACCGCTTGTGGCACGCGTCGCAGCCGGAGCTGGTGCCCTTCTGATGCAGTGTGGCCTGCGTCGGCGGGTGCGCCTGCCCGAGAAGCGACGAGTGGCACTTGGTGCACGGCCGTCGCTGCGCGGTGTGGCACTTCGAGCAGTTCTTGCCGCCCTCGTACCAGAAGTTGACGGCGCCGGCGCGTGCGTGGCCACCGGCTTTGAAGGCGTTGCTGTGCGGCATGCGCGTGCCGTGGCACGAATCGCATTCCTTCTTCTCGTTGTGGCAGCCGCCGCACTTGATCTCGGTCACCTGCTCGGCCTGATACGAGGTCCGGCGCGCGCGAGCGGCAGCGGCGGCCTTCTTGTCGTGGCAGGTGTCGCACGCGGCTGAGGCGGTCTTCGAGTCATGACAGCGCAGGCACGGATTCATCCCGGCGTTGTGCGAGGCGACCACGCCGTCGACGGCGATGTGGCAGTCGGTGCACGTGGCCGAGGCGGCCAGCGGCTCGGCGTGGGACATGCGGATGCCGGTGCTCTTGTTCACGCTGACGCCTTCAAGGTCGTCAGCGTGGCACGACGAGCAGGCCGACTGCGTGACGCTGCCGTACGAGGCGCTCAGGCCGCTCTGGGCCCATCCCTCGACGAAGTGAGCGAGCCGCGAAGGCACTCCGCCAAAGTACCGGCCCGGCTGTCCGCCGGGCTCGTGACAGGCGACGCAGGCGGTCTTGGCGTGGGGCTGCTTCTTGGGCGCCTGGCTGTGCACGGTGTCGACGTGGCAGCTCGTGCAGACGGCGTCTTGCGAGGTCGTGAAGCCGGCGATGACCCACGCCGCAAGTACCACGCCCGCGATGACGAGCAGGGTCACGACGAGCGAGCGCGCGGTCTTGGGCCGCGGAGGGGCCGCGGCGACCTGCGGCTTGCTCGGCTCTGCCTCGGGCGGAGCGGCGGCCCCGTCGACCGGCGAGGCTTCCTCGACCACCGACTCGGTCTCGAGCAGGTCCTCGTCCTCAGGAGTCGACATCAGCCACATGATGGCAATGATGAGCACCACGAGCAGTGCGGCGGCGACGATACCGTACAGCGTCAGCGCGGCCGCCAGGTTGGAGCTGGGGTCGGTCAGAAGGGTCAAGAGCTGCTCGGGTACGCCTTGCAGGGAGTCAGTGCTGAAAGTCGGCATCAGCGCTCCCCCGTCTTCCACGGGCTGAGCTGCTGTGAGCCGCTCACGGCCCCGCCGGGGTGAACGTGGGTCTCGTGGCACTTGATACAGTCGGAGTCCGCATGACAGCGCTTGCAGACCGCGGGGTCTTCCTTCGCCGGCTTGGCGTGACCCCGGGTGAACTGGTTGGTGTGCGGCATCGCGAGGCCATGACAGTCGTCACAGAACCGCTTCTCGTGGCAGGTCTCGCACTTCGCCCCGGGAGATGCCGCGATCTTGGCGTGCGTGTCGACGAACTGGTCGTCGTGGGGCAGCCCCGGGCCATGGCACTTCTCGCACGTGGCGCCGGTGTGGCACGCCGTACAGGTGGCGGAGTTGCCCATGCCGTGCGTCTTCTCCCAATCGGGGCCGTGCGTGACGGCGAAGACCCCGGAGGTGATGCGGTCATCGGGCCGCTTGCCCGCGTGACACGTGTTGCACTCGGAGATACCGAGCGACGCATGGCACTCGAGACACGTCTCCATGTCGTAAACGCGCGGCCACGTGGTGGCGGTACCGTGTGCGGTCGTCGAGTGACAATCGGTGCACTGGGACCCCTCGGCGCAGACCGAGTGATCGATGCGGATGCCGTTCGCCTCCACGATGTCTTCCGTCACCTTCTGGTGGCAGGACAGACACTGCGGATCCGGAACCGACACCCAGTCACGGCCGCGTCCCTGGGCGACCGGCACGGCCATGTGAAAGACCTGCCGGAAACCGAAGCCGAGACGATCCACCGGGCCCTTGGGCACATGACACGCGGCGCAGTCGGTCTCGGCGTGTGCTGACGCAGCGGTCTGCTGCGCGAACTTCCCCTTGAGGTGACATGACTCGCACCCGGGCAGCGCGGTCGCGGCATAGATGCCGGAGCCCAGCACCAGAAGCACCGGCACCAGGACGGCGAGCCAGACAACCCACCGATATGATCGTGAGGTCGCGC
>CAZCRB010000183.1:0-2992 GCA_964500985.1 uncultured Eubacteriales bacterium
CGTCGGGCGGTGGACCCGAAGGGCAGGCTCGGTACCCAGACGCTACTTCACCGTGAACGACTTCGACCCCGGCCCGCTGGCGATCCAGGCCGGCGGCCCCTCGTAGTTCACGGTCGCCTTCCACTTGCCGGAATACCTGAGCTTGTAGCTGGTCGCCAGGCTTCCGTCGACGCCCGCACCCATGACCTTTGTAGCCCGCAGGCGCCAGTAGTTGACCTTGACCTTCTTCCAGCGACCACGGACCTTCTTGCGAACGGTCTTGGTTTCGTACCGGTAGAGGCGGAGCGTGGACGTACCGGCGAGCGCAGCCGGGGCGGGGGTCAGGGTCGCTCGGAAGGTGGCCGTTGCGTTTCGCTTGAGCCTGGACGGCGATACGCTTGGCGCCGAGAGGCTAGTGGCGACCGGCGGAGCTGCGGGGACCGGCGGAGCTGCGGCGACTGCAAGGACCACAACGGCGCTGTCGCCCGCCCCGGCATCGTGGAATCCGGCGAATCGCGCCCGGTAGAAGGGCGTGCCGCTCTCGATCGTCTCGATGCTGAAGGAGCCGTCAGCCAGCGTGCTCGTCTCGCTGATCGTGCGCCAGACACTCCCGTCGGCCGACGCCTCGATATGCACGGTCTGCGATGAGACAGCCGAACCTAGCCACGTCACCGAGCCGGTGAGCACGAAGCGACTCGACGGCAGCACGGCTTGGGACGGTACGGTGATCGAGACGTCCGATGCCGCAAGCGCGTAGACGGCGTTGACGGTGTAAGTCTCGCCGTCGCTCGGCGTGAAGTCGATGGGCTGATCGAACGCGACGAAGCGATAGCCCGCGTACCAAGCCGGCGACCAGTTCCACTGAAGCTCGCTCACATGCAGCTGGTAGGACTTACGCGGATCGAGGGCGATTGCGGAGGTACCGCTCGCATCAGTGCTGGGCAGGTCCCAGTAGCCCGGCCACGCAGCGTCCGTCACCGGTGATCCCACGTTGAAGCGGGCGTCCTTGACCGGCTCGCCCGTGTCAACGCGCTTGGCCTGGACGAGCAAGACACCGGGCTGGCGCAAGTAACCGTCGATTCCCGAGTTCACGCCGTCCGCGCTGCATGAGAGCGGTGTGACGCCAGGGTTCATGCCCACAGGTTGAGCGGTCGCCGAGTGCGGATAGAGCTCGCCGACAAGCCGTCCAGCGGGATCCTCGAATCCGACCCACGCCACGCAAGGAAACGGCGTCTCCAGGCGATACGTGCCGTCGGCGGCGGTCAGCGTCGTCTCGTAGGAGTCGCTGGAGCGGGGCAGCGTCTCATTGATCCAGCGCTGCGGGTTGCACCATACGCGGACGCGTGCGCCTTCCAGCGGCATGCCGGTCTTCGGGTCGGTCACCCTACCCGTGATCAGCGGGGGATCGTACTCGTTGACCGTCACTGTATAGCGCACGAGCGCACCGGGCGGGTAGTTGAGCGAGGTGTAGGACTCAGTCGCACCCATCAGATCCCAGCCCACGTAGAGCGGCTTGTCGCCGTCACTCACGGCCCACAGCGTCGTGGTCTGAGTACCGGGCACGCTCCCCAAGAACGTGTAGCCCTGCCCCGCAGCCGGGAGAGGGGCAACCCGCGCGCCCGCGCCGTCGTACAACCCGATGCGGCCCCAGCAGCCATAACCCTTGGTGGTCACTGTCACGCCATACATCTTCCCGCGCTTGGCCGGAAAGCTCATGTAGTCCGAGCCGCTCTGATCGCAGTACCCGACGAACTCGGTGCCGTCGGTCTGGATCGGATTGGCGGTGGTGGTGGTGTCGTTGAGCTCCCACGGGTCGGTGAAGACGGGCGGGAAATCCCATGCCGGCGTCAGGGCGACCGTGCCCGCGCTCGCTGTCGCGCCAACGCTGACTCGCACGGGCGTCTGCGTGGCCTTCTCGAGGAAGGCGTACTCTACAGCCTCGATCTCATAGTCGCCCGGACGCACCCGCGCAGAGAACGTGCCGTCCGGCTTCGTCATCAGCTTGCCCGCGATAACGTACCGCCAGGAGACGATCGCGCCCTCCGAGTCGTATGTGGGGGTGTTGCGCAGCAGCGTAACCGTCGCGCTCGCGACGGGCGCTCCGTCTCGCGCCGAAACGATCGTCCCGATCAGAGTGCCGTACGCCGGGTCGAGTTGGATGTCGGCACGCCTGGGAAGCCCGTAGCGCGACGGAGCACGAAGTGGGACGTCTTGCGGGTAGAATCCGCCTCCGAAGAACGTCTCCGGCGTGGCACTCGTCGGATCACTTGCGCCTACCTGCGGCCTGTCGATGCTTTGAACGTCGGTGTCGAACCCGTAGACGCCGCCTTCGCCGGTAGTGGTGGTCTCAATGACCGCATAGTCCTCGGCGGTGTACGTCGTGGGCGCATAGAGGCGAACGGGCGCGCCAACGAGCGGTGTGCTGTCTGTGTCGAGCACGTGCCCCCACACCTGACTGCCCGTGCGGACGACATACGGCGTGCAGGACAGCTGCGTGCCATCCAGTCCGAAGTCGTACATCCAGTAGGTGTATACGGTGTGCTCGGCAAGGCCGACGTCGGAGGTGGTGGTCCACTTCCAGTTGGGCGTCCAGGACCACACCAGGCGGCCGGCCGCTGACGTCGCGACCTGGGAGGCGCTCGGCTCACCCGGCGTGCAGTAGATCTCGCAGTGGCCGAGGGCTGCGTCCAAGCTCCAGGCGCCGATGGTGAACCCTGTTTCGCCGCTGGGTTCGATGGATGGCACGGTCAGAGCAGCGGCGGGTCTCGGAGCCGCGAGCAGGAGCGTCAATGCCCCTACGCACGCGACCAGACAGATCAAGGCTCTGAGAGACGCCCGTATCGAACGATCCACGCTTGCTCCTAATCGCCCCCGAAACGACCCCTCATGTCGCCTCAACGAGGGCAAGTATGAACTACGCGGTCAGTTTGCGCACGGGTGCTTGTCCGCAGGTCGAGGCGGGTCGGGCGGTCAAGGGGATGGGTCGAGGTCATTCGGGCTGCGAACCCGAAGG
>CAZCRB010000184.1:0-2957 GCA_964500985.1 uncultured Eubacteriales bacterium
AGGTCGATCATGCCGATGCCGTGCTCGTCGGCGGCGGCCATGTGCGCGGGCACGTCGCGGCGCGCGAGCAGGCCGCCGTGGACGCGCGGGTGCAGCGTCTTGACGCGGCCGTCCATCATCTCCGGGAAGCCGGTGAGGTCATCGATCGGGCGCACGGGGACGCCGGCGTCGGCAAGCGCCTTGGCGGTGCCGCCGGTGGAGACGATCTCGACGCCGAACTCCTCGACGAGTGCGCGGCAGAACTCGACCACGCCGGTCTTGTCGGTGACGGAGACGAGCGCGCGCTTGATGACCGGATCAGACATGCCAAGGACCCCCTGAAGACGTGGTGCGTGCGGAAGTGCGGTCATTGTAGCGGAAGGGCCGCCCCGCGCGGTGCGGAACGGCCCTGCCGGTGCGTTCACGTTATCGAGCGAGACGCGACCTACTGCTGCATCTGCTTCCAGATGCCGTTGATGACCTTGTAGGCGCTGATCGCCTGGATCTTGTTGTCGCCGTTCTCGTCGAAGGCGACCGTGCCGGTCACGCCCTCGATCGAGCCGTCGCGCACGGCCTTCATGACCGCGGCGCGGTCGGTGCCGGCCTTGAGCACGGCGGCGATGATGGCGTTGGTGGCGTCGTAGGCATACGAGTCGTACGCCTCGGGGGCCTTGCCGTACGCGCCGGTGTACTTGGCGAGGAACTCGCCGCCCTTGGGCTGCTGCTCGAGCGGCAGGCCCAGCGAGGTGGCCATGTCGCCCTCGGCGTTGGCGTTGCCGGCGATCTTGACGTACTCGGGGCTGTAGATCATGTCGCCGCCGATGACCGGAACCTTGAGGCCGGCCTCCTTCATCTGCTTGGTGAGCAGCGCGCCCTCGGTGTGGGCACCGGCGTAGTAGACGGCGGCCGGAGCGGCGGCCTTGAGCTTGGTGACGAGCGCCGAGAAGTCGACGTCCTTGGGCTGGATGTGCTCCTCGGAGACGACGGTGCCCCCGTTGGCGGCAAACGTCTTCTTGAACTCGGCGGCCAGACCCTGACCGTACGGGGTCGAGTCGTCCACGATGGCGACCTTGGCGAACCCGAGGTCCTTGACGAGCCCGGCGGCGAAGTTGCCCTGGGCGTCGTCCTTGGCGACCACGCGATCGACGTTGGGCAGGCCCTGGGCGGTCAGCGCGGGGTTGGAGGACACGCTGACCATCGCGAGGCTCGCGTCGTTGTAGACCGGCGAGGCCGGGATCGAGCATCCGGAGTTGAAGTGACCGACGACCGCCACGACCTCCTTGTCGCCCGCGATGGCGTTGGCGACGTTGACGGCCTGCTTGGGGTCACCGGCGTCGTCTTCTGCGCGCAGCTGGAAGCGGATGCCCTTGCTGAGCACCGCGTCGGAGGTGTTGGCCTCGTTGATGGCGAGCTCGGCGGCGCGCTTCATGCCCTCGCCGTAGACGGCGTTGTCGCCCGTGAGCGGTGCGGCGAATCCGATCTTGACCACGGTCCCGCCGGGCTCCGTGGAGGTGTCGGCGGGCTTATCGGCCGACGAGCTGCAGCCGGTCGCCACCGCGGCGAGTGCGACTGCTGCGGCAAGCGCCGCGATCTTTCGAGCCGTGAACCTCATACTGGCTCCCCTTCCCCTTGCATCTGTGGACGGTGTCCCTCGCGTGCACGGCGCGCGAACGGTGAATATAGCAGGGGGCGGTATGCAGCGTGAAGTGGGAAACGAAAGCCCTAGGCCGTCGCCACCCGCACCTTGCGGCCCTCGAAGCTCACGCGCCCCTGCGCGATCAGCTGGATCGCGGCCGGGTACAGACGGTGCTCGACCTCGTGGATCTTAGCCTCCAGCGTCGCGACCGTGTCGTCTTCCTCGACGATGACCGCCTCCTGGGCAAGGATCGGACCGCGGTCGAACACCTCGTCGGCGAAGTGGACGGTCACGCCGGTGACCTTGACGCCGTACTCGAACGCGTCCTTGACGCCGTGTGCGCCGGGGAAGCTCGGGAGAAGCGCCGGGTGGAGGTTCAGGACCGCCATCGGATAGGCGTCGAGGACCTCGGTCCCCAGCAGGCGCATGTAGCCGGCCATCACCACCAGATCGACGCCATGGCGCTTGAGCTCGTCACGGATGGCGGCGTTGTAGGCGCGCGGCGATTCGAAGCTGCCGCGCTCGAGAAACACCGCGTCGATGCCGTGGCGCCGCGCCCGGTCGAGACCGCGGGCGGCCTCGTGACTCGAGATGACGACGGTGACCTCGGCGTCGAGCTCGCCGGACTCGGTCGCGTCGATGATGGCCTGCAGGTTGGTGCCTGAACCGCTGATCAGAACGCCGAGACGCAGCTTGCTCACCGGTAGACCACCTTTCCGGTGCCCTCGACGATCTCGCCGATCTCGTAGACCTTCTCGCCCATCTCGAGAAGGCGCGCCGAGAGGCCCGGGGCGTCGTCTGCCGAGACGACGAAGGTGAACCCGATGCCCATGTTGAACGTCTTGTACGCCTCGTCGTCGGGCAGTGCGGCGGCTTCGACGGCCGCGTTGATGATGGCGGGAACCGGCCACGAGCCGCGCGCGATGGACGCGTCGCAGTCCGCGGGCAGCACGCGGTCGAGGTTCTCGGTGATGCCGCCGCCGGTGATGTGCGCCATCGCGTGGATGTCGGCACCGGCCCGCAGCAGCGCCAAGACGGGCTCGGCGTAGATGCGCGTGGGCGTCAGCAGCGCCTGGGCGAGCGTGACGCCGCCCAGGTCGAGGCGCTCGAGGTGCAGCGCGTCGGCGTTACCCTCGACGAGGACCTTGCGCACGAGCGAGTAGCCGTTGGAGTGCAGGCCGGTGGAGGGCAGGCCCAGCACGACGTCGCCGGGGGCCACCTTCTCGCCGGTGACCATCTTGGGGCGGTCGACGACGCCGACGCAGAAGCCGGACAGGTCGTAGTCGCCCGGCTCCATGACGTCGGGGTGCTCGGCCATCTCGCCGCCGATGAGCGAGCAGCC
>CAZCRB010000185.1:0-2887 GCA_964500985.1 uncultured Eubacteriales bacterium
TGTAGGTCTTGTACTTCTTGTACTTCTTCTTCGAGAGCACCTGGACCTCGAGCTTGACCGGGGTCGCGTGGCCCGGTGCCACCGAGCCGACCAGGGTCGTGCCCTTCTTCACGGTCGCCTTGCCCGAGACCTTCGGCACGCTCACCGAGCATGCGAACGGCCCGGTCGGGGCCACGGGGTTCACGGTGACGACTGCCGTGGCGGCCGGTGACCAGACGCCGTCCTCGCACTGCGCCGAGAACGAGATCGTGTGGGTCCCGACCGCCAGCGCCGCGGTAGAGAACGAGCTCTGGTCCGACAGCACGGTAGCGCCCTCAGCCCACCGGTAGGCCGTGATCTGGCCCCCCAGTGAGTCGGTCGCATGACCCGTGAACGAGACGCTCGAACCGAACACCACCGGGTTCGGACCCGCCGAGTCGATCGCAGCGACGACCTCGTCCTGTTCGGCGGTGACGACAAGATCGTAGGCACCGCATTCGTCGTTCGCCTCGGTGACCCTGATGTAGACGCTCTTGGTCTCGGTCGGGGTCCACTCGATGAGCGAGTGACCACCGTTGCCCGAGTCCCAGTCATCGAGGGTCCACGTGACACCGTCGGCCTCGTACACCCGAAGATACGTGCCGACCAGGTAGTCCCAAGCCGGGTTCGCAGAGGATCCGCGGGTCTCAATCGTGTAGCGCGTGCCCGCGACGACGTCGAGCTTCACCCAATCTTCGTCCTCGATGGGGCAGAATGTGCGCTGCTGCGCGGGGGCTCCCGCCGTGATCGTCTTGGCCGTTGCGACGGCGTCGTCGTCCTCGTAGGAGTCGGCGACGACGCTGATCTCCTCGCTGAGCGTCAGATCGATGTGGTCGCGCATGGGCGTCGTCTCGTTCAGCGTGATGCTGGTCGCGTCGTCGAGCGTGCTCGCGCCGTCGTAGAAGGACGCCGGAACCGCGGTGTCGTCGTCGATCCGGAACGCGCTCGTACCCACGCGGTACTCGCCCGGCTCCAGGTCCACGAACTTGTAGACGCCGTTCTCGTCCGACTCGACGCCGTCGACGCCGTGCCAGTAGTTGTCGTCGGCATACCAGCGGTAGAGCTCGACGCTGACCCATGGCTGCGGCACCGCCGCTCTGTTCACGGTGCCGGTGATACTCACGACGGCCGGCACCATCTCCCAGTCACCCAGGTCGTTGTAGGCCTCGGGACCGGCGACGAAGTCGACCGCGTCCGCCTGGGTCTTCGCGCCATCGAACCACTGCGACGACCAGACGCCGTCACCGTTGGCGCGCAGGTTGTACGACCCGCCCTTGAGCCCGTACACGTTGACGTACCCGTAGGACCCCTGCGTTTCGACGTCGATCCAGGGGTTCGGGTCGCTGTCGGGATCGGTCGAGTCGACCACGGTGAACCAAAGGTCCGTCGCGGTAGCGTCGATCGGGTCGCCCTTGCCGTCGACCAGCCGGAACGTCGCCGAAGCGGGCTCGCCCTGCAGCGTCATGTCCAGGTTCTCGGTCGGGGTCGCGCCGTCCCAGTTCACGGGGGTGGCCGACGAGATGTTTCCCACGACCTCGTAACCGGCGTAGTACGCGTTGCGGTAGTAGAGATTGTCGAAGAGGAACTCGTAGGTGCCGATCACGTAGTCCCCGGTCGGCGAACCGGGCTCGAGCCACACCTCGTAGTAGCCGTCCGAGTCGGTCTCCGTGTAGCCGCACTCCTGCCACTCATCAATGCCTGCTTCGAAGTGGTAGGCCGATACCTGCACGCCAACGAGCGGGTTCTTGCCTTCGTCCACCCAGCCGGAGAACGCCTTGAGATAGGGTGCGAGCGTGAAGCCCAGCGTCGCCATCTGTCCCGAGGTCACGGTTACATTCTTGTCGGAGCCGGTGTAGTGCTCCTTGCTCACATTCACGTAGTAGTCGCCTGCCGGGACGTAGATGTCGCACGTGCCGTCGATTCCGGTTGTGGCGTTCCCCACGAGGTCATCGGTGACCACGTCGTAGACCTCGACGCTCGCGCCCTCGATCGAGTTGTCGTCCGGATCGGCAACGCTGACCGACACGCCGGTCGGAACCGTGGCACGTGCCGCCGGCGCCATCGCGAGCATCACCGAGAGCAGTAGCGCGAGAATCAGCGCGGCCCCCAGTCCTGCTCGCACCGGAATCGCGCGGTTCTTCGCAAGAACCTGCATAGACCCCTCCTCGTTGTCCGACCGCGCCCCCTCAGGCGCGACCTCCCCAACCGCCCGCTTCTGCACGCGGCATCAAGCCCACAACTCGCGATCGTGAGGGTGACCGCGAGGACACACCAGCTTCTGGAAGCACCAGTGGAGCACGCCGCGCCGGTTCGAGCCCCCCACCCTGCCCGGCGCACGCAGAACGACCCCGATAGGGGTCACGCTGTGTTAATCGGCGAACGCGGCCGACTCCTGAACCGCCGAATCGCGCGGCGGCAGCCGCGTGCGTTGGCCGCGCCTACTGCACCAGATCCGGGAAGTCCTCGGCGGGCAGCATGCCGTCGATCACGACCTTGCCGGACTCCGGATCGCGCCACACCGAATAGATCGTCGGCTCCTCGCCGGAGGGCCACTGGCCCATCGTCCCAACGTGGATGTACATCTGATCCGGCGTCGTCTTCACGATCTTGAAGCTGTCCGGATGCCAGTACTTGTCCTTGACGAACTCGCCGTTCTCGCCGGTCAGCATGTTCTGGCTGCAGAGGGCCTTTGACCCCTCGATGTCTCCGGCGATTCGCATGCCGATGAACTTGCTCACGACGTCTCGGGCCTCGGCGTCGGTCACGACGACGTACTCCTGCTCGCCTCCGGAGGCCGCCGGCGTCTGCTCGGCGGGCGTCTGCTCGGCGGGCTGCTCGGCGGGCTTGGGCTCCTCGGTCTTGGCGGTCG
>CAZCRB010000186.1:0-2887 GCA_964500985.1 uncultured Eubacteriales bacterium
AGCATCCACAGCTTGCCCTGCTCGATGGTGAACTCGATGTCACACATGTCGCGGTAGGCCTTCTCGAGGATGTCGAAGACCTTGTAGAGCTCCTCGCCCGCCTCAGGAAGGACCTTGGGCAGGTCGGCGAGCGGCTCGGTCACGCGGATGCCCGCGACGACGTCTTCGCCCTGCGCGTTGGTGAGGAAGTCACCGTAGTACTCGTTGGTGCCGTCGGCCGGGTTGCGGGTGAACGCGACGCCGGTGGCCGAGGTCTCGCCCTTGTTGCCAAAGACCATCGACTGGACGTTGACGGCGGTGCCGAGGTCGTCGGCGATCTTCTCCATCTTGCGGTAGTCGATCGCGCGGCGGTTGTTCCAGCTCTTGAAGACGGCCTCGATGGCGAGGTGCAGCTGCTGCGCGACGTCTTGCGGGAACGCGACGTGGCCGTCGACGGCGAGCTGCGGGAACTCGTCGACCGAGACGTGCTCGGCGACGATGGCCTTGAACGCGGCGGTGAGCTCGCGCAGGTCATCGGCGGACAGGTCCGTGTCGGAGGTGACGCCACGGTTCAGCTTCATGGCGTTGATGGCGTTCTCGAACAGGTCGCCTTCGACGTCGAGAACGACCTTGGAGAACATCTGGATGAAGCGGCGGTAGCTGTCCCAAGCGAAACGCTCGTTGCCGGTCTGGGCGATGACGCCCTTGACCGACTCGTCGTTCAGGCCGAGGTTCAGGACCGTGTCCATCATGCCCGGCATCGAGAACGGCGAGCCGGAGCGCACGGAGACGAGCAGCGGGTCGCTGACGTCGCCGAGCTTCTTGCCCATCTTGCCCTCGAGGTCGGCGACGTAGCTCGCGATCTCCTCGGTCAGGCCCTGCGGAAAGCCGGGCGGCGTGGAGTTGTAGTACTCCATGCAGGCCTGGCACGAGATCGTGAAGCCCGGAGGCACCGGCAGGCCCATGTTGGCCATCTCGGCGAGGTTTGCTCCCTTGCCGCCGAGAATGAACTTCATGTCCTTGTTGCCCTCGGTGTTACCTCCGCCGAAGGCGTAGACGCGCTTGACTTCCGACAACTCCATCTCCCTTGGTTTTGGGGGACCCGGCGAAACGCATTCTATCGGTACCGCCGCACTCCTGCACGCGCTAGTGCTGTCGCGGGTGACGCTGATTCAAACGCCGCAGGTAGCGGCCCTAGTCGCGCGTTCGTTGCACGCCCTCGACGTAGCGCAAGATCTCCTGCGCCGACTCCTCGACGGCCCGGTTGGCCGTGCGCACGACGATGCACCCGAGCTTGCGCATCAGCGCGCGCGCCTCCTCGAGCTCGGTCTCCACCGCCTCGCGCTCCGCGTAGCGCGGCACGTAGGTGCCGAGCTCGCGCATGCGCTCGGTACGGATCTCCATCAGGACCTCGGCGCTCGTCACGAGCCCGAAGATCTTGCGGGGGTCGACCTCGAAGAGCTGCTGCGGCGGCTCGACGCCCGAGGCGAGCGGGATGTTGGCGACGCGCCAGCCCTTGAACGCGAGGTACATCGACAGCGGCGTCTTGCTCGTGCGCGAGACACCGAGCAGCACGATGTCGGCCTCGAGCAGGCCCTCGGGGTTGCGGCCGTCGTCGTGGCTGACCGCGAACTCCATCGCCTCGATACGGTCGAAGTACTCCTCGTCGGTGCGGCGGACCGCGCCGGCCTCGCCGGTCGGCTCGTGCCCCGTGACGCGGTGCAGCAGGTCGACCGCCGGGCCGAGCAGGTCGACGGCGTTGATGCCGCCGGCGGCGACCAGCCGGCGCATCTCGGCGCACAGCTCGTCGTTGACGAGCGTGTAGAGGAACAGGCAGTGCTCGCCGCAGTGCGACTGCACGACCTCGTGCAGCTGCTCGGCCGTGGTGATCTTGGGCAGGCGCTCGATGACGAAGGCGTCGGCCTCGAACTGGGCGGCCGCGGCGCGCGCGACCATCTCTCCGGTCTCGCCCAGCGAGTCGGAGACGACGTGGATCGAGACGGTCCCGTTGGCCACCCGGCTACCCCGCCAGCTTCGAGAAGTCCGCGAAGCGCTCGAACAGCGCGACGAAGCGGTTGAGCAGGCGCAGGCGGTTGTCGCGCAGGGCCTCGTCCTTGTCCATGACCATGACGTTCTCGAAGAAGGCGTCGATGGGCTCGCGCAGGTTGGCGTAGACCTCGAGGATGCCGGTGTAGGCGCTCTGGTCGTACATCTGCGCGGTGAGGGTCTCGGCCTCGTCGAGCGCGTCGGCAAGCGCGACCTCGTGCTCGCCGGCGATGGCGCGGTCGAGCGCGACGCCGAGCTCGGGCTTGGAGAGGTTGCGTGCGCGGCTGAACGCGATCGAGAGGTCCTCCATCGCGTGGCTCGACGCACGGAAGTCGCTGAGCGCACCGGCGCGCGCCAGCGCGTCAGCCGGATCGTCGGCGGCCACGGCGAGCACCGCGTCGACCGTGTCGTAGGCGTGATTGCGATCGCGCAGGATCTTCTCGAGGCGGCCGGTGAAGAAGGTCTTGATGGCCGCGCCGAGCGCCTCGGGGTCGAAGGCGACGCCCTGCTCGGAGAGCGGAGCGAGCGCGTCGGCGATGAGTTCGTCGAGCGTGATGCGGGTGCCGTCGAGCGCCATCTGCAGGATCCCGATGGCGCTGCGGCGCAGGGCGAACGGGTCGGCCGAGCCCTTGGGCGCCATGCCCGCGGCGAAGATGCCGGCGATGGTGTCGGCCTTGTCGGCGATCGAGACGATACGACCGGCGAGCGTGGCCGGCAGCGCGTCACCGGAGAAGCGCGGACGGTAGTGCTCCTCGATGGCGAGGGCCACCTCGGGCGCCTCGCCGGACGCGAGCGCGTAGTAGCGGCCGATGACCCCCTGCAGGTCGGTGAACTCGACGACGGCGTTGGTCACGAGGTCGGC
>CAZCRB010000187.1:0-2843 GCA_964500985.1 uncultured Eubacteriales bacterium
CCGCCGGTCGGCTTCTTCGCCAACTCGAAGCCGGCGCTGTGGTTCATCGTGCCGTTCTACGCGTTCGCCGACTACGCACCCACCGTTCGCGGCGCGCAGCTTGCCGTCGGACTCGGGAACCCGCTGGTCTGGTTGGCGGTGCTGCCCGCCGCCGCGTACTCGCTCGTCTCCGCCGAGCTGCGTCGCCGCACCTGGCTGCTCCAGCTGTTCTTCTGGGCCGCCTACCTGCCCCTGGCCCTTTCGCCGCGCCCGGTCTGGATGCTGTCTGCGGTCTCGGTGGCCCCCTTCGCGCTCGCGGTTCTCGCGACGGTTCTGGCCGATCTCCAGCGCGGCCGGGCCAAGACGCTGGTCGCCGGCTACTTGATCGCCGTGCTGCTCACCTCGGCGCTGCTCTATCCGCTCGCTCTCGGGCGAGCGCTCGAGGTGTCCTACCTCAAGCCGATCGTCGAGGGCCTGCATCTCGAGCAGGTCATCCCCGACGAGAAGGCGCAGTGAAGATGCGCGCCGTCTACGACTTCCTCCGCTCACGCAGGCTCGCGATCGGGCTGATCGTGGGGCTGATCGCCTACTCGGCACTTGCCACGCTGCTGCCGCTGGGCGCTGCTCAGGACCCCCTCGTGGTGAAGTGGGCGAAGGCGCACCCGTCGGCCGAGGCGGTGGTGGGGCCCTTGGGCCTGCATCAGCCGTTCACGAGCCCCGTGTTCCTGGTGGGCGCCTTCCTGCTGGTCTGCTCGACGATCGCCTGCTCGTGGGAGCGGACGCAGCGCGCGCTCGGGCTGTGGCGCAGCGCGCAGCCGCAGGCGTGGTCGCCGCCCGCATCCGTGCCGCGCCCCAGCTTCACGCTCCCGGCCACCGGCGAGCAAGAGGCGCTGTCTTTGGCGCGAGAGGCGCTCGGCCCGCTGCGGCTCAGGGAGCACCCGGGGCAGGGCGCGACCGTGTTCACCCGGTACCGCGTCGCCGCGTTCGGTTCACCGCTGTTCCATTGGGCGCTGGTCGCCTTGTTCGTGTTCGCGGCGCTTGGCCAGCTCATGCGCTCGGAGGGTGACCTTGCGGTCGTCCTCGGATCGGGCCTGATCGATGAGCGGGCATCCTACGTCGCGGGCCTGCGCACCGGGCCGCTCTTCTTCGAACGCTTCACGGGATACGACGTGCAGGTCACCAGCGTCCGCCGGGGGTTCGAGGCGCAGGGCGTGGCGCGCGGCGACACCCCGTACGTACGGCTCGTCCGTGGTGACGAGGTCGTGGCGCAGGGATGGGTGTACCCCAACCATCCGCTCCGCATCGGCAGCGTCATCGCGCATCGGGGCGCGCTGGGGCCGGCGGTCTACCTCTCCGTGACCCTGCCCGACGGCCAGAAGGTCGAGCGCCGCCCACTCGCCTTGGTCGACGCCGTGGACCGGGGGGCCAAAGCAGGTGGGCTCGTCATCTCCGAGTCCAACTCCGGCGCATCGACCAACGTCGTCGTGCGCACCGCGCCGGACGAGAGGATCGTGGTCAGCGTGCCGGGCGCGAGCTTCTCCTCTCGGCCGCTCGCGCGCGGGGAGGCGGTTCGCCTGCCGGGCGGCAGCACCATCACGTACGTCGAGCCGTCGCTGTTCGCCAAGATCACGCTGGTCAACGACTGGAGCGTCCCCTTCATCTACGCGGCGTTCGTGCTCGCCGTACTTGGCGAGCTTCTTGCGCTGTTCTTCCCGCCGCGCGTCGTAGCCGTGAGGTATCTTCCTCAGAGCGGTGAGACCGCCGTCTGGATCGTCCGCAAGAAGCTCGATCCCGCCTTTCCCGTGCGCGTGGAGCGCGCGTTTGGCGTATACGTCGACCCATCCGAGAAGGAGCGTACGTGACCACGCCCGAAGCGGTGTTGTACTGGATAGCGATCGTGCTGTATGCCGCTTCGTCGGTGGCGTTCGTCATCGGCGTCGTGTTCGGCAAGCCGCGATCGGTCAACGTCGGTGTGTGGATCGCGCTCGCAGGTGTGATCTTCCAAGGTGGCAGCATCGCGCTGCGCTGGGTGCGGACAGGGCACGGCCCCGCGCTCGGGTTCTTCGAGGTCGCCTCAGGCCTCGCGTTCCTCGGGGTGGTCGCCTTCCTCGTGCTGTGTTGGCGCCAGAGGGGCCTGCGCGTCGTCGGCGTCGCCCTCATGCCGATCACGTTCTTCATCATGGGCGCGACGCTGCTGGTGAACCCCGCAGCGCAAGAGGCGACCGGGTCGCTCGCCAGCATCTGGCTGGCGATCCACGTCCTGTTCGCGAACCTCGCGTACGGCTGCTATGTGGGCAGCTTCGTCCTCGCCGTCGCCTACCTGCTGCGCGACGCCGGCAAGGGCGAGCGTTGGCGGTCGTGGCTCGACAAGCTGCCGCCGCAAGAGGAGCTCGACGGTCTGACGTTCAGGTTCGTCGGCGCCGGCTTCGTCTTCCAGGGGATCATGATCGCCTCGGGAGCGGTCTGGGCCAACGAGGCATGGGGTCGCTATTGGGGCTGGGACCCCATGGAGACCTGGTCGCTGATCGCCTGGCTGATCTACGCGGTCTACCTGCACCTCACGATCACGATGGGCTGGCGCGGCCGCAAGGCCGCGTGGGTCGTGGTGATCGCGCTTCCCGTGATCCTGTTCTCGTTGCTCGGGGTGCCGGTGGTCTACAACTCGATCCACGGCGCCTACCTGGCGATCTGAGCGCCCTCGCACCCTGACGCTTCCGTCCGTTCGCGATTAGGCGGCTTGCGCGCACGGTGTGCATGTAGTTTGCTCTACAACGCCTGAACCCTGGCATCCGATGCCGCACCCACAGAGAGAACCACCCACTGATGACTGAACGCGACATCCCCAACGAGCCCCTCGACGACGC
>CAZCRB010000188.1:0-2799 GCA_964500985.1 uncultured Eubacteriales bacterium
GCCAGCGCACCCGCGCCCGCATTCCGGAGGCCCGTCATGACCGACGCCGAGTTCCTCGCTAGCTACGACCCTTCGCAGTTCGAACATCCTTCGGTCGCTGTCGACGTTGCGCTGTTCACGGTCGCCGACGGGGTCTTGCGTGTCCTGGTCGTCGAGCGGGCCGAGGCGCCGCAGGCCGGTCTCCTCGCTCTTCCGGGCGTGTTCGTGCACGTGGACGAGTCGCTCGAAGATGCCGCTCGGCGCGCGCTCGCCACCAAGGCCGGCATCACCGCCGACGTCTTCCTCGAGCAGCTCTACACCTTCGGCCAGCCGGCGCGCGATCCCCGCACCCGAGTCATCAGCGTCACCTACTTTGCGCTCGTGGCGCCCGAGACGCTCGCCGGGGCGAATCTGCTACGAGTTCGTGTGCCGTGGGAGGGTGAGACTGGCGGAGCGGTCGAGGTCATGTCCGCCGAAGGTCGGCCGTTGCCGCTCGCGTTCGACCACGCCGAGATCCTGGGCATGGCGGTGAAGCGCCTCCGAGGCAAGCTCGACTACAGCCCCATCGGGTTCCAGCTGCTTCCCGAGCGGTTCACGCTTCGCCGCCTCCAAGACGTGCACGAGACGATTCTGGGCCGCGCGCTCAACAAGGACTCGTTCCGCCGCCGCATGCTGGCCCTCGGCCAGCTCGTAGCGACTGGCGAACGTGAGGACGAGGCCGCACACCGCCCGGCGGAGCTCTATCGGTTCACCCAAAGCTCGGCGGTCTGAGGCGACTCGATCGCCGTTCGGAAGGAGGACGTCATGGCTGACATCAAGCGGTATCCGGTGGTGAGGCACTTCCGTGCGGAGCCATCGATGCACGTGCTCCGCTATCGCTCGGGGGCTCAGGTGCGCAGCGGACGCGGACTCGCGTTCTGGTTCCACCCGCTTTCGACGGCGGTCGCCGAGGTCCCGATGGACGACCGCGAACTCACCTTCCAGATCAGGGGCATCTCGCTCGACTTCCAGGAGGTCTACGTCCAGGGCACCGTGACCTGGCGGGTCGCCGAGCCGGAGGCGCTCGCGAGTCGCGTCGACTTTCACCTCGACCTCGGAAGCGGGCGGTGGGCGAATGAGCCGCTCGAGCAAGTCGATGGGCTGCTCACCCGCGTCGCGCAGGAGATCGCGCTGGCTTGGATTGCCGAGCGCGCACTCGAGGCCGTACTCGCCGAGGGCGTGGGCGCGCTGCGCACTCGCATCGCGCACGGACTCGCCGCCGAGAGATCCCTCGGCGAGATGGGGCTCGAGGTCGTGACGGTGCGCGTCGCGTCGGTCAGGCCCACGGCGGACATGGAGAAGGCACTCCAGACGCCGGTGCGTGAGGCAATCCAGCAGGACGCCGACGAGGCGCTCTTCAAGCGCCGCGCGCTCGCGGTCGAGAAGGAGCGCGCCATCGCCGAGAACGAGCTGCAAAACCGCATCGAGCTTGCGAAGCGCGAGGAACTGCTCATCGAGCAGCAGGGCGCCAACGATCGGCGTCTCGTTCTCGAGAACGCCGAGGCGGAACGCATCCGAACGGAGGCGGCCGCTCAGAGCGCCCGCGTCATGGCGCAGGCCGAGGCAGAACAACTCCGCCAGGTGGAGGGCGCACGTGCGGAGACCGAGCTGGCGATGATGGACGTCTACCGTGACCTGCCCCCGCACGTGATGATGGGTCTCGCGATGCGCGAGTTCGCCGGCAAGCTGGAGTCGATCGAGCACCTGAACCTGACTCCCGACATGGTGTCAGCGATGCTGGGCGACTTGATGGGTGCGGCCACCAGGCGGCTGGAGGCGTGAGTCATGGCCTCCACGCCCCGCGTCGTGCTCCTGACGCGGCCCACCCACTACGAGCTGCTGCTTGCTCGGCACGCAACAAGGGAGCAGGCGCGCTTCTTCCTTGAAGCGCGCGGGCAGTCGATCGAGGCGCTCGAGGAGCAACATGCGCACTTCGAAGAAGCGCGACGCCACGTGGCCGGCTCGGTGCCCACCGCCTGGCGCTCGACTCGCATCAGCCGAGACGACCTCGACCGCTTCCTGTTCGAGCCGAGCGACATCGTGGTCGCGCTTGGGCAGGACGGCCTGGTCGCCAACGTCGCGAAGTACCTGACCGGGCAGATCGTGATCGGCCTCGACCCCGAGCCGGGGGAGAACGGTGGCGTGCTGGTGCGGTTCTCGCCGAGCGACGCCGCCGAGTTGTTTGAGGCCGCCGCGACGCCGGGCGCGGCGGTCGAGGAGAGGACGCTCGTGGAGTGTCGGCTCGACGATGGCCAGAGGCTGCTTGCGCTCAACGAGCTCTTCATCGGCCACGCATCGCACCAGACGGCTCGCTACCGGCTCGAGGCGGGCGGCGCCACCGAGCGTCAGATGTCGAGCGGCATGATCGTCGCGACCGGCACCGGGGCTACTGGCTGGGCGAGCTCGATCTGCCGAGGACTGCGTGAACCGCCGACGCTGCCTGCGCCACACGAGCCGACGCTTGCGTTCCTAGTGCGAGAGGCCTTCGCGGGCCCTGCTTGCGGAGTGTCGATGACGACGGGCGCGCTGAGCGGAGACGATGCACTGGTCGTGACCTCAGAGATGGACGTCGGCGGGGTGGTGTTCGGCGACGGCATTGAGGCAGATCGTATCGAGTTCGGCTACGGGATGCGGGCAGAGCTGCGGGTAGCGCGTGAACGCCTGACTCTGTTGGCAGGCTAGGGATTGGGGTGCTCGCCTCGGCTACAATCTCCTTGCACCCTCCACCGCGCTGAAAGGCCACTCCTCATGATCCCTCGCTACTCCCGCCCCGACATGGCT
>CAZCRB010000189.1:0-2794 GCA_964500985.1 uncultured Eubacteriales bacterium
GAGATCATGCGGGCGTTGGGCGAGTAGGCCATGGGCGACCACGCCGCACAGTTCCGCCGGCGCTTCTGGGTCTGTCTCGCGCTGACCGTTCCGGTGATCCTGATCTCACCGGGCCTGCCGCTGGTTCCCGGGGGCACCATCCTCACGGTTCCCGCAGCGGAGTGGGTCCTCTTGGCGCTTTCGACCGTGCTGTACTTCTACGGCGGCGCTCCGTTCCTCAGGGGGTTCATCGCCGAGGCGCGAGCGCGACGCCCCGGCATGATGACCCTCGTCGCAGTGGCGATCAGCGTGGCCTATCTCTACAGTGCCGCAACCGTCCTCGGCCTCGAGGGCATGCCGTTCTTCTGGGAGCTCGCGACGCTGATCGACATCATGCTGCTCGGGCATTGGATCGAGATGCGCTCGGTGGGTGACGCGTCGATGGCGCTCGAGTCTCTCGCTCGGCTGATGCCCTCAGAGGCACACGTGCGCGAAACCGACGGAAGCACGCGCGACGTCGCGGTCGAGTCGCTGCGCGCCGGCGATATCGTCGTGGTCAGGCCCGGCGAGAAGGTCCCCGCCGACGGGGAGGTCATCGAGGGTGCCACCTCAGTGGACGAATCCCTCCTCACCGGTGAGAGCGTGCCCGTCGCCAAAGGACCGGGCGACACCGTGATCGGTGGCGCGCTGAACGGCGAGGGCGCGCTGGTGGTCACGGTTTCCCGGACGGGGGCCGAGTCGTTCCTGTCGCAGGTGATCGAGCTGGTCCGGGAGGCCCAGGAGTCGAAGTCCGCGACCCAGGACCTGGCCGACCGGGCGGCGATGTGGCTGACGGTCGTCGCACTCGCCGGCGGCCTGCTGACGTTTGGAGCGTGGATGGGCGCGGGCAAACCCCTCGCGTACGCGATGGAGCGCGCGGTGACCGTCATGGTGATCGCCTGTCCGCACGCGCTCGGGCTCGCCATCCCGCTCGTGGTCGCGATCTCCACGACGATCGGTGCCAAGAACGGCCTGCTCGTTCGCAACCGCATGGCGTTCGAGAACGCCCGCGTGGTCGACAGCGTCATCTTCGACAAGACCGGCACCCTGACGCTCGGCCGCTTTGGGGTCGACGAGGTGGTCGCGCTGACCGAGACCCAGATCGCGACCGAGGAGATCTTGGTGCTCGCCGGCTCAGTGGAGCAGTATTCCGAGCACCCGATCGCGCGCGCGATCGCCGACGCTGCGCCCGAGAAGCGAAGTGTGACCGACTTCAGGGCCATCCCCGGCAAGGGTGCCCGCGGCCTGATCGAGGACCGCGAGGTCCTGGTCGCCAGTCCCGGCTACCTCACCGACTCCGGCCTCGCGACGCCGCCGGAGCTTGCGTCGCTCGCCCAAGGCGGTCGCACGGTGGTGTTCGTTATGAGCGGGGGCGCTCCGATCGGGGCAATCGCGCTTTCCGACGCCGTCCGTCCCGAGTCAGCCGGCGCCATTCGCGACCTGCGCGCCATGGGCGTCGAGCCGCTCATGCTGACGGGCGACAGCAGCATCGTCGCCGAGCGGGTCGCGCAGCAACTGGGCATAGACCGCTACTTCGCTGAGGTGCTCCCCGCGAAGAAGGCCGCGATCGTGCAGAGCGTGCGGGACGAAGGCCGAGTCGTCGCCATGGTCGGCGATGGCGTCAACGATGCGCCCGCCTTGGCCACCGCTGACGTGGGCATCGCCATAGGCGCGGGAACCGATGTGGCCATCGCGTCGGCCGACGTGGTGCTCGTCCGCAGCAACCCGGCCGACATCACCGCCATCGTCACGCTGGCACGGGCCACCTACCGCAAGATGATTCAGAACCTCGCGTGGGCCACCGGCTACAACGTCATCGCGATCCCACTGGCAGCGGGCGTTTTGGCCGGTCACGGCATACTGCTCAGCCCTGCGCTCGGCGGCGCCCTGATGTCCGCATCGACCGTCATCGTCGCGCTCAACGCTCAGACGCTCAGATTGAAGCGGCCCTAGCTCTCCGACGCGAGTGGACACCAAAAGAAGTGCCCGCCCTCGTCAGTCCGAGAGCGGGCACTGAGCCGTGTTTCAGGCGGTGGCTACATGCCGGTCCAGCCGGAGAAGCCCTTGTGCATCACGCCGGGATTCTCCGTCCCGGTGAAGCCGCCCATCTCCTGGGCATGAGTCGCGTGATGCTGACCGAAGTCCTTGCCTGCGCCACCCGATCCGGCGGCAAAGACCGGCGAAGCGACGACAAGCGCGAGCACCAATGCGAGGCCAAACGTCACAAACCTGCTCATGAGAACCCCTCTCCGATGAATCGCGAAGACCCATCAGAATCCTTACCTTTTACGTAATGATTCAAAAGCACGTGGCGTGCCAATCCCGCGCGTCGGGCCTCGCGGACGGGCATGCCCCACGGGGTATGACAAGCGGGCGGGTCGCGCGTATCATCTCGGTGCCCACCCCGATAACGCCGGAGCACCCATGAGCGCGCCTGAGCATCGCTACGACACCGCCCGCCGGGAAACCGCGTTCGCCGCCTTCCGGCGCGACCACCCCGGCTACGACGCCGCGGCGATCGCGCACCTGCGCGCGACGGACTACGCCCGCCTCGATGACGAGGGCCACACCTACCTCGACTACACCGGTGGTGGCCTCTACGCGCAGTCCCAGCTCGATCGTCACGTGAAGCTGCTCGCGGGGGGGATCTACGGAAATCCGCACTCGCACAATCCGACTTCTCTGGCGGCCACCGAGCTCGTCGACTCCGCCCGAGCGGCGGTGCTGGACTACTTCAACGCCGACCCGGCCCTCTACGACGTCGTCTTCACGGCCA
>CAZCRB010000190.1:0-2783 GCA_964500985.1 uncultured Eubacteriales bacterium
GCTACCGCCAGCTGTTCGATTCGGCGGTCGACGGCATCGTCGTCCATGACGGCGTCACCGCGCGCTTCGTCAACCCGTCCGCCCTGGCCTTCTTCGGCCTGCCCGAGGGGCTCGACATAAGCGGCTTCAAGATCGAAGAGTTCATCCACCCGGACTCGCTGTCCCTTACCCGGCAGCGCCTGGTCGGGCTCGCCAGTGGGGGAGAGGCGCAGCCGCCGCTCGAGGTGCGGCTGCTCAAGGCCGACGGCACCGAGTGGGAGGCCGAGGTCACGAGCACCATGCTCACCATCGACGGCGAGCGCGTGATCCAGACCACCTTCCGCGACCTCACCGAGCGCCGCCGCAACGAGCAGGAGCTCGAGCGTTACCGCGCCGAACTCGAGCGGCTCGTCGACGAGCGCACCCGCAGCCTCGACCGCGTGCGCGCAGAGCTCGTCGCGGTCACAGCGGTGGTGGCGCGCACGGTCGAGCTGCGCGACCCTTACACCGCCGGGCATCAGCGCCGGGTGGCCGAGTTGTGCGTGGCCATGGCCCGTGAGCTCGGCTACGACGAGGAGGGCATCGACACCATCCGGGTTGCCGCCAAGCTCCACGACATCGGCAAGGTCTCCGTTCCCGCCGAGATCCTCAGCAAGCCCGGCCGCTTCTCGGCCATCGAGTACGAGCTCGTCAAGACGCACGTGCAGGCGGGCTTCGACATCATCTCCTCCGCCGAGCTCGGCCGCCCCATCGCCGAGATCGTCTACCAGCACCACGAGCGCCTCGACGGCAGCGGCTATCCCCGCGGCCTGGCCGGCGACCGGCTCCTGCCCGGAGCACGCGTGCTGATGGTCGCCGACGTCGTCGAGGCGATGAGCTCGCACCGGCCCTACCGGCCGGCCATCGGCGTCGGACCGGCCATCGACGAGATCGTCAGCGGCCGCGGGACCCTGTACGACCCCGACGTCGTCGACGCGTGCCTCGCAGTCATGGACGCGGGCTTCACGTTCACCGAGGTGGAGTGACCCCGGCGCGTCAAGCGCGCCTCGTCGGGGTATCCTGTGCCCGTGGCTAGTCCAGCAGACGACAGCGGATTTCTCGGCACGCTCGGTCTCACCGACCGCGAGCGCGCGCTGTTCGCGTCCCTTTCCGAGCACGGCCTCGAGCTCGCGCGCGTCGTGCGTGTCGACCGCGGCCTGCCGCTCGTCGCGAGCGAATCAGGCGGCTTCGAGCGGGCCGAGCCCGCGACGCACCTCGTGAAGTCGGCCGATGCCTCGACGAGCCGGGCGGTGGCCGGAGACTGGGTCGCGCTCGCACGCCCGGACGGTCACGACATGCCCATCATCCAGACCATCCTTCCGCGCAAGAGCGCGTTCACGCGCCAGGACCCGGGCGAAGAGACCGGCGAGCAGGTGCTCATCACCAACATCGACGTGGTCTTCGTCGTGCAGTCGATGTCGGGTTCGGGCGTCAACCAGCGCCGCCTCGAGCGCGAGCTCGTGCTCGCATGGGAGAGTGGTGCGACGCCGGTCGTGGTGCTGACCAAGGCCGACATGGCCGCCGACGTCGAGCAGCAGCGCGCGCTGGCCGAGGAGGCCGCGTACGGCGTCGACGTCATCGTCGAGAGCGCGGTCACGCTCGAAGGGGTCGAGGACGTGCGGGCGCACGTGCCGCCGGGCACCACCGCCGCGTTCCTCGGCGGCTCGGGGGTCGGCAAGTCGACACTCGTCAACCATCTCGTGGGCGACGAGGTCCAGCAGACCGCGGCGGTGCGCGAGCGTGACGACAAGGGCCGCCACACCACCGTGGCGCGCGAGATCGTGACGGTCCCGGGCGGCGGCGTGCTCATCGACACGCCGGGCATGCGGGCCATCGCGCTGTGGGACGCGGACGAGGGCATGGGCGCCGCGTTCCCCGACATCGAGGCCCTGGCCGAGCAGTGCCGCTTCCGCGACTGCCGCCACGAGGCCGAGCCCGGGTGCGCGGTGGTCGCCGCCGTCGAGGACGGCAGCCTGCCCGCGCGGCGGCTCCAAAGCTATCGCGACCTGCGCCGGGAGCTCGACGCGCTCGCCCTGCGCCAGGACGAGAAGGCGTGGAAGGCGAGCGAGAAGAAGGCCGGCGGCAAGCAGATCGCCCAAGACGCGAAACGCTTCTTCAAGCACGCACCCAAAGACAAGGGACGCTAGCCGGTCGCGCCGCACGGGCGCGGGTCGCTCAGCGTCAACAGCCGGGTTCGCCGGGGTGCCCGCAGCAGCTCTTGAGCCGCACGATCTTCAGTCCCGTGTTCTTCAGGACCAGCTTGATCTTGCGCGGCGTGGGGATGGGGGCGCGCAGGTTGCGCAGGAAGGCGTCGGTGTCGGGGGCATCGGGGTTGGCGCACATGCCGGCGGGCCTCTCGTGTGGGGATTGGGTGCACTGCGGGGTGACGGGTGCTTCTGAGTGGTAGATTCCCCAGCGTAGGAGTACCGGCTCGGAGGCACGCATGGAAGCTGGCAAAGACAGTGCGCTCATCCATCTGACCGACGTCGTCAAGACGTACGACACCGGCGAGGTCCCGTTCACGGCGCTCAAAGGCGTCAACCTCGAAGTGACCTCCGGCGAGTTCATCGGGTTGATCGGCAAGTCGGGGAGCGGCAAGACGACGCTCATCAACATGATCACCGGCATCGACCGGCCGACCTCGGGCACGGTGTCGGTCGGCGGCACGCAGATCGTGGGCCTGTCCGAGAACGAGCTGGCCATCTGGCGCGGCAAGACCATCGGCGTGGTGTTCCAGTTCTTCCAGCTGCTGCCCACGCTCACCA
>CAZCRB010000191.1:0-2765 GCA_964500985.1 uncultured Eubacteriales bacterium
CACGCGCCGACGCTGCACGCGCCGAGGCGCAGCGCGTGCGAACGCGACGACGGACGGGGAACCGGGATGCGTGTTTTGAGGAGTGAGCTGTGACGGGCGCGAGGCGCGGGAGCGCGGAGGTCGAACACGTCCGCGAGGAGCTCAGGACGCCGCGGGCCGCGGGTGTGGCGGGCATCGTTTTCGCGGTGCTGTTCGCCGGCTCGCTCATCGTCGCGAGGGCCCCGATCGCCCGTCCCGCGGACGCTCTCGTCCAGTGGTACACCGGCACCGACCGGACGGCGATCGTCGTCATCGGCCTGTACGGCATTCCGCTGGCAGGTATCGCGTTCCTCTGGTTCATAGGGGTCGTTCGCAGCCGGATAGGGCGGCGCGAGGACCGCCTGTTCGCCACGGTGTTCCTCGGCAGCGGGTTGCTGTTCGTGGCGATGCTGTTCGCAGCCGCTGCGACCGCCAGCGCGTTGGCGTTGCGGATCGAGGCCGGTGGCCCGCCGGTGGAGCTCGATGCGTCGACGATGCAGTTCGTCCAGGCACTCACCCACGCATTCCTCTACGTCTATGCGGCGCGCGCCGCCGGCGTGTTCATGATCGTGACATCGACAATCGCGCTGCGCACTCGCGCGGTACCGATGTGGGTCGCGGTCATCGGCTACGCGATCGCGGCGCTGCTTCTGTTCAGCCTTCGCTACTTCGAGGCGATCATCATGCTGTTCCCGCTGTGGGTCGCGCTGCTGAGCGTCTTCATCCTCGTGACGTCCGGTTCGGATGCCGGCGACGTGAACGTGTCCGATGCGGTGGTCGCCGAGGAGGCCCTGTGAGCGGAGAAGCGCAATCGCCCGATACGGCCACCGCTGGGCGCAGGGGCATGCGTGCGGACCTGATCGTCGGCATCACCAATGGCGTCTCCAACGTCCCCGACGCGATGGCCAACGCCCTGCTGGCAGGGGTGAGCCCTCTGGTTGGGCTCTACGCGCTTCTCGCGGGCACGCCCGCCGCGGCCCTGACCACCAGCTCCCAGTACATGACGGTGGCGGTGACCGCGGCCATGGCCGTCACGGTCGGCAGCGGCCTGGAGGCGGTTCCGGCCGACCGGCTCAACGCGGCCGTCGCGTTGATGTCGCTGCTCGTCGGCGCGTTCATGGTGCTGTTCGGGGTCCTGCGCGGCGGCCGGTTGCTCCGGTTCGTCTCCAACGCGGTGATGCGTGGGTTCCTCAACGGTGTGGCGCTGCTCGTCATCGTGGGGCAGCTCGAGAACATCACGGGATACGGCTCGCAGTGGGGCAGCAAGCTCGGCAAGGCGATCGACACGGTGCTGCACGTCGGGCGCTGGGACTGGATGACCTTCGCGATCGGGCTGGCGACGGTGGCCATCATCGTGGCGCTGTCGCGGACTCGGCTCAAGGACTTCGCGATGCTCGTGGCGCTCGGCGTCATGACGGCGGTCGTCTACGCGTTCAAAGTCGAAGTGCCGCTCGTGAGCAGCGTCTCGCAGATCCCGTCGGGACTGCCGCTGCCCACGTTGCCGGACTTGGCGCTGTTGCCCGGGATGGCGGTGCCCGCTCTGTCCGTGGCCCTCATCGGGCTGGTGCAGGGAGGCGGCATCAGCAAGGCGTTTCCCAATGCGGACGGGCAGTACCCGGACGCCTCCCGCGACATGGTCGGGCAGGGGATCGGCAACCTGGCCGCCGGCGCCTTTGGCGGCATGCCGATCGGCGCCTCGGTCTCGAGCACCGCGATGGGAGTCGCGGGCGGTGCGCGGACCCGGCTGGCCAACGTCACGATCGGTGCGGTCGTCGCCGTCGTCCTGCTGCTCCTGGGCCCGGTCGTCGAGATCGTGCCGTTGTCGGTGTTGGCGGGCATCCTGATCGTCGTCGGCGTATCCGCCTTCGATGTTGAGGGGATGCTCGACGTGTGGCGGGCCAGCAAGGAGTCGGCGGCGATCATGGCCATCACGCTCGTCGCGATGCTGCTCGTCCCCGTTCAGTACGCGGTGCTGGTCGGTGCGGCGCTCTCGGCGGTGCAGTACGTGTACAGCTCGTCGAAGGACGTGCGGGTCGTCGAGCTGTGCCAGCGCCCCGACGGGCAGTGGTCCGAGCAGGAGCCGCCGGCGGTGCTGCCGAGCAACGCCGTGACCGTCGTCGACATCTACGGCAGCGTGTTCTACGCGGGCGTCGAGCTCGTCGACCAGCTGCTGCCCTCGGTCCAAGACGCCCAACGGCCGGTCCTGGTCGTGCGCCTGCGCAGCCACGCGGAGGTGGGCAGCACCTTCATCCTCATGGTGCGCCGCTATCACGAGCAGATCCGTGCCGCGGGAGGGCGTCTGATTCTGGCGGGGGTCAGCGACCGGCTGATGGCGCAGCTCCGGAGCACGCGCGTGCTCGAGGAGATCGGCCCCCACAACGCGCTGCCGGCGAGCGACATCGTCTTTGGCTCGACGGCAGCGGCCATCGAGCTGGGGAAGGCCTGGCTCGACGAGGACGCCGGCTAGAACACCTCAGCGAAGTCGTTCGCCATGCTGGCGACGACCCAGCCCTGGTCGATCGCGGCCGCGCGGACCTTCTCGGCGCCCTTGGTGTAGGCGAACTCGCGCTCGGCGTCGTCGTGCTCGATCAGCAGCGAGAAGCGGGCGATCTGTAGCATCTCGAGGTCACCGTTGGCGTTGCCGGCCGCGAACAGCGGCTTGCGTCCCGTGCGCTGCCAGATGTGGACCGGTTTGCCGGGGCCGTCGTCGATGGGCAGCTCGATGCCCTTCTTGCGGTAGATGTCGC
>CAZCRB010000192.1:0-2749 GCA_964500985.1 uncultured Eubacteriales bacterium
GCGGTCAGCTCACCGAGCTCGTGAGGCGCAAGCCCTACAGCGTCATCCTGTTCGACGAGATCGAGAAGGCGCACCCGGACGTGTTCAACGTGCTGCTGCAGATCCTCGAAGAGGGCCGGCTCACCGACGCCCAGGGGCGCAAGGTGGATTTCAAGAACGCCATCGTCATCATGACGAGCAACATCGGAGCACGCGACATCGTCAAGAACATGTCGCTCGGCTTTGGACCCGCGCGCGCCGAGGGACTCGCCTACGACGACGTCAAGTCGCGCGTCACCGGTGAGCTCAAGACCGTGTTCCGGCCCGAGTTCCTCAACCGCGTCGACGAGGTGATCGTGTTCCACGATCTCTCGAGCGAGGAGATCGAGCAGATCGTGGACCTCATGGTCGCCCGCACCCGCGATCAGCTGATGGTGCACGGCATGTCGATCACGCTCACGCCTGACGCACGCAAGCTCATCGCGAACGAGGGCTTCGACCCTGCGTTGGGTGCGCGGCCGCTCAGGAGGTCCATCCAGCGGATGATCGAGGACCCGCTCTCGGAGCAGATCCTCGCCGGGAACTGGCAGCCGGGCGACGTGATCGAGGCCTATGTGGACGACACCGGCGGGTTCGCGTTCCGCAAGGGTGAGGGCGCGGTCGCTGTCCCGGCCAAGCGCCACCCCGAGGACGCGGACGCACCCGCGCTGACTCCCCGTCCCCGGCGCAGCCGCGCACGTGGCGGAGAGAGCGCCGGCGGCGCAGCAGGGGAGTAGCGTGGCGCCCAAGCAGCGCACCGTTTGGCGGTGCCAGACATGCGGTGCGAGCGCGCCGCGGTGGATGGGCCGCTGCAACGAGTGCGGCGAGTTCGGCACGCTCGTCGAGGAAATCGAGAAGCCCGCTCCCTCAGGGGGGCGGGCTTCCGTTTCGCCGGCCAAGCGCATCGCTCTGAACGACATCGGTTCCGCCGACGCTCCCCAACGGCGTGCGACAGGAATCGCCGAGCTGGACCGGGTGCTCGGAGACGGCCTGGTCAACGGGTCGCTCGTTCTGCTCGGCGGGGAGCCGGGCATCGGGAAGTCTACGCTGCTCCTCCAGGCCGCCGAGATGCTCGGCCGCTCAGGCGCCGAGGTGCTCTACGTCTGCGGCGAGGAGTCGCCGGAGCAGGTCGGACTGCGCGCGCGCCGGATGGGCGCGATGTCTGCGCGCGTCTCCCTCATGCCCGAGGTCGACATCGTCGCGGTCGAGGCCGCCGTCCGCGATTCTGCCCCCGACGTCTTGGTGCTCGACTCGATCCAGACCGCTTTCGACCCCGAGCTCACCGGGGCGCCGGGAAGCGTCGGGCAGGTGCGCGCGTGCACCGCTCGCCTCATGCGCATCGCCAAGGACCTCGGTGTCACGACGCTCATCGTGGGGCACGTGACCAAAGAGGGCGCCATCGCCGGACCGCGCGTGCTCGAGCACATGGTCGATGCGGTGCTGTACTTCGAGGGCGACAGGGACCACGCCTTCCGGATCGTCCGGGCGGTGAAGAACCGCTTTGGCCCTTCGAGCGAGATCGGCATCTTCGAGATGACCGAGGCGGGCCTGCAGGGGGTGGCCTCTCCCTCCGAGCTGCTGCTTTCCGAGCGGACCGAGCCGGTGTCGGGCAGCGTGGTCATGGCGGCCATGGAGGGCTCGAGGCCGCTGCTGGTGGAGATACAGGCCCTGGTAACGCCGAGCTACCTGCCGGCTCCGCGCCGGCTGGCCACCGGGATCGACACGAGCAGGCTGCTGCAGGTCTTGGCGGTGCTTGAGCGTCGCGCGGGCCTCTCGTTCGCGGGTCAAGACGTGCTCGTCTCGGTGGCGGGAGGGCTACGCGTATCGGAGACCGGGGTCGATCTGCCCCTGGCGCTGGCTTTGGCTTCGGCGCTCTCCGACAGGCCGGTACCGCTGGAGGTCGCGGCGTTCGGCGAGCTCGGCCTGACCGGCCACGTGCGCCCGGTCGCGCATGCGGGGGCTCGCGTGCGCGAAGCCTCACGCTTCGGGGTGCGCCGGATACTGGTGCCTTCCGGGGGAGCGAACGGGACAGACGCCGCCGGTTCGCGGGTAGTAGCAACTATCACCGAGGCACTCGCCCTCTCCCGGTGAACGAGTGCTGAAGCCACCGGTGTGATGTGGGAGAATCTGCTCACGGTAGTCGACGTTGATGCGAGACGGGAGTGCGCGTGACCGACCAGCGGGCCGTCCACGAAGCGATGTCCTCAGAGCTCAAGAAGGTCGCGCCGGGCACGCGGCTGCGCGAGGCGCTCGACATGATCATCTCGTCGCGCATGGGCGCACTCATCGTCATCGGCGAGTCCTCTGAGATCGAATCGCTGTGCAACGGCGGCTTCACGATTGATACGCCGTTCACGCCGCAGCGCCTCTTCGAGCTGTCGAAGATGGACGGCGCCATCCTGCTCGACCACAACGCCGACCGCATCATCAAGGCGAACGTCCACCTCGTGCCCGACCCGTCGCTTCCCACGTCCGAGACGGGCATGCGGCACCGGACGGCCGAGCGTATGAGTCGCCAGACGTCCGCGCTCGCGATCGCGATCTCGGGCCGGCGCAACGTCGTCAATCTCTACCTGCTCGGTCGGCGGATCACGCTCGACGACATCGAGGTGCTCCTCGCCAAGGCGAACCAGGCGATCCAGACGCTCTCCAACTACCGTCAGCGGCTTGACGAGATGCTCGAGCGCCTGACCCTGCTCGAGTTCGAGGACGTCGTCACCTTCGGCGACGT
>CAZCRB010000193.1:0-2722 GCA_964500985.1 uncultured Eubacteriales bacterium
CCCCGGCCACGGAAGCAGCGTAGCCACCAAGCCAGGCACAGAACCGACTTCGCCCGCCGTCCGAAAGCCGGAACGGCGGGCGAAGCTGTCTTCACTCGTCCACGTACATCGTGCCCTGGCTGCGGGTCGACACCCGCGCTGGCGCCTCGCGAGGCGGAATCCCCTACTCGGCTGCCTGGTAGCGAGCGACCGTGCCGTCGGCGGCGTCGAGAAGGACGAGCTCGTTGTTGCGCTGCGTGAACCGCACCGCGGTGGGCAGGGCGAGCAGGTAGTTCGACTCCTGGTCCATCGCGTCTTGGGGACCGGCCATCTTGGTCGAGACGATCTGCTTGCCGATCTCGATCCCGTCGCCGTCGGTCTTGTAGGTGGTCGAGTACGTGTTGACCCCTGAGTTGCCGGTCAGTTTGCCGTCGGCCGAGAACTCGGCGGTGATCGGCGCGGAAGCCAACACCGGCTGGGGCGAGCCAGCCACGTTGAACTGAGTGCAGTTCCACTTGGTTCCGCTCAGATCGACGGCGGCGCCGCCACCGGAGGACGCCTCGGTCGTTCCCGCGGCGCCGCTGCCGGTGCCCGAGTCCGTGGTGGTCGACGAGGCGCACCCACCGACCATCAGTAGCGAGAGTGCCAAGGCGCCCGCAACAAGCAACTGCCACTTCCTCACGTTGTACCTCCTCATTGGATGGCGCCCCGACCGTCGGGGCAGGACCGGTTGTGATCGGGCCTCGAGCGGAGATGATCCGTCCACACGACCCCGAGCAGGTGTATTCCCCTTCGGGCGGGCAGCCGCATGGCCTGCGGCGCATCCGAGCACGACACCGCTAGGCCCTACTAGTCGGCGGCGTCTCGCGCGATCGGGCACGTCATGCAATGGCATCCGCCACGGCCCTTGCCAAGCTCGGAGCCCTCGACCTCGATGACTTCGATCCCGGCGGCCCTGAGCGCCGCGTTCGTGTGGGTGTTCTTGGAGTAGCCGATCACGACGCCGGGCTCGATGGCCACGACATTGTTGGCGTCGTCCCACTGCTCGCGGGCCGCCTGGAACGTGTTCCCGCCGGTCGGGATCGTGCGCAGCGAATCGACTCCCAGCACGTCGGCGAGCGCCGGCAGCAAGCCGGCCTCCTCGGAGATGTCGAAGAAGCGGCCGTTGGCGCCCGGACGCACGCTGTAGACGCGCATCTGGTCGACCACCTGCGGATACATCGTGACGACGTCTCTGTCGACGAAGTTGAAGATCGTGTCGAGGTGCATGTACGCACGCTCCTGCACCATGCGGCAGACCACGATGCGCTCGGCGGCCTCGGCAGCGAACAGCGAGCGGGCCAGGTGCTCGACCATCCGCCCGGTCGATCGCTCACCGAGCCCCACCAGCACCGTCTTGTTGCCGACGGGCATGATGTCGCCGCCCTCGAGCGACACCCCGAGGCTGAAGTCCTCCACCGCGAAGCGGGCGGCGTCGCCCGCCGGCGGATACCAGTACTCGAACCGCTCGCTCGCGAACCACGGGTGATAGCGGTAGATCACCGAGAGGTTCACGACCTCGAGCCGGCGCGCGGACCTGAACAGCGGGGGCAGCACGACCCCGCCAAAGATCCACGCGCTCGAGTCGCGCGTGAACACCGAGTTGGGCAGTGGCGGCAGCACGAACTCGTCGGGGTCGGCGAGCACCGCCCCGAGCGAGTGGCGGCACAGCGAACCGAGGTCGAGCCCTTCGAGCTCGGAGACGAGCAGCCCGTCGATGAGGATGTCGGCGAGACGGGCGGCGGGCAGCTCGGTGAGGTAGGAGCGCAGCTCCTCGACCAGGGAGAGCCCGACGGTGAACGTCGAGACGGCGCTGCTGATCGCGGACTCTCGCGCCTCGGCAGACGCCTCGAGCGTCTCGGCGAGCAGCTTCTCGACGTAGAGCACTTCGACGCCGCGATCGCGCAGGACACCGGTGAGCGCGTCGTGCTCGGCCTGCGCCCGCTCCACCCACACGAGGTCGTCGAAGAGCAGTTCCTCGCGGTTCGCCGGCGTGAGGCGCTCCATCGCGTTGCCGGGGCGGTGCATGAGCACCGTCCTGAGTCTGCCGGTCTCCGAATACACTCCCGGACGGTGCATGTTGCCCCGCTCCCCTCGCCCGACGATCACCATCAGCATGACATGGAAGCCGGCTGCGTGCGAGTGCGTCGGGCTACGGGTATGCCATCTTCGGGCGCATTCATGCATTGCGGCAACGGACATTCATTTGCGGTACGCTGGCGCCGCAAGCGGATCCTAGCTGGAGAGGTCTCATGGCCCGGTCGCCGATCGCGATGGAGTCCCGAGCAAGGCGCGTGGTACTGCGACGCCTCCGCGGCCGTGCGCTCATCTTCGCATCCTGCATCGCGGTGGGGCTCTCGCTCGCGGCGTGTGCCGGCAGCGCTGGCGACGCCGACCCGCTCGTGGTGGGCTACCTCGGCGGGCTTTCGGGCCGGTCGTCGGGACTCGGGCTCGCAGGCCGGGACGGCGCGCTGCTCGCCGTCGAACAGGCGAATGCGGCCGGCGGTATCGATGGTCGCAAGATCGCACTCGAGACCGCAGACGACGGCACCGGCAACCAGGCCGCCGAGGCCGGCGTGCGGGCCCTGGCCAAAGCGGGCGCCGTCGCGATCGTGGGGCCGCTGACCAGCGTCGCCGCGTCGAACGCGGCCCCGGTCGCCGAGGAGCTCGACATCCCGCTCGTGTCGCCGACCGTGAGCAGCAC
>CAZCRB010000194.1:0-2663 GCA_964500985.1 uncultured Eubacteriales bacterium
GTCCTGCGCGCCTGGATCCGCAGCAGCGACGCGATGGTCTGCAGGTTGTTCTTCACGCGATGGTGGACCTCGCGGATGGTGGCTTCCTTGACCTTGATCTCGGCCTCGCGCCGGTACGCCTCGGTGATGTCCTCGACGAGCACGAGCGCTCCTGCGGGCAGCGAGATCGTGCGATACCCGAAGATCCGATCCGCGAACGCGACCTCGGTGGCCGCGCCGCCACCCGTGCCGAGCACCGGGGCGACCGCCTCGGCCGCACCGGGCAGCGTCGAGACCGACGAGCCGGTCAGCGTCCCCTCGACACCCGCAAGCCGCATGATGTTGATCGCGTTGGGCGACGCGTATGAGATCTGTCCCGTCGCGCTCACCCGCATCACGCCGTCGCCGGCACGGCGGCGCGTCGCGAAGGTGTCGCCGGTCCGCGCGTCGAGGATCGGGCCGGTGTGCAAGACGTCGAGCAGCTCTTCGCCGCTGTCCATGAACGCGGTCTCCATGGCACCGGGAGCCTCGAGCACCTGCTCGGCCATGTCACGCACGAGGACCGCGAACGGGCGGCCCGCACCCAGCGGGTAGGCGCTCGTCGTGTACTTGATGCCGCGCGCCACGCGGCGCCGGCGACCATGGACGGGCACGCCCGCCGAGAGCGCCTCGTACGCTTCGGGCTCATCGGCCTGCGAGAGCATGCGCCCGACGCGCGAGGACGGGATCGGCGCCACGGCGGTGTTCGGCCGCGCGTCCGCCAGCACCTCGAGCGCGCCGTCGGGGCGCGCGATGACGAGCGCCAGGTCGCCGTAGCTGAGATCGGCGAGCAGCTGCAGGTTGTCGGCGACGTTGGCGAGATGGACCTCGCGGGTCGCGCGCTGTGACGTGTCGGGACTCATGTGTCGAGTATACGGTTCACGCCCCGCGAGCGCGCGCGGGGCCGGGCGCGCTAGACTCTGCCTGCAGCCAAGACCGATCCCGAGAGGCCCCGCCATGCGTCCGTTGCACCCACTGTCCGCTTGCGTCCGCCGCGTGACCGCCCCGTGCGCACAGCTCGTGGCTACGGCCCTGCTGGTCGCGCTGACGATGGCCGGTTCTCCCGCGACGGCCGCGGCCGATCCCCTCAGCCCGGCGATGCAGGCCGGACAGACCGCTGCCGACACCAAGCTGGCGCTCACCGAGTCTGCGACCGCAGCGAACCGCTACCCCTTCTACACGCAGGGCGACGCGTGGCTCGCCTTCACGAACCGGGGCTGGACGAGCGGCTTTCTCTCGGGCTCGCACTGGCTCGACTACCAGAGGACCGGCGATGCCGCCGCGCTCGCGGCCGCGCGCAGGCGGCAGAGCACGCTGGCCGCGTCGGCCACCGACACGACGCAGCACGACATCGGCTTCATGCTGTTGTCGAGCTACGGCCAGGGCTACCGGATCACCGGTGACGCCGCGTACAAGACGGTGCTGATGACGGCGGCCAAGTCGCTTTCGACCCGCTACGACGCGACGGTGCGCTCGGTGCGCACCCGCAACACGCCGGAGGACTTCTGGGTCTACAACGACACGATGATGAACATCGAGCTGCTGTTCTGGGGCGCCGACAACGGTGGCGGGGCCGCGATGCGCGAGATGGCGCGCAACCACGCTCTGCGCTGCGCCGCCGATTTCCTGCGCCCCGACGGCGGCAGCTACCACTACGTCGTCTACTCCGAGAAGACCGGCGCGGTGCTCGACAAGGGCCAGGGGCAGGGATACGCGAAGGAATCGACCTGGTCGCGCGGGCAGGCATGGATCATCTACGGCATGGCCGTCGCCTACCGTGAGACCGGCGACGCCCGCCTGCTCGACGCCGCCCACCGCGCGACCGACTACTGGGTCGCACGGGTCCCGGCCGATCTCGTTCCCTACTGGGACTTCGACGCCCCCAACATCCCCGACGAGCCCCGCGACAGCTCGGCGGCCGCGGCCGCGGCGAGCGCGTTCATCGAGCTCTCGCGCATCGACCCCGACCCCGCGCGCCGCGCTGCCTACCTCGATCTGGCCACCCGCACGCTCGACTCGCTGTCCTCGCCGGCCTACCTCGCACCCGACACCAACCCGGCCGTCCTGGCCCACGGGACGTATGCCGCGATGATCGGGGCGGCCGACCACGGGACCAGCTGGGGCGACTACTACTACCGAGAGGCCCTCATGCGCTACCGCACGCAGGTGCGGCGCGTCGCGGGCCCGGACCGCTACGCCGTCTCCGTGCGCGCGAGCCAGACCGGCTTCGAGCACGCCGACGCGGTCGTCATCGCCAGCGGCGCGGTCTTCCCCGACGCGCTGGCGGCAAGCTCGCTGGCCGGTGTGCTCGACGCGCCGGTGCTGCTCACGGGACGCGATGCGCTCGGCCCCGGGGTCGCGAGCGAGATCGCCCGCCTCGGCGCCACCGAGGTGGTCGTGATCGGCGGCCCCGCCTCCGTCGGTGAGGACGTGCTGCGCCAGCTGCGCGCGCTGCCGGGCACGACCGTGTCGCGGATTTCCGGCGCCGACCGCTACGAGGTCGCCGTGCGCGTCGCAGACGAGGTCGAGCGCCGCGCCGGGTCGCCGGCCCGCGAGGTCTACGTCGTGCGCGGTGACACGTTCGCCGACGCGCTGTCGGTGTCGCCGCTCGCCTATGCGCGGCGTGCGCCGGTGCTCCTCACCCG
>CAZCRB010000195.1:0-2647 GCA_964500985.1 uncultured Eubacteriales bacterium
GGAACTCGGCGTCGGTCATGACGGGCCTCCGGAATGCGGGCGCGGGTGCGCTGGCTTCTTAGATGCACATAGCATATATGCCGTTAGCATCTAAGTCAAGCGACGTACTCCGGCCGGCCGGCTAGCCCGCGAAGACGCCCCCAAGCCCGCCGCTCCCCAGCCCCACCTCGACTCGCGGCAGCAGCTCCGGCACTAGCTCGCGCAGGTACTCGCGCGCGCCGGCATCCTCGATCCCAAGCGCGACGCACGCCGCGCCCGCCGCCTCGCGTAGCGAGCGCAGCCGCTCACCGCGTGGCAGCGGCCCAAGGCGCCGCGCAATCTCGGCTCGCCGCGCGTCATCCATCGCCAGCGGCCGCGGGTCCTCCCCCAGCAGCGCGAGCCCGATCGCGTTGGTCGCGACCGGCTCGTACAGGTTCACCAGCAGCTCGATGTAGTCGGGCGAGGCCGCGGCGAGCACGCGCTCGATGTCGGCGACCTCGAAGCGCTCCAGGAAGTCGGCCTCGATGATCACTCGGCGAAGGTACTCGTTGATGTAGTCCACGCCCGGCAGCGACTCGTCCACCGGATGGCACAGCGGGTAGTCGATGCTCACCGGGATCTCGTGGGCCATGGACCGGAAGTCGTAGCGCTGGGGGAAGCGGCCTATCTCGGCGAGGGTGTCTCTCAGGGCGATGTTCTCGATGTGCGGCGTGCGGATGCTCGCCTCGCGCCAGAGCTCGTGCGAGAGCGCGACCTTGCGCTCGATCTCGGCGAGGCGGCGCCGGTACTCGTCCTCCAGGTCGACGCCCAGCAGGTCCGGCGTCAGTTCGGGGTCGTCGGGGTCGATGCCCAGCACGAAGCAGATCGACTGCAGCAGGTCGACCGCGACGTGTTTGGGCACCGAGGTGCTGTCGCCCATCGTGTAGATCGCGGTGCGCCGCTCGAGCAGCCGCATGAACTGCTCCTGGAAGGCGGCGACCTGCTCGGGTGTGGCGAGCGATTGGGCGGTGGGCTCGGCAGGTACGACACGAGCGTCGGAAGCCCGCGTCGGCGCCAGTCGGTTCTCGTCGGTCACGCGCAGCTCCCTACTCGTCGAGCCAGCTCGAGCTGATCCACCCGGGCGCGTACGTGTCGTCGACCCACTTGCCCACGTCGTATCGCCGCGCCGCGAGCGTGTGCGCGTTCGCGGCCGCGTTGTCGGCGTCGGGGTCCGCGGCATCGTCGTAGCCGGTGCCCGCGTCGACCTTGTCGGCCTCGGTGAGGTCGTGGAAGCCGGGCTGGGCCGGGTTCACCAGGTCGTCGCGAACCGTGCGCACCAAGCCCTCGAAGAGCGCCTCCTCGAGGTATCCCAGGTCGCCTTGCGCCGGGTCGTCGAAGAGCGAGCGCATCTTCGCGATCAGGTCGTCGTCGGCGATCTGCTCGAGCGACTCGTTCTTGAACTCGTAGAACAGCTCCTGCAGCTCGAGCACCGTCGGCACGAAGTCGGTCTGCGAGACATACGGCGAGCCGGCGAACGCGAGCACGATCTGCTTGGCGACGCCGCCACCGAACTCGACCCGCTCGCTCACCTGCAGCGACTCGAGCCGGCCCAGGACGATCGCTTGGACGTCGTCATGCGACAGCGCCAGCCCGTAGCGCCCGATCACGGCGTTGCAGGATTCGAGCTCGCGCGCGGCCTGCGCGAGCTGCAACTGGTCGGGGTCCTGCCAGGATGGAACGAGTGCCATTCGCATCACCTCAGGTGCTCAGTGCGTTTGAGCCGCGAAGTCGGCTCGAAACGCACGCCTACGAGGCGGCCCTTAAGGTCCGCCTCGTAGGTATATACGCCCTTGGGCGCGCGAATACAGGACTCGTTCTTGGCGCCGGATTGTGCTAAGGTATTACTAGAAGACGGGGCGCTGACCTCGTCTTTTTCCATTGTCAGCCATGCTCGCCGGCATTCTAGCGCCCCCGCCGGACTCACGCAGGCGGCTCGAATCCTCGGCCCTCCGACCACGCGCTGCCCACCTGCTCGCCGACCGCCCAGTAGCGGTTGTCCGGCATCGTCAGCGTGAACGGGCGCATCTTGGTGACGTCGGGCTTGCCGCTCTCGTCGAGGTAGCGCTCCTCGGCCCACGTCGCGACGATGTCGGCGACGAACAGCTCGTGGCTGCCCAGGTCCACCACCTGCGAGACGCGACACTCGAGGCTCAGCGGGCACTCGGCGATCATCGGGGCGTGCGCGAGCGTCCCGCGCACGATCTCGAACGGCGCGGCCTTGTCGACGCCCTTGGCCGCCGATTCGAGCCCGCACCAGTCGGTGACCGCGACCATGTCGACGCTGGGGATGTTCACGCTGAACTCGCCGTGCTCGCGGATGCCCTCGTTGGTCGCGTGCCGCTTGCCCATGCCCGCGACGATGCGCGGCGGGTTGTACTGGACGCGGTTGATCCACGCGATGGGCATGAAGTTGGGGCCGCTCGGCAGGTCTGCTCCCACAAGCGTCATGGGCATGGGAAGTATGAAGCCCTGCGGACCCAGATCGATGCGTTCGGGCATCGCGTCCTCCTTGTCGCGGGTACTAGTAGGGGTGTACCCGCTGCGAGGGTGGGCCGGGCCATCGACGACGGAGGACGTGCAAGATGAGCGTGTGGCGCAAGATCGGCCGGATCGTGCTGTGGGTCGTCGG
>CAZCRB010000196.1:0-2647 GCA_964500985.1 uncultured Eubacteriales bacterium
AACACCTCGGCGAGCGGGCCGAGTTCGGAAGGCAGGCAGTTCAGGTCGCCGCTGATGACGAGCGGCAGGTCATCGGGCAGCTCGGTGGCGAGGTAGGCGAGCTGCGCGTCTCGGTGCACGCGGCCGAGGCTCAGGTGCGCGGTGGCGAACCGAAACCGCTCGCCGGCGAGCTCGATCTCGGCCAGAAGACAGCCCCGCTTCTCGACGCCTCCGGGAAGCTCCAGCGAGTCCGTCCGCACGATACGCCCTGACGTTAGCACGGCGTTGCCCCGCACGTGGGTCGAAAGCGCGTGGTTGGCCTGGAACACGACCTCCATGCTCAGCACCTCGCTGAGCCGTTGCGCCTGGTCGAAGACGCGCGGCATCCGCCAGAGCTCCTGCACGCCGATGACGTCGGGCTCGAGCGAGGCAAGCACCTGGGCGGTGCGCCAGATCGAGACGGTGAAGTCGGCAGCCTGCCCGTGCCGGACGTTGTATGAGCAGAAGCGCATGCGGCCCGTCACCGACCGGCCAGCGCGGCGAGCAACAGCGCCTGCGCGACGATCGCGCGCTCGATCTCGGCCGGGTCGACGCTCTCGTTGCCCCCATGGATCTTGGAGCGGGCCACGTCCTCCGCCCCCCAGAGCACGAACTCAGCCCCGGGCGACGCTTTGGCGAACGACGAGAGCAGCGGGATCGACCCGCCGGAGCCGACCTCGGACGGCTCGCTGCCGTACGCCTCGCGCAGCGCCGCGCGAGCGGCCTGCATCCCCCGCCCGCCCGTCGGCGCTTCAAACGCCGGCGCGGCCTTGACCTTGTCGACGGTGACCCGGACACCCCACGGCGCGTTTCGCTCGAGGTGCTCAGCGAGGCGATCGAGCGCGGCGTCGGCGTCCTCGCCCGGCGCAATGCGCATCGAGAGGCGCGCCAGGGCGCTCGGGATCAAGATGTTGGAGGCATCGGCGGTGCGCGGGGCATCAAGACCGATCACGGTCACGTTGGGCTGGCTCCACAGCCTGCTCGAAACGCTCCCGTCCCCCACGATCTCGACACCCGGCAGCATGCCCGCCTGCTCGCGGTATAGGTCCTCGGGAAACGCGGCCCCGGGCCACTCGTACGACGTCAGCCCGGGGACCACGGTGTTGCCGCGGTCGTCCACGAGCGTGGCGAGGAGCTTGATCAGCGCCATGAGGGCGTCAGGGGCCGGGCCGCCGAACACGCCGGAGTGCAGCGCCTGCTCCACGGTGCGCACCTCGACCGTGCAGGCGACGTCGCCGCGCAACGTCGTGGTCAGGGCCGGCTCGCCGGCGACCAGGTTGCCCATATCGGCGACGACGTAGAGATCGGCGGCGAACAGCTCAGGGTTGTCCTCGACGAACTCCTCAAGGTGCGAGAGGGCCTCCTCCTCGCCCTCGATGCACAGCTTGATGCCCACGCCGGGATCGCCCCCGAGCGCCTTCATCGCAGCGGCGTGGATGATGATGCCGCTCTTGTCGTCGGCGGCACCGCGTCCGTAGAGCCGTCCGTCACGCTCGGTCAACGTCCACGGGTCGCTCTCCCACCCCTGGTCGTCCGGGGCGGGCTGAACGTCGTAGTGCGCGTACAGCAGCACCGTGGGGGCGCCTTCGGGAGCGGGGACGTCTGCCCACACGGCGGGATAGCCGCCGGGGACCTCGAGCAGACGCGCGTTGTCGAAGCCGTAGCGCCTCAGCAGATCGACGGTCGCCGCCGCCATCGCGTCGACCGGCTCGGCCGGGTGGCCAGGGAACGCAACCGACGCATGGCCGACGAGAACGGCCAGCTCATCGATGAGCGCCGGCATCAGTGCGGCGACATCACTACGGATGGTCTCAGTGTCCACGCGGGTCCTTTCGCAGGCGCATGCCATCACTTCGAGCGGGTGCGCCGGGCGGCTGCCAGGCAACGGGTATCGCACAGACGATACCCGTCGACGCCGCGCGGGCGTGACCTCGGGTATCTTCACTCCACCCTACTCGAAACGGAGGCCGCGTGATTCTCGCATCCACCGCTGCCGCGCTCGCGAGCAGCGTCGCCACCGCCGCGCTCGACGCGTCCGCGTCCGCACACACCAGCGCAGCGGCGGAGGCCACGAACGCCATAGCGGCCATCATCGAGAGCACCGTGCCGAGCGCGGTCGCGAGCATCCTGCCCTCCGGCGTCACGACGACCACCCCCGTGAGCGCGATCCCCGCGGTGGATCTGCCCGGCACGATCGAGGTGACCGCGGCGTTCTTCGGCGGGCTCGCGGGCGGGCTCGCGGGCGTCAAACACCGGCTCGACCTGGTGGGCGTTCTCGCGCTGGGCATCACCGTCGGGCTCGGCGGCGGCATCATCCGAGACGTCCTGCTGCAGAAGTACGGCATCTACGCCTTCCAGAATCCCCGGCTGCTCCTGGCCGCCACGCTGGCCGGGCTCATCGCGTTCTACTTCTCCTCCGGCGCCGGGCGGTTCAAGGGCCTGCTGCTGATGGTCGACACCATCTCGCTCGGACTGTTCGTGTTCATCGGCGCGGACAAGGCCCTGCTGGCGAGCGAGCCGGCCGTCACGGCGATCCTGCTCGGCACGATCACCGGCGTCGGCGGCGGCGTGGTCCGCGACCTGTTGCTCGACGTGGTGCCGCGCATCCTGCGGCCCGGGAACTTCTACG
>CAZCRB010000197.1:0-2628 GCA_964500985.1 uncultured Eubacteriales bacterium
TCATGTCGAGCCCGGCGGCTTTGGAGCCCTTGCGGTAGAACACCCAGAGCGCGGCGTGTGGGGCGAGCCCGGCGACGGCCGGCGGCATCTGCGCCTCGAGCTCGGCCTGCGTGCTCACGAACAGGAACACGAGCTGCGCCTGCGAGGCCTCAACGAACGTCACGTCCTCGGGCAGTCCGAGCGACGCGACCACGCCGGGGACGTCGTTGAGGACGGCGACGGTGGTGCCGGGCTTGATGCGGGCCTTCTCGGCAACGGTCTTCTCGGACATGGGGGGCTCCCGGGCTCGAATGCCTGCGGTCGCAGGCGATGTGGTCGGCCCTGTGGGGATGAGGATCGCTTGCCAGAGGTGAATACCCATCGAGGCGCTGGGGAGTGCCCGGGAGGCGGCCCCCCGCCCTGGCGCGAGCGGGGGGCCGGGGGAGGGGCTGTCAGGATTCGAGCATCTGGGCGGCAAGCTTGTTGAGAACGTCCACGCGTGCGACCACGTCATCGAGGTCGGACCGCAGATCCGCAGCGTCGCTCAGCCGCGAGGTGCGCTCGAGTGCCGCCGTCCGCGCATGGCGTGCGGCCTGACCGGCATCCTCGGCGTTGACGATGACTGCTCCGGCCATCTCGCGCATGACCGCGATACGGTGGACCACCGCGTCCTTCATCGCTTCGACCGCGCTGATCAGGGTGCCGATTTCGTCCTCGGGGCGTGTGCCGAATGTGGTTGCCAGGTCGCCGGCCGCCACCTTGTCGGCGAAGTCCTTTGCGGCGGCAAGCGGACGGGCGATCGTGCGATACAGCCACACCGACGCCGCGACTGCGACCATCGCGCTCAGCAGCACCAGCGCGAGTGTCGCGTTGCGCGCCATGACGCGCGCCTGCTCTTCGGCGACCCGCGCGGCATACGCAGCGGAGGTTGAGCGGTCGACCAGCCCGCGCAGCGTGGCGTCTTCGAGGATGCTGCCGCGCGTGCGCACCGCTGCACGCAGGCCGTCACGAGTGGCGTTCTCGAGTCCGGCGGGGGTCGTGATGTTGGAGGAGATGCTGGCGCGGTATTCGCCATTCGCGGCCTTGGTCATGCGCAAGGGCGACCCGCCGGCCGCCGCCTCGGCATTCACCCACACGTAGGTGTTGAGGCGAAGCTCGTCCCACTGCGTGAGCAGGTCCAGGGCGGAGGACTCAGACGCGATGGCGTCGACCTGTTCGAGCGCACGCGTTACCGCCGTCTCGGCACCCATGACCTCGCCGTACACCGCGGAGGCCTGTTCGGGGCTCTGCGCCTGTGAGACGGAGAGTGCCAGCGCGTTGGCGTCAGCACTGAACTGCGTCACCTGAGCCGACGCCCGTTGCGCAAGACGAGCGATCTCCGAGGCCGCGGCGGAGCGCGAACTGTACTCTGCAGCGCGCGTGGTGTAGACCCACACTACGCCGGCCGTCAGCGCGTTGGCTGCGACGAGTGCCGTCATTGCCAGGGCGATGCGGTTTCTGACGGTCAAATGCATGGCCGGACTCCTCGCTCAGATGGTGATGCCAAGATCGTGCGCCGCCTGGCGCAGCTTGGAGATCTTCTCGGGGTCGTCAGGATCGTGCGGGCCGATCAGGGACACGAGAAACCCCGTGTGAGTGGCGAGGGCTCCTTTGGCGCGGATGAGTCCGATCGGATCGTCGGCGTAGACGGACTCGAGACTGGCGCCCACGTCGCGCGCGAGCGAGTACAACACGCCCATCACAGGCCTGCCACATCGGAAACGCGCTCGTTGGGGGAGTACACCACGGCGAGCGTGCGGATGATGCCCAGGGCCAGCACAAGCGCTGAGAGGGCGAGGGTCTGCTGCCATGCCGTCTCGCCGGCATACATGCCCACCCATATCTCGCGCAGGACGAAGGCGAGGGACGCGTCGACCATCGTCGTGACGCGGATCCGACGGAACCGCATGTACTCGGACAGCGAATGGAACAGCTCGATGAACACGAAGACGGTGAGCAGCTCGACCGAGAGTGTCTGGAAGGCGTCCACGGAGCGCGTCGTCACAGCTGTCCACACGTCGCGGGCGACGCCGACGACCACCCACACCAGCATCACCAGCACCAGCACCACTAGGACGTCCACCACGGTGCGAACGACGAACGACTGCACGGCCCAGACGTTGAGCCGGCCGCTCGGCGACGGCGTCTCAGGTTTGAGCTTGTCGGCATCGGTGGTCATGTCGTGGAGCGTACGGGGGCGGCGGCCGTAAGTGGTGACACCGCTGTTGCGGGGTTGTGAACTTGTTCTTGCAGCACCAACAACTTCGCGCCGTGGCGCAGCGCGTCTAGCTCCCGCTCGCGCTGATCGGCTGCGCCTCGAAACCCACGGCCCTGACCGCCCTCAGGATCTCCTCGGCGCTGGCTTTGGTCTCGTCGAAGAGGACCGAGACGATGCCCAGCGACTTGACGGCGATCACCCGGGCGACCCCGGTCACCATCGAGACCGCCATCTCCACCATCGCGGTGGCCCAGTCGCTGTCCAGCCCGGAAGTTCTCAGAAGAAGCGCGTTCATCGGCGTGTGCCTCCTTCGTGTCTGGCGCCGGAGCGCGGCTCTCGGCGCGCGCCCCGGCACACAAAGCATCCCGCCCAGCCGTGAAGCGCGCGTCGGC
>CAZCRB010000198.1:0-2626 GCA_964500985.1 uncultured Eubacteriales bacterium
CGGCTTCAACGACTTCGTGATCTGTACCGGCTACAAGGGCTACCAGATCAAGGAGTACTTCCACAACTACTGGCTGCACAACGCCGACGTCACGTTCGACATGCGCACCCACGACATCGAGGTGCACCAGGACACCAACGAGCCGTGGCGCGTCACGGTCGTCGACACCGGCGCCGAGACGATGACCGGCGGGCGCGTCAAGCGCATCGCGCCCTATGTCGACGACGAGACCTTCCTGCTGACCTACGGCGACGGCGTCGCCGACATCGACATCTCGGCGCTCGTCGCCTACCACAAGGCGCAGGGCCGGGCCGCGACTCTGAGCGCCGTGCAGCCGCTCGGCCGCTTTGGCGCCCTCGAGCTCGGCGCTTCCGAGGAGGTCGCGTGCTTCCGCGAGAAGCCGCTCGGCGACGGCGACTGGATCAACGGCGGGTTCTTCGTCATGGAGCCGAGCGTCTTCGACCGCATCGCAGGCGATGAGATCGTGCTCGAGCGCGAGCCGCTCGAGTCTCTCGCCGCCGACGGCCAGCTCTCCGCGTTCAAGCACGGCGGCTTCTGGCATCCGATGGACACCCTGCGCGACAAGCTCCAGCTCGAGGCGTTGTGGGACTCCGGCAAGGCGCCCTGGAAGGTCTGGTAGCCGTGAGCGCACCCTTTGGGGGAGTGTTCGCCGGCCGGCGCGTGCTCCTTACCGGCCACACCGGCTTCAAGGGGTCGTGGCTTTCTCGGTGGCTGCTCGATCTGGGAGCGGACCTGACGGGCTATGCGCTCGAGCCCGACACCGACCCGGCGCTCTTTGACGAGCTCGCGCTCGTCGGCCAGTTCGACAGTCGCATCGGCGACGTGCGCGATGCCGGACGGCTCGCCGCGCTCGTCGACGAGGTCCGCCCGGAGATCGTCTTGCACCTCGCCGCCCAGCCGCTCGTGCGGCGCAGCTACGCCGAGCCGGCCTACACGTTCGAGGTCAACGCGATCGGCACGGCCAACCTGCTCGACGCCGTGCGCGCCGTCGACTCGGTCAGCGTCGTCGTCAACGTCACGACCGACAAGGTCTACGACAACCCCGAGACCGGCGTGCCGTTCACCGAGGACGCGCCGCTCGGTGGCCACGACCCGTACAGCGCGAGCAAGGCGGCGTCAGAGATCGTGACCGCGTCGTACCGGGCGTCGTTCTTCTCGGCCGCCGACACGGCGTCGGTCGCCACCGCGCGCGCGGGCAACGTGATCGGCGGCGGGGACTGGGCGGCCGACCGGCTCGTGCCGGACTGCGCCCGGGCGCTCGCACGCGGCGAGTCCGTGGTCGTTCGCAACCCGGCGTCGGTCCGCCCCTGGCAGCACGTGCTCGAGCCGCTCGGGGGCTACCTGCACCTCGCGGCCTCGCTGTGGCGCGCGGGCGATGCGCTGGCCGGCGCCTACAACTTCGGGCCGGACCCGGCGGGTGCGCGCACCGTCGGCGAGGTCGCCGAGCGCTTTGTGGGCCAGTGGGGCTCGGGCGCCTGGCACGCTCCTGAGCTGGGCGAGCAGCCGCACGAGGCGGCCCACCTGAGCCTCGACATCACCAAGGCCGCCGCGGTTCTCGGGTGGCGCCCCCTGTGGGACTTTGACGAGACCGTCGCGCGTACCGCAGCCTGGTATCGCGACCGCGCCGAGGGCGTCTCCGCCGTCGAGCTCGTCGAGCGTGACCTGAACGCATACACCGCCCTGGCGAGCGCCGCACGTGCGCCCTGGGCAGAGACGGAGTAGCTCGTGACCGAGACCAACCGCGCAGACGAGCTCAGAGAGCAGATCCTCGCGCTGACCCGCGAGTACTACGCCGAGCGGTTCGCCGCAACGCCCGAGTTCGTCGCGGGCGAGTCGCGCGTGCCCTACGCCGGCCGCGTCTTCGACGACGCGGAGCTCGTGAACCTCGTGGACTCGTCGCTCGAGTTCTGGCTCACCTACGGTCGCTACTCCGAGCAGTTCGAGCAGCGCTTCGCGGCGTGGCTCGGCGTGCGCGAGGCATACCTCGTGAACTCGGGTTCCTCGGCCAACCTGCTCGCGTTCGCGGCGCTGACGAGCGACTCGCTCGGCGGGCGAAAGATCGAGCGCGGGGACGAGGTGATCACGGTCGCGGCGGGCTTCCCGACGACCGTCGCGCCGATCGTGCAGTACGGCGCGGTGCCGGTCTTCGTCGACGTCGAGCTCGGCACCTACAACGCGACCGTGGAGTCCGTGCGCGCCGCGATCGGGCCGCGCACCAAGGCGATCATGATGGCGCACACGCTCGGCAACCCGTTCGCGGCCCAAGAGATGCGCGCGCTCGCCGACGAGCACGGCCTGTGGCTCGTCGAGGACAACTGCGACGCGTTGGGCAGCGAGTACCGCGGGCGCAAGACCGGCACCTTTGGCCATATCGGCACGAGCAGCTTCTACCCGCCGCACCACATGACGATGGGCGAGGGGGGCGCGGTCTACACCAACGATCCGCAGCTCGCCAAGATCATGCTCTCGATCCGCGACTGGGGTCGCGACTGCGTCTGCGCCAGCGGTCAGGACAACCGGTGCGGGCGCCGCTTCACCCAGCAGTTCGGGACGCTGCCCTTTGGCTACGACCACAAGTACGTCTACTCCGAGTGGGGCTACAACC
>CAZCRB010000199.1:0-2613 GCA_964500985.1 uncultured Eubacteriales bacterium
GTCGTGGCGGTGGCGCGCTAGCGGCCCAGCAGGGGCCGTCTTCAGGTGTATCGGCTCCCTTGAGTCGAGCCGCGCGCGAGCCGATGAACCAGTCAAGACCGCCGGTGCGCGAGCACGGGCCGTCCTGACGCCGCGAATCCACCGGCCTCGCTTCGGGCGGTGCGCTCCCGGCAGCACGGTTCCGTCGTTTCAAGGGGGTCCGTCGTGAACGCATCGCATTCGTGGGCTCGTCGTGGAGTCTCCGCCCCTTCACCGGTGCGCGGCCCGTTCGCTCGTCTGGCTATCCTGCTCGGTGTCGCGGTGCTGCTGCTCGGGCTCGGCCCCGCAGCGTCGTATGCAGGGCCGGTCGTCACCCCGCTCAACGCCTCGATCCGCTTCGCCTGGCAGAATCCGGCGCCGCAGGGCAATCCATTGTCGGCGGTCGACTTCGTGAGCGATTCGATCGGCTGGGCGGTGGGCGACAACGGCACGGTGATCAAGACCACCGACGGCGGGGTCTCGTGGACCCAGCAGGGTCCGATCGTGCCCCAAGGTGCGAGCGATCGGGACACCGGGGTCTGGGACGTGTGCTTCGTGGACGCGAGCACCGGCTACATCGCGGCGGACGGTGCCGTCTACAAGACCTCGAACGGCGGGGCGACGTGGGCTGCCACCAACGCATGGGCGTCGACCGGCGGCCCGTACATCACCTACCTCAGCGCCGACTTCTCCGACGCCAACAACGGCTGGCTCGTCGGCAGCTACAACGTGTGGCGCACGACGGACGGCGGTACGAACGTCGCCCAGCAGGTACTTCCTGTGGGCACGTACCCCACGCAGGTCTCGGCCGCTGACTCGGTGTCGGCCTACATGGCCGGCCTCTTCGAGGGATACCTCAAGACCGCTGACGGCGGCGCGACGTGGCAGCAGTACGCCTACACCGGCACCGACCACGTAGGGGACTGGACGGGTTCGATCGCAGCCGTCAACGCCGGCAAGGTCTACGCGGTCACCGGTGGGGACGTGCTTCTGACCACGAACGGCGGCTCCACGTGGACCACGATGACCGTAGGGAACAGCCCTTCGGACCCGGTGGTTGCCGTCTACCTCAGTGACGCTGATCTCACGGGCTCCACGGCGTTCGCCGTGACCGAAGGAGAGAAGCTCTACAAGACGACCGACAGCGGCGCGACGGTGTGGACCTACTGCGCGACCGTTGCCGGCATCAGCAACTTCGATGCGCCCACCGCCAGTACGGTATACGCCATCGCCGCCAGCAGGCTCATCGCGAGCGGCACCGGAGGCACCAGCTTCGCGCCGTGTAGCCAAGGGTCTGCGACGCCGTTCTCGGCAGTGGACTTCACGTCCGAGACCACCGGCTATGCGGCCGGCGGATACGAGCTGTCGCGCACGTCTGACGGTGGCGCGAGCTGGGTGACTGACGACCTCAGCGGCAAGAACCTCATGATCAACGACGTGTTCTTCCTGCCGTCCAACCCTTCGCTCGGATGGCTCGTGGGTTCGCCCGGAACCGGGGGCCCCAGTGTGCTCCGGACAACCGACGCCGGCACGACGTGGGCCGAGCAGCCCACGGCGAGTGGGCTGGTGGGCGAGCGCGTCTTCTTCACCGACCAAGACCACGGCTGGCTCGTCAACGACGCGTGGGGCGGATTCTGGAGCACCACGGACGGCGGCGCGAGCTGGACCAAGACCGACCACCCCGGCTACTTCCGTGACATCGACTTCGTCGACGCCAACAACGGCTGGATCGCCTTCTCGGTGGACGACGGGGTCGACCGCCTGTTCCACACGACCGACGGGGGCTCGACCTGGACCACGCAGACGGCGGGTACGTCGGGTGGCGAGCTGATCGCGGTCGACTTCCTCGACGCGTCCACCGGCTACGCGGTCCACTCGTTCGACGGGCTGTACAAGACCACCAACGGCGGCGCCTCGTGGACGCCGGTCGCCGTGAGCAAGTGGGCTCCGACCTTCGACCTCGTCGACCTCAAGTTCACCAGCGCGACCGACGGATGGGTGATCGGTCAGCAGCGGACCTCGACCGCAGGTCCCACGTACCGCCACGACTTCGCCGCGCACACGACCGACGGCGGTGCGACGTGGGACTTCGAGCTGAGCCCCGCCGAGACGGACGGCGGCTCGACAGGAAGCACGTGCTACGTCACCGCGATCGACTCTGTGGGCGCGAACACGTGGATCGTCGGCGGCAACGGCGGCATCCTCAAGTCGCGGCCGTACACGATCACGCCTCCCGTGGTCACTCCGCCGGCGCAGCCCGTCGCGGTCTCGCTGGGCACCCCGCGCGTCTCGGGCAAGGCGAGCGCGAAGAAGGGCACCAAGCTCGTGGGGTCGCTGGCTCCGGGGCACGTCACCAAGGTGACGCTCGAGGTGCAGGTGCTTTCGAAGCGGAAGTACAAGAAGTACAAGAAGTACTACGTGAACACGACCCAAAGCGGGTCTTGGAGCTACAAGGTCAAGCTCAGGAGGGGCACCTACCGCGTTCGCGCGTTGACCGCCTCCGACGGCACGTACCTCGCCGGCAGCTCGGGTTGGCGCAAGATCACGGTGAAGTAGCCGCCCCGTCGTTGGGGACCGTCTTCTCCGCGCACGGCA
>CAZCRB010000200.1:0-2557 GCA_964500985.1 uncultured Eubacteriales bacterium
CGACTTCCGGGTGCAGGGCAATCGCATCACCGTCATGTCCAATGCGATGCAGACCAGGGTCTTCCAGGTTAATTACCTGGCTGGCCGGCGTCAGGGCTCCAGTGATGTGCGGGTAACCTCCAGTTCCATTAGTGTGGTTTCCCCAGGAGCCAGCTCTGCTGGCAGCTCTACATCCTCGGCGCAGTCTCAGGCGATGAGTGCGTCTGGAACTGCTGCCAGTGGTGCAACGAGGGCTCAAGACAGTAGCCGCATCTATACTTCGCAGGATGCAGATTTTTGGAATGAATTGAAGACTGCATTGGGAGCAATCGTAGGGACGGAGGATGGCCGAAGCGTCATCATCAATTCCCACTCGGGGGTTATTTTGGTGCGTGCCATGCCCGGCGAGTTGCGCAATGTGGAGCAGTATCTGCGGGCCACTCAGGCCATTATCGAACGCCAGGTCATGCTCGAGGCCAAGATCATTGATGTGGCCCTGAGCGATGCCTATCAGTCGGGCATCAATTGGGCGTCCTTCAGTGGTCACACGACCATTGGCGTGGCAGCCAACGGTTCCTCCAGTACTACGGCGCTGTCTCCGTCTGGGGCTTTGACTTCCGCAGGTACCACGGTCAGTCCTGGTGCAGGGGGCGCTCTGGCTGCAGGCTCTAACGGCTTCTTCGGCCTGGCATTCCGCACCAAGAGCTTCGCCGCGCTGCTGAATTTCCTGGAGACCCAGGGCAATACCCAGGTGCTGTCCAGCCCTCGCATCGCCACCCTGAATAACCAGAAGGCCGTGCTGAAGGTCGGTACCGACGAATACTATGTGACCAACGTCAGTTCCACCACCATTGCTTCCACCACCACCACCACCACCCCGACGGTGACGCTGCAGCCGTTCTTCTCCGGCATTGCCCTGGATGTGACGCCCCAGATCAACGAGAGTGGCCTGATCACCTTGCACATCCACCCCTCCATCAGCGTGGTGACTGAGAAGAACAAGAGCCTGAGCCTGGGAACGGATCTGGCCATGACCCTGCCCCTGGCCACCAGCCGGATCAACGAGTCCGATACCATCGTGCGGGTTCGCGACGGGGAGATCGTGGCCATCGGTGGCTTGATGACCCAGGACCAGTCCGATACCAGTAACGGTCTGCCAGGTATCCATCAGGTCCCGGTTCTCGGCAACCTGTTCGGTCAGAAATCCAAGGCCCTGAACAAGCGGGAGCTGGTGATCCTGCTCAAGCCCACGGTCATCCAGAACGAATCCGACTGGCAGTCCGATCTGCAGAACACCCAGTCCCGCATCGACGATTTCGATCCCCGGAGAACCCTGCCCCAATGACATCTGCCGGAGCCGGGGGGGCGCTGTGTATCTGAAGCATTTCGGATTGGTGGAGTATCCGTTCGGGATTACGCCCGACACCAGTTTCGTCTACGCCACCACCGGCCACCAGGAGGCCTTGAATACCCTTCTGGTGGCGCTTCGTGCGGGAGAAGGATTCGTCAAGATCACCGGGGAGGTCGGCACCGGCAAGACGCTGCTCTGCCGCCGTCTCCTGCAGAATCTGGGCGACAAGTTCGTTACCGCCTATCTGCCCAACCCCAACCTTGAGCCCCGTACCCTCTACCTGGCCCTGGCTGAGGAATTGCGGTTGAAGGTGGCGCCGGATATCGATCAGTACCACCTGCTCAAGTCCCTCAACAAGCGTTTGCTGGATATCGCCCGGGAGGGCAAGTCCACCGTGGTCTGCATCGACGAGGCCCAGGCCATGCCGCTGGAGAGTCTGGAGGCCCTGCGCCTGCTTTCCAATCTGGAAACAGAAAAACGCAAACTGCTGCAGTGGGTCATCCTGGGACAGCCGGAGCTGGACAAAAAACTGGGTATGCCGGAAATCCGGCAACTGCGACAGCGGATCGCCTTCCATTACCGCCTGCCCGGACTGGGGCGTCGTGAGGTGGCGGCCTACGTGGCCCACCGCCTGCGGGTGGGCGGTTATCGGGGCGAAGAGCTGTTTTCCTCTGGCGCCATCAAGGGGTTGCACCGCGCCAGCCGCGGTACGCCCCGCCTGATCAACATCCTAGCCCACAAGGCCCTGCTGGCCGTATTCGGCGAGGGACTCTTCCAAGTAAGGGGTAAGCACATCAAGGCTGCCGCCCGGGATACGGAAGGCACCCGCTCGCTCCGTCTCTGGTGGTAGAAAGGTTGCCATGAGCCTGATCAATCAGATGCTGCAGGATCTGGACCAGCGCCAGGCAGGAGAAGTGCAGCGGGCCCTGCCCAACGAGGTACGTTCCCTTCCTCCGAGCCGTCGTTCTTCCGTTCTGCCTTGGGTTATCGCCGGCGGCAGTATCGCCCTGACGACGGCAGCCATTTATTTTTACCTGCCTTTGGCAACGCAAAGTGGGGCTGCGCCTGTAGCCGCGGCCGTGGTGTCTCCCCCTGGAATTCCGACGGATGAGCCCCCGGCTGCCCCAGCCGCGGGGGGCGGCGTGCCGATAGAGGCTCCGGTACCGGCCCCAGCTGCCGCGGAGCCCATGCCCTTGCGGCTGTCGGATGTGCTTTCGATGCCCCAGC
>CAZCRB010000201.1:0-2556 GCA_964500985.1 uncultured Eubacteriales bacterium
TGCCGGGGTACTGGAGCCGCGGCAATCCCATCGACCTGGTGGCCGCGACCGACCCGGACCTGGCGGAGCGCACCCTGACGGTACTTGCCGAGAGCGACGAGGTGGACGCCGTCGTGGTGCTCGGCATTCTGCGTAGCCCGTCGACCGGGTGGGGGGCGGACGTCGCACCCGAGACGGAGCCGTGCGAGCCGGGTCGGGAGCCTTTCAGCCTCGCCGAGACATCCTTCCTCGAGCGCGTCTCGGAGCTGATGGAGCAGACCGGCAAGCCGATCATCAACGTCCCGCTGCGACCGCTCGAGGCCGCGATCTTCGCGAGCGGTGCCCGTCACACCCCGGTGATCCTGTACTCCCCGGTCGCCGCGGTCCGGGCGCTCGCTGCAATGGCGTGGTACCGGGAGTACGTCACCGCCCACTCGGGTCCCTGCGGCGGGTAGCCCAAGACAGCCGAGCGCGCGCGGCGATCGCCGCTTCAGTCACCAGTCGGGTCGAGGCGCGCCAGGATGCCGGCCGCGTCGAACTCGCCGGCCATCCGCGTGAGCTCCAGCGCCGCCGCCGGGTCGATGCCCTCGCACTCGGCCGCCAGCTCGATCACGGCGTCGAAGTCGGCACGCGTCGCCGCGGCCGCGATTCGCTCAGTCAGGTCCTCGGGCAGGCTCCAGGGGGCGACGCGGGCGGCTTCGGTCGGGATGGGGACCGCGCGACCTCCCGAGAGCGCGCACGGACCCGGCATGTCGTACTCGTACTCGACACCCAACACCTCGTGCAGCGCGTCGAGCAGTTCTTCTCGGCTGAAGGGCTTGGAGAGGAAGGCGTCGGCGCCGATCGAGAGCAGCGCATCTCGGGTCTCCACGAAGGCGTTCGCCGTCATCGCGACGATCCTCGCGTTGGCGCCGCCGGGGACCCCTCGAACGGCGGAGATGACGGCGCGGCCGTCGGCACCCGGCATGCGCATGTCGAGAAGCAGGACGTCGGGGGCGGTGCTGGTGAACAGCTCGAACGCTTCGGTTCCGTCGTTGGCCGTGACGACCTCGAACCCGACCTCCTCGAGCATCTGGGCGATGAGGAGTCTCATCTCGGCGTAGTCGTCGGCGACGAGGATCCTCGGGCGGCGCTGATCCGCGGCGAGTCCTACGGCCTCGGCGCGTGCCGCCGGCACCACGTCGGGTATCGCGTCGGTCTCGGCGGGGACTTCGAAGCGGAAGGTGCTGCCGGATCCCGGCTCGCTTTCCGCCTCGATCCGGCCGCCGAGCAACTCGGCGTACTCGCGGCTGATCGCGAGCCCGAGGCCCGTGCCGCCCGTGACCGCCCGGCCGCTGGCGGTCTGGCCGAACTTCGTGAAGAGCACGCCCATCTCGTCCGGGGCGATGCCGACCCCGGTGTCGGCGACCTCGAACGTGAGGAGGACGGTCGGCGCATCGAGCGGGCGCCAGCTCGCGCGCAACTCGATGCTGCCGCGATCGGTGAACTTGACCGCGTTGCCCAGCAGGTTCACGAGCACCTGGCGCAGCTTGCCCTGATCGGTGGTGATCGCGGGAGGGAGATTTTCGGCGACCGAGGTCGTGAACGCGACGCCCTTCCCAGCCGCCTGGTCCCGGAACACCGCGGCAAGGTCCTCGAGTAGGGGGCGAAGGGCGAAGGTGCTGGGCGCGAAGGTGCTGCCGCCCGCCTCGATCTTGCTCATCTCGAGTACGTCGTTGATGAGTGTGAGAAGGTGCTCGCCGCTGCGGTTGATGATGTTGAGCCGCTCGCGCTGCTCGTCGGTGAGTCCCGGGTCCCGCCTCATGAGCTGCGCGAAACCCAGGATGGCGTTCATGGGTGTGCGGATCTCGTGGGTCATGTTGGCGAGGAAGTCGGATTTCGCTTGCGTCGCGGCCCGCAGCGCGTCGTTCGCGTGGTTGAGCTCGGCATTGAGCTTGCGCTGAGTGTCGAGCAGGTCGAGGATCTCGATCCTCGACGCCATCATCTCGATGGCGCGGTGCAGGACGACCGAGAGCCGCGAGAGGCGGTCGTCGGTGCGGTCGTCGGCGAACACGTAGACGAGCTCCATGTCGGCACCCGCCGACGCCGGGATGATAAGCGTCGAGCGCGGCTGGAGTGGCTGGCCGTTGAGCCGCACCGGGAGCCGGATGCGTCCGCATTCCGGAGCCGTGAGGTGGATCGGTCCCGAGCGCGCCTCGTCGATCAGCTCGGGCGGAAGCCACAGGTCGAGAGACTCGTCCCGGTCGCTGCCGTACTGGTAGAACGAGGCGAGGAGGACCATGCCGTCGTCGCGCGACAGGCAGCACGCGGCGTACGGGATGTCCTTGAGGATGGAGATGCGCTCCAAGCCGCGGGCGAGGACCTGCTCGGCGTGTTCAGCGGGGTTGATCTCCTCGGCGATGAGACTGAGGAGCAGCGTGTCCTCAGCGCTCGCGGCGAGTCGCTGGTTCTCGGCCTGGAGGATTCGGACGGACTCCTCCAGCTCCTCGACGCGCCGGGCGAGTCGGCGTGCGTCATCCAGTGGCTCGGGCGGCATGCTGCAGGATCCTCTCAGCGGTCCACTCGGGCTCGTCCTCC
>CAZCRB010000202.1:0-2554 GCA_964500985.1 uncultured Eubacteriales bacterium
TTTCACGAGCCTGAGGAAAAGGGCAAAGGCCTGACACTTGTCCCAACTGTAGAAGGGAACATACTGATCGGCCCAACAAAAAATTCCTCAGATGAAAAAGATGTTTTTAAAACAACCAGTAGCGGTCTGGAAAAACTCATGAAACTTGTCTCCAAAGTTATTCCTGCACTTCCGATGGAACATGTAATCAGGTCATTTGGTGCAATCAGGCCGAATCCTTGTTACGTGCATCTCGATTCCACCAGCGGTTCGTATGTGCCTATTGAAAAGACTATCAGTGGCTTCACTATTGTTGAATCAGAGGAAAATCCAGTATTTATAAGCCTCATTGGCATTAAGACACCGGGACTTACTTGTGCAAATGAGCTTGGCTGCTTTGTAGCAGACAGAATATCATCTTTACTAAGAGCTGAGGTTAATCCGGAGTTCAATCCGCAGAGGGCAGCACCTTTAAGACTTAATAACCTTTCATTCCAGGAACGTTCCAACATTATATTAAAAAATTCCTCCTATGGAAAAGTAATCTGCCGATGCAGAAATATTTCCGAAGGAGAAATTATCGACAGTATTCGGCGCAAACCGGGCGCGGTGACCGTCGAAGGAGTTAAACGACGGACAGGGGCATGCTCAGGTAGATGTCAGGGCAGCTTCTGTACACAACGGGTCATTGAGCTTTTAGCACGCGAGCAAAATATTTCGGTCGATGCGGTAGCTAAGGACGGCCCCGGTTCTTATATGATTTGGAACGGGAAAAAAGGATGGGCACAAAAATGATCGCGTATGATTTAATCATCATCGGTGGCGGACCGGCAGGCATGGCAGCGGCCCTCAGTGCGAAAGAGCATGGTGTTTCCAACATACTTATTGTTGAGCGTGAGGAGAAACTTGGCGGTGTGCTAAAGCAATGCGTTCATACAGGTTTTGGGCTCAGCTATTTTGGCGAAGAGCTTACTGGTATTCAGTATGCGGAGCGCTTTATTACAAAAATTGAGCAATCAGATGTTGACGTATTTGTATCAACAGCTGTAATCAATCTTCAGCCTTATGGCTCAGTGATTTTAAGTGGAGAAAAGTGTGGCCTTTGTGAGGCTAAGGCAAAAGCTGTGATCCTTGCTTCCGGCTGTCGGGAGCGTCCAATTGGGGCCATCGCGGTCTCTGGTATGCGTCCATCAGGCATTTTCACCGCTGGTATGGCACAGAAAATGATGAACATCGGGGGTTATGAAATTGGCAATCAATTTGTAATTCTCGGTTCAGGTGATGTAGGTCTTATTATGGCTCGTCAGCTGAAGCAAATGGGGAAAGATGTGCTTGCGGTCATCGAACAAGAAGAAAAATGCGGCGGGCTGGAGCGAAACCGAGTCAATTGTCTTGAAAAATATAATATTGAGTTAAGAACCTGCTGTACAGTAGCTGAAATTCATGGGAAAAGCAGAATTACAGGCGTGACAATCAAGAATCTTCTCAACTCACATGAAGATTTTTTGCCTTGTGACACGCTCATTACATCAATCGGTCTTATCCCTGAATGTGAACTGGCAGAGGAAGCTTGCTCTGGAGGCAGGTGCCCTGACTGGCTGTTTTTATGCGGAAATGCCTGTTACGTTCATGATGCTGTCGATGATGTAACCTTTGAGGCTGAAAGCGTTGGTCGTCTTGCAGCGCAATTGGTCATCAGCGGTACAATTTGCCAGGAGACTAAACCACATTCTTCAAAAGCAGAAAGGACGTCCGATTCCGGCATGATCTGCCTAGGCTGCCCTAAAGCCTGCGTTTTAATAAAAATAGATAACGGCTTTAAAGGCGCTGCTTGTGGACGAAAGGATCCTATTTTAACTTGCGTATAATACCCCGGATATTTCAGTGGTTTTAATAAAAAACACTGTTTTATACAAATTTATTAAAATGAAAGAAGGAAAATTAAAATGAGCGAAATTAAAGTTGTTACTAATATTTTAAAAGCCAATGACGAACTTACTGCCATTAACAAAGAAAAACTTGACGAAAAAAATATATATGTTATCAATCTGATGAGTTCACCAGGCTCTGGTAAGACATCTATTCTGGAAAAAATTATTACAAGACTGAGACCTGAATTAAAAATTGCTGTTATTGAGGGTGATCTTTATACAACGATGGATGCGGAAAGAATTGAGTCTCAGGGAGTGCCGGTAGTACAAATCAACACTGGCGGCGCTTGCCATCTGGACGCCTATATGATCCGGGACGCACTAAGTGGCCTCAACCTTGATGGGTTGGAACTCTTGGTTGTTGAAAATGTTGGAAATCTGGTATGCCCAGCAGAATTTGAGATTGGGGAAGATATCAAAATAACGGTACTCAGTACAACCGAAGGGAACGATAAGCCGCTCAAATACCCTCTGGCATTCGAGAAATCCGGAGCAGTTATCTTGAACAAAATTGATTTGCTTCCATATACGAATTTCGATAAAAAGCGGTTTTACGAAGATGTCAGATCCATCAACGATTCCATCGTTTTTTTTGAGACCTCGTGTACAAAAGATGAGGGGCTCGACGAACTGTGTGAATGGAT
>CAZCRB010000203.1:0-2537 GCA_964500985.1 uncultured Eubacteriales bacterium
TCTGACGCGGAACACGCCCATCTCGAGCGCGGTCTCTTTGTAGCGGCGCAGCAGCTCTTTGCGGTCAGCGGTGTCCATCACGCCTCCGAGAAGGCCGCGCCGGCAAGTCGCCGGGCGTGGTCGCGCACGTCGCGCGGCCAGCCGGCCGTGGCCGTCTCGAAGCCCGCGCGGTCAGCGGCGTACAGCGCGCGAGCGGCGGCCTCGTAGCCGGGTTCGTTGCCGGCGAGGGCAAGCATGAACCGGTCGGTCGCCTCCTGGGCCCGGCGGACGCGGTCGGCCTCGACACCCTCGCGGCGCGCGGTCTCGACGAGCTTGCGCAGGGTCACCGAGGCCCCGCCGGGCTGCGCCGCGAGCCACTCCCAGTGCCGCGGCAGCAGCGTGACCTCGCGGCCCACGACGCCGAGCTTGGGGCGGCCGGGCGAGCGCGGGGCGACCGGCGTGTCGGCTGGGGCATCGGCCCGAGTCGCCTCGACGTTCTCGGGGCCGATCGAGGGTCCGCTGTCATCGGCGGGCGGTTGCTGCGATCCGATCCGGGCCGCCACGTCGTCGACCGACCCGCGCAGGTCGAGCTCGACCGGCCGGCTGGTCTCGGCGTCGAACACCAGGACGGTGGCCGACGGGTCGCGGTCGGCGAGCTGCTTGACCGCAACGGCCACGGTGACGGGTTCGCCGGATGCGACAAGCTCAGGGCCGGCGAACGCGATGATGGATGTCGGCAGCACGTACAACGGGATCACTCCTCGACTAGGTGGTGCCGAGGATTCTATACGGGTAAAATGGGCCGTGTCAATATCACCCGGGTGAAATATCCGAGAACCCGCGGATCGCGCTCCCGCTCACGCCCTCAGTCCCGGTCACCGGCGAGGCACTCGCCGGTGGTGAGAAAGTGGTTGAGCCGAGACTCCCAGTCGCGCATGAACTCGTCGTAGTACGACGCGGTGAAGGCCGCCACGAACGCGTCCCCGGCGGCGCCGAGGCTCGTGTGCGTGTAGGTCACGGTGGCATCGGTGCCGTGCGCGGCGGGCGCCAGATCGATCGAGACCCGGCACGCGGTGACGCCGGGCGTGATCTTGAGCATCTCGACCGAGCCCTGCGCGGGTTCGTGGCGCGTGACGTACCAGATCGCATCGTGCGGCTCCGCGGCGGTGAGGAACACGCAGTCGCGCTCGGCGAGCCCCGAGTCGCTCACCACGAGCAGCGGGTCCCAGCCCGCGATCCAGTCGGCTTCGCGCACCGGACACAGGAGCGGGAACACGCGCGACGGCGGGGCGAGGAGTCGCTGGACGTAGGTGTGTGAGGCTCGGGTCGGCGAAACGATGCGCATGGGGACTCCTGGTTCGGGCGGGCGCTACTTGACGTCCACGGTGATACGGAAGGTGTCGGCGGGCGGAGCGCTCGGCTCGAAGGAGCGCCAGTACTTCATCTTGAGCTCCCCGGTGCCGCTGGCCGCGCCCGCGAACGTCCACACCTGCACCCCGCCCGCGCCGAGCGCGTCGGACTGCGCCGTGAAGGTGGGTTCGCCGACCTGCTTCAGCTGCGCGGGAAGCGGTCCATCCAGGGACCAGGAGTAGCCGGTCGTCGGGTTGGCGTCCAGCGACAGCCGGATCTCCTGGCCGATCTCGATCTGCTGGGTCACGCCACGGTCGCCCTCACTGATCTCGGCGGCGGGGGGCGGCTGCGTGTCGGAGGTGCCGGGTGCGCAGCCGACGACGGTCGCCGCCAAGACGAGCGCCAGCGCCGCAGCGACCAATCGTGCCCGTTTCATGCCTGCTCCTTCCAACGCTGGATCAGCTCCTGCCGGCGAGTGGCCACAGCAGCGCCGGGACACCGCGCCGACCGGTGGCATCGGCGACCAAGTGCGTGAGCCAGCCAAGGCCGAACAGCGCACCGAATCGCGGATCGAAGCCGAACCGGGCACACAGTGCGGCAACCGCGCAGCCTGCGAGGAGCGCGAAGAGCAGCGAGTGAGTGGCTCCCCGGTGTCCGAGCGTACGCGAGATGGCGCGCGAGAGCACGCCGAGCGCGACGGCCGGCACGAGCAGCGCCACCCCGATCTCGAGAACCGGCCGCAGCGCCGCGAGCACCCCGCGGGCCGCACCCTGCGCGCCGAGCAGCCAGGCGCCGAAGGCCAGCGCGAGCACCGGCACGATGAGGCGCCAGCCGTGGACGGCGACCCGCCGCGGCAACCGGCGGCTGACCGTCGAGCCGGGATGGTCGATGTCGGGCGCGAGCGCCCCGGCCCCGGCCACCGCCGATCCGATCACGAGCGTCGCGGTGCTCAGCTCCGCGCCCGTCTCTCGCAGGCACCACAACGCGAACCCGGCGGTGCAGACGCCTATGGCGAAGTGCGCACCGCCCTTCAAGCCGCGACCTCCCTCGGGTCCTGATGTTCTCCCGGTGCGGGAGCCCTACTCACCGAACCGCCGCAGTGCCCGCTCGTGCGCCTTGAGCGCCTCGGCCTCGCGGTCACGCTTGGGCGCGCTGGTGACGAGCCCGTCCAGCAGCACCGCGGTGGCCCGCGCCACCTCGTCGACCGC
>CAZCRB010000204.1:0-2531 GCA_964500985.1 uncultured Eubacteriales bacterium
CTCGCCATGCTCGAGGTCGACCGGCGGCTTGCCACGGAGGGATTCGAGAGCCGCATGGTGCTGCAGGTGCACGACGAACTCGTCTTCGAGGCGCCTCCCGGAGAAGTGGACCGGCTCGAGGCGATGGCGGCGCAGGCGATGGCGGGCGTCGCCGATCTCGCCGTGCCGCTCGACGTCGGCGTCGCGCACGGGGCGAACTGGGCGAGCGCGAAGTAGACGACGGGCGCCTCAGTCCTGATCCATCGCCTTGGCGAGCTCGCCCGAGTTGGTCTCGATCGTCTTGCAGATCGTCTCCTGCGCCTTGGCCATGAGCCGCCCGACGTCGGCCTGCTCGGTGGGCTCGGAGATGAGCACGATGCCCCACTCGCCGGCATCGAGCATCTCGCCGACCTCTTTGATGTCGTCGCGCGCGATACCGCCCGAGAGGTGCCCGAGGATCGCGCCCACGCCCGCCCCGCTCGCGGTGAGCAGGAGGGTCGGCGGGAAGATCAGTCCGAGAACCGCACCGACGACGGCGCCGCCCCACGCGGCCTTGGCCCGGGGCGATTCTTCCGTGCTGACGATCTTGACCAGGCCCCGCTCGCTCTTTCGGAACAAGGCGGCGTCGTACTCGCCCAAGACCCGCTCGTGGTGCAGTTCCCGGATGCCGGCGAAGTCCGACCGCGCGTCGGACTCCTGCGCGTAGCGAGCGGCCCACAGGGCGAGACCGTCCGCGGGGACGTAGCGGCTCACCTCGTCGGTCAACGTCGGAGCGGCGTGCTGTTCGTGCTTCGTGTCTGGCGACGTCTCGGCGCTCTCGGCGCGACCGTTTCGGTGGGGATTGCCGATCGCGGCGCGCTGGCCGGGCGTCATGCTTCGGCCGAGGTTCGAGACGATGATCGCCACGACGGTGACCAGGTAGAGCTGTCCGATGAGTGCCTCGAAGATGGCGAACAGCCGCCCGACGTCCGTGCCCGCCACGAGATCGCCATAGCCGACCGTGGCAAGCGTCACGAAGCTGAAGTACACGAAGTCCGACACGCTCTGTGCCGGCCCGGACGCGAAGAACTCACCGGTGTAGTGCTGTAGCGCGGAGTAGATGAGCGAGAAGAACAGGCCGACCAGGAGGTAGATGCACAGTGCGCCGATCGCCATCTGGACGGTGACCCGGTCGAATTCGCGCAACCTGAGGGCGATCGCGATGGGCACGAGTACCACCATCGCGGACATCAGCAGGTAGTAGGCGGCTGTCGCTGCAAGGTCGTCGCCGGTGGTGGTGGCGAGCGCGACGAGCGCGATGGCCACCAGTGCGGCGATGCGTCCGAGCCGGCGGATGCGCGGCCCCGCCATCGTCACCTCGACGGCCACCACAAGCGACAGCGCGGCAAGGGCGACGAGAAGCAGCGAGCCGCTGCCCGTCGGTGCGACGAGCGCCGCCGCGACCACCGTGGCCACGATCGTGGTGAGCAGGACGCCAAACCCCTGGTAGCCCTGCGCGAGCGTGCGAAGTCTCGTGCGCAGCCGGCGGGAATCGCTGAGCGACATCGAACCTCCCATTTCGGTGTTGTCCTGCCCCATCCAAGGATACCCCTCCGGCCCCCAACGCGAGCGCAAGCCCGGCCGCGGGGAGGGAGGGCGTGAGGAAACGGGAGGGGCGCGGTATCAACTGTGACGTGGGTCACACATCCTTGGGGGGTCGTACGCATGCAGGAGTTCCTGGCGAGTCTGACGCTCGGACAGTTCGTCGTGATCGCCGTCGCCGTCGGCGGGTTCCTTTGGGGGCTGCCGCACGTGCTCGTCAACACCGGCATGCGCCACAGCACGCGCTCCCTCGAGCCGCGCGCGATCGCCGTCCACGCCGATGCGCGTTCGGGCGCCCACTTCGCCGCAAAGATCGCCACACTGATCCTGTTAATGGCCCTCGTGTGGGTCGTGTGGAGGATACTGGCGCTCGGCTGAGAGAATCGGCCGCTCCAGACTGTGGCACCACCCGGCGCCGTGGTATACACTACGCGATGGCTCATCAGCGGGGCCGCCGTTTCGCGTACCCGTCGAGAGCCAACTGTCATGTAGGCCCCGACGACATGTAGACACCTGTAGGCGACGGATAGCTTTGTAAGCGACGACGACCCGTAGGCGACGGACATGACCGATGGGGCCCCCGAATTTGGAAGGGGCCACAGAAGTGAGTGAGCAGAACGGAAGCATCGGATTCGAGCAGACCGATCTGACCGATGAGGAGATGCATGCCCTTATCGATGGCACGATGACTGCCTTCGATGACGGCGATCTCGTCAGCGGTACGATCGTTCGCGTTGAGCGCGACGAGGTGCTGCTCGACATCGGCTACAAGTCCGAAGGTGTCATCCCCGCACGCGAGCTGTCCATCCGCAAGGACGCCAATCCGGCCGACATCGTGTCCGTCGGTGACGAGGTCGAAGCCCTGGTTCTCCAGAAGGAGGACAAGGACGGTCGCCTGATCCTCTCCAAGAAGCGCGCCGAGTACGAGCGTGCCTGGAGCAAGATCGAGGAGAAGTTCGAGTCCGGCGAGA
>CAZCRB010000205.1:0-2504 GCA_964500985.1 uncultured Eubacteriales bacterium
TTCATGATGTCGGCGGCCGTGCCCTGCATGGGATGGTTCATCGCGGTGCGCTCGCCAAAGGAGCGCAGGTTGTAGTTCGAGGAGCGGAGCTCCGGGATGCGCCGCTTGCGGCCGAACAGCGTGACCGCGAAGCCGTCACGGTGCGCCGCGGCGACCGTCTCGTCGAGGTAGGCGCGCACGCCGGGGTACGCGTCGTAGTAGCGGTCGATCATCGCCTGCGCCTCCGCGTGCGTGATCTTGAGCGAGTCGGCGAGCCCGTGGGCGGTCTGACCGTAGACGATGCCGAAGTTGACGGCCTTCGCCCGCGCCCGCATACCCGGCTCGACGGCGTCGACCTCGACCCCGAACACGCGGGCGGCGGTGGCGGCGTGGAAGTCGGCGCCGCTCGTGAACGCCTCGATCAGTCCGGCGTCGCCGGACAGGTGCGCCAGGATGCGCAGCTCGATCTGCGAGTAGTCCGCCGAGACCATCAGGTGCCCCGGTTCGGCCGGCACGAACGCGGCGCGGATGCGCCGACCAAGCTCCGTGCGGACGGGGATGTTCTGCAGGTTCGGGTTGCTCGACGACAGGCGCCCGGTCGCCGCGACGGTCTGGTTGAAGCTCGTGTGCAGCCGCCCGTCCTCGCCCAGCATCCGCGGCAGCGCGTCGATGTAGGTGCTGGTGAGCTTGGTGAGCTCGCGGTAGCCGACGATCTTGGCGGCGATGGGGTGCAGCGGCGCGAGTGCGGCGAGCACGCTCGCATCGGTCGAGTACCCCGTCTTGGTCTTCTTCTGCGGCGGCAATCCGAGCTTCTCGAACAGCACCTCGGCGAGCTGCTTGGGTGAGTCGACGGTGAACTCGCAGCCGGCGAGCGCGAAGATCTCATCGCGCAGCGCATCGATGCCCGCGCGCGTCTCGGCACCGAGAGCGTCGAGAACGGCGGTGTCGATGCCCACGCCCGTGCGCTCCATGCGCGCGAGCACCGGCACGAGCGGCATCTCGATCTCGCGCAAGACGCCGAGCGACCCGTCGGCCTCCAAGCGGCTCTCCAGCTCGGGGGCGAGTGCGGCCGCCGCCTGCGCCAGCACCGCGGCGTGCGGCCGGCCGCCGTCGGCCGAGGGAAGCGGCGAGCCGAGATAGTCCGCGTGCAGCGCCCCGAGGTCGTAGCTCGAACGGTTGCTCTCGAGCAGGTAGGCGGCCAGTGCGCAGTCGAACAACCGGGCGCCGTCGGCGTGTGCCGCGGCCGGCGAGCACGGGACAGCGGAGTCCGCGGGGCACGCCTGTTCGATCAACCCCTTGATGTCACCTGCGGCGACGCGGCCGCGCGCGAAGAGCGCGTCGAGGGCATCGTGCGCATCCTGGGCGGCCAGCACCGCGACGCGGTCCGCGGCGACGGCGAGCTCGAAGCCCTCGGCGAACAGCGTGTCGGTGCTCTCGCCGACGGCGACGCCGAGCCAGCGCCCGGTCGCGGTCCACTCGCCCACGACGCGCGCGGCGTCGGCGGCCTCGACGCAGGCGAGCGCGTCACAGGCCTGCGGCGCGCCCGGCGACGGCTCACCGGCGGATGCGGCAGCGGCCCCGGCCTCGCCCGCCGCGGCCGGTCGCTGTGCCCTGCCAGCGGCGCCCGACCCGGTCTTGAGCGCGAGCACCCGCTCGAGGAGCGACGTGAACCTCAGCGCACCGAACGCCTCGGCCACCCGCGCCGGCTCGTACCCGCCGAAGGTGACCGAATCGAGGTCGATGTCGACCGGCACGTCGCACGCGATCGTCGCGACCGTCCGGCTTGCGTACGCCGCGTCCGCGTTGTTGCGCAGGTTCTCGCCCAACTTGCCCTTGATGCCGGGAGCGGCGGCCAGGACCGCCTCGAGCGTGCCGTGCTCCTGCAGCAGCTTCGCCGCGGTCTTCTCGCCCACTCCGGGCACGCCCGGGATGTTGTCGCTCGTGTCGCCCTTCAGCCCCAGATAGTCCGGGACCTGGGCGGGCGTGACGCCGTAGCGCTCCTCGACCTCGGCGGGGCCCATCAGCGCGATGTCGGTGATCCCCTTGCGCGTCGTGACGACCTGGACATCGTCGGTGACCAGCTGGAACGCGTCCCGGTCACCGGTCACGAGCAGCACGTGAAGCCCGGCTTGCTCGCCGCGGCGGGCCAGGGTCCCGAGGATGTCGTCGCCCTCCCACCCCTCAAGCTCCACGATGGGCACCGCCAGGGCTTCAAGGAGCTCCTTGATCATGGGGAACTGCGCCTTGAGCGCCGCGTCGGTCGGCGGGCGATGCATCTTGTACTGCGCGAGGGCCTCGGTCCGAAACGCCGGCTTGCCGCGATCGAAGGCGACGATCACGCCATCGGGCTCGAAATCAGCGATGAGTTTGACCAGCATCTGGAGGAAGCCGAAGGCCGCGTTCGTGGGGCGGCCGTCCGGGGCCGTCATCGTGGGCGGCAGCGCGTGGAAGGCGCGGTGAAGCAGGCTGTTGCCGTCGATGACGGCGATCGTGCGCTTGGGCATCCGGGGGCCGGCCTTTCGGGA
>CAZCRB010000206.1:0-2440 GCA_964500985.1 uncultured Eubacteriales bacterium
CGCTGACAGCCGCCCACACGCCTGGCCTGCGCGCCACCACCGTCGTGGCCGAGGAAGTCCCGTCGCTCGTCGACGAGGTGCCGGTGCTCGCGCTCGTGGCCTCCCAGGCCACCGGCACCACGCGCTTCGAGGGCGTCCGCGAGCTGCGGGTCAAGGAGTCGGACCGCCTCGCGGCAGTGGCCGACGGCCTTGCCGCGCTCGGCGTCACCGTCCGCACCGGCGAGGACTGGCTCGAGGTCGACGGACCCGCCGTCCTGGCCGGGGCGCGCCTCGACTCTCTTGCCGATCACCGGCTCGCGATGACGTGGGCGCTCGCCGGGCTGATCGCGCGCGAAGCGGTGTCGATCACGCGCTTCGACGCGGTCGACGTGAGCTATCCGCGCTTCGCCTCGGACCTCGCCGCGCTCGCTCGCTGAAGCGGTACAATCCCACACGACCGGCACGCATTCGCGAGAGAGTCACGCACACACATGATCATCGCAATCGACGGACCCGCGGGTTCCGGCAAGTCCACCGTCGCCAAGCTCGTGGCCGAGCGTCTGGGCTTCCACTACCTCGACACCGGGGCGATGTATCGCGCGGTCGCCTTCCGTGCGCTGGCGAGCGGCCTGCGCCCGAGTGACGAGGCGGGGGTGGCCCGCATCGCGAGCACCGACGCGATCGAGTTCGTCCACGAGGGTGACGAGCCGCTGCCCAGCCGTGTGCTGATCGCCGGCGACGACGTCACCTCCGCCATCCGCACCCCGCGCGTCGACGACGCGGTGTCGGCCGTCGCCCGCATGGCCAGCGTGCGCGAGGCGATGGTCGCCCAGCAGCGCACCATCGCGCAGACCTCCGACATCGTGGTCGAGGGCCGCGACATCGGCACCGTGGTCTTCCCGGACGCGGAGGTGAAGGTGTTTCTGACCGCCTCTCCCGAGGAGCGCGCGCGCCGTCGTGCCGCCCAGCAGGCCGCCAGCGGGGTCCTGGTCGATCCGGCGGGCGTGCGCGAGTCGATCATCCGTCGCGATGAGCTCGACTCCACGCGCGAGGTCGCGCCCCTTCAGCCCGCCCACGACGCGGTACACCTCGACACCACGGGCCTGAGCATCGAAGCGGTCATCGATCGCATCGAGCAGCTCGCCAACGAGGCCCGCTCGTGAAGGCGGCCGACAAGATCGGTCGCCCGATGCGCGGCCCCGACGCTCCCGGCTGGGGCTTTGGCCACTTCGTTCGCAACACTGCGGGGCGCATCGCGCTCGCGCTGTACCGCACGCGCTTCGACGGGATCGACAACGTCCCGGCCGGCGGCGCCGTGATCGCCGGCAACCACTCCTCGTATCTCGATCCGATCCTCCTGTGGTGCGGCGGCGTGCGCCCCATCCACTTCATGTCGAAAGTGGAGCTGTGGAAGGGCTGGCTCGGGTGGTCGCTCGCGCAGTTCTTCGCGTTTCCCGTGGACCGCACCGGCTCCGACCGCACCGCCATCCAGACCGCGACGCGGCTGCTCGAGCAAGGCGACCTCGTCGGCGTGTTCCCGGAGGGGACCCGTCACCGCGAGAACCCGGACGAGCTCGGCGAGGCACACGGCGGCGCGGCGTTCATCGCCCTGCGCGCCGGGGTTCCCGTTGTGCCGGTGGGTATCGTCGGTACTGACGAGGCGTGGCCGCCGGGTGCCCGGTTCCCGCGCCTGACCAAGGTGCGGATGCGCTACGGCGAGCCGGTACGTCCCGAGGACTTCGAGGGTTCTCGCAAGGAGAAGGTCGCCGCCATGACCGACGAGGTCATGCGCCGCATCGCCGCGATGCGAGACGAGCTGAAAGGGGAGTAGCCATGCGCGTGGAAGTGGCCCGCTACGCGGGTGTCTGCTACGGCGTGGAGCGCGCCCTCAAGCTCGCCGAGGAAGCCGCCAGCAAGGGTACCGAGGTCCACACGCTCGGTCCGCTCATCCACAACCCCCAGGCCGTCGACGCGCTGCGCGCGCAAGGCGTCGAGGTCGCTGGTTCGCTCGACGACGCCGACTCCGGCACGCTCGTCATCCGCAGCCACGGGGTCGACCCCGCGATCATCGAGCAGGCCCGTGAGAAGGGTCTCGACGTCGTGGACGCGACGTGTCCGCACGTGAGCAAGGCCCACGAGGCCGCCGAGGCCCTCAAAGACGCGGGCTACGCCATCGTCATCGTCGGCGAGGCGGACCACCCCGAGGTCGAAGGCATCATGGCGCACGCCGGCGGGACCGCGATCGTCGTGGAGTGCGCCGACGAGCTCCCCGAGCGCCTGCCGTCTCGCAAGGTCGGTGTCGTCGTCCAGACCACGCAGTCGCTCGCCCGCCTGACCGAGGTGGTCGACGCGCTGCTCCCGCTGACGCGCGACCTGCGGGTGGTCAACACCATCTGTTCGGCGACGGGCAAGCGCCAGCAGTCCGCCGAGGAGCTCGCTGAGGCCGTCGACGTCATGGTCG
>CAZCRB010000207.1:0-2430 GCA_964500985.1 uncultured Eubacteriales bacterium
TGGTGGACCGGCTGGACCGGCGCCGGGACCGATGAGAACGGCTTCTACCGCATCCCGGTGCCGCCGGGGCTCTACCGTCTGTTCTACGCGAACAACACCCCGGGCTACGTGACCGTCCAGAGCAACGGCGCGCCGCGCTGGGAGGAGGGTGGTGTCGAGACGGGCTTCGAGGTCGGGGTCGGTCAGACGGTCACCCGCCCCGACGTGCTCCTCGAGCACGGCTGGGGTATCAGCGGGCAGGTGCTCGACGACAGCGACAATCCGGCGAGCAACGTGATGGTCGCGGTGCTCGCGGACCTGGGCAGCGGCTGGCGCTGGGTCGGAGGGACCGGCCCGGACTCCAACGGCGACTTCCAGCTGTGGGGTCTGCCGTACGGCGACTACATCTTGGGCTTCCAGCCGGCTGGTGGCGGCCCCTGGATCGAGTTCTTCGAGGACACGAACGATCCGAGTCTGGCCACGCTGATCACCGTGGGTGACCATACGCAGGAGCCGGGCGGGATCGTCGCGCACATCACGCCGTAGCCCCGTTCGGGCGCTGCGTCGCCGGATGCGCTATGCGGGCCGGTCCCTGTGGGGCCGGCCCGTTCGTGTGGTTCGTGTGCCGTCCGAGCGCGGGGCGCCCGTGGTGTGGCACACTGACAGCGCGGAAAGGAGCGCGCTATGCCCCGTGCGGGTTGGTGCCGCGAGTGCGGCGAGTGGATCTGGGTCGACGAGGAAGGCGCGTGCCAGAACGGGCACGGGTCCGAGTGCGTCGATTTCACGTACGAGACGGTTCCCCATGCGATCGAGTCGCCGTTCGGCGGCGGCGAGTTCCCCCGCGAGCTGGACCGGTTCAACTGGGGCGCGTTCTTCGTTCCCGCGTTCTGGGCGGTCGCCTACGGCACCTGGCCCATCCTGTTCTTCTGGCTCTTCACGCTGCTGCTGCCGATCTTCCTGTTGATGATCACCGGGTCGTTCGGCCAGACGACGCTCGAGGCGAGCATCGTGGGCGTGACCGTCATCTCCCAGTTCGCCGAGGGCGTCATGCGCCTGTGGGCGGGAGCCAACGCCAACGCGATGCTGTGGAAACGAGAGACCTTGCGTCTCGACGTCGTCGAGGGGTCTCGTCCGCGCTTCTCCCTGGAGCGCTTCGTGGCCCGCCAGCGCACGTGGACCATCATCGGCGCGGTGATCATGGTGCTGTCGATCGCCGGTGTCGTCATGCTGGCGGCACTTCCCGGGGCCAGCGGTGACCAGCTGCGCGAGCAGGTGGGAGTGGCTTCGTCCGACGCGGTGCTCGCGCTGGTGTGGGCCGTCGCCGAGTTCGTGCTCGCCTTGTGGCTCGCGGGCAAGATGCGCGCCGACAGGCACGCGGCCGCCCCGGACCCGCAGGACGCGGCCTAGCCCCACAGCCCTTCCGTCTCTTGCCGGCCGGCGAGAGCTTACCCGTCGCAACAGGAGGTCGCCTCCATGCGTTTGGCCATCGATTCGGTGATCGAGATAGGCCGAGACGTCGTCATGCCGCGTCTTGGGCTGGGGACCTACAAGTCCGCTGCGGGCGACGAGGTCGAGCGCGCGGTCGAGAGTGCGCTCGCGCACGGGTACCGCGCCATCGATACGGCGTCGCTGTACGGCAACGAGGAAGGCGTCGGCAGTGCGGTTCGCGCGAGCGGCGTGCCCCGCGAGGACCTCTTCCTCACCTCGAAGGTGTGGAACGACGAGCAGGGCTTCGAGGGCACGCTTGCGGCGATCGCCGGCTCGCTGGAGCGCCTCGGCACCGACTACCTCGATCTGTACCTGGTGCACTGGCCGATCCGCGAGCACATCGAGGACACGTGGCGCGGGATGGAAGAGGCGCTCGAGCGCGGTCTGACCCGCGCCATCGGCGTATCGAACTTCCTGCCCCACCATCTCGACGAGCTGCTCGCGATCGCAGACGTGCCGCCCGCTGTCGATCAGGTGGAGTTCCATCCCTGGCTCCAGCAGCCGGGCCTGCAGGCGTACCTCGCGGAGCACGACATCGCGCTGGAGGCCTGGGCCCCGCTGATGAAGGGCAACGTCACCGAGGAGCCGGTCCTCGTCGAGATCGGCGCGCGGCACGGCAAGACCCCGGCGCAGGTGGCGATCCGTTGGGTGCTGCAGAACGGGTTCATCGTGATACCCAAGTCGGTCCATGACGAGAGGATCGCCGCCAACGCCGACGTCTTCGACTTCGAGCTATCCGACGCCGACATGAACCGGATCTTCTCGCTCGACCGAGGGCACCGCTTCGGGCCCGACCCCGACGCGTACGCCTGGTAGGCGAGGACTCGCCGCCCCGGATACGCGAACGCCCCGGCCGCCATGTGCGCGACCGGGGCGTTTCTCATGCGTGGGTGCGGCCTAGTAGTTCTCGGCCAGGACCTCGTAGTAGGACTGCGGGTGCTTGCAGGCCGGGCACAGGTCCGG
>CAZCRB010000208.1:0-2417 GCA_964500985.1 uncultured Eubacteriales bacterium
AGCGCGGCAGCGTCGTGCCTGCACGACTCGGTCAGCAGGATCATCTGCTTGCACGCGCGCTGCCGAGCGAACCGTTCGAGCTCGCCGAGAAGCGCGGTGCCGATCCCGCGGCGACGGTGGGCCGGGTCGACGACCACGTCTTCGACCACCAGGTAGGCGTCAGCGCCCCCGTACAACCCGTGGCACACCACGCCCGTCGCGGTGCCGACACACGCGCCGTCGATCCGGGCGACGAGCACCGCGTGGTCGGGGTCCGCGTCGAGACGGCGAAGCGTCCGGGCCATCTCCCCGGCGTCGGACGTCTCGCCCCAGAAGTGCTCGTGAAGCCGGCCGATGGCCTCCAGGTCGGTCTCGAGGGCCCGGTCGATCTGAACCGGAGCCTGGCTCCGGACCGCCCCCTCACCCACGGAGGAACGCCGCCAGCTCGGCCAGCTCGGCATCGTCGGCGCGTCGCCAGTCGTGCGAGGACAGGTAGCCCTCGTACCGGTCGAAGTACTTGTCGACGTCGCCGAGGATCGGGCGCCAGTGCGTCAGTTCGGCCGTCCCGTGCATCGGCGAGAGCTTGGCGTGGACGTGGTCGACGCCGTAGCCCTCGAAGAACATGCCCGTGCGAGCCACGCCGTCCAGTTTGGAGTCGAGCAGACGGGCGACGCTCTTGGTGGCAAGGATCAGCTTGGACAGCACCTCGTCGGGCAACGCGAACGCGTAGCTCGAGTAGTGGCGCTTGGGGATCACGACCGTGAAGCCGCGCGTGTTTGGGAAGATCGACAGAAACGCGAGGTGCTCGTCGTCCTCCCAGACTTTGTGACAGGGGGCCTTACCGGCAACGATGTCGCAGAACACGCAGTCTTCCACGCGCCACTCCTCCCGTTGGTGCGTCCGACGCGGGTCGCATCGGCCCCCGGCCGAGCGCCCCCGAGTCAGTCTACCTCGCGACCGCCTCGATCCGTCGGCCGGCGCCACCCGCAGCTCACATGAGCGCCTGTAGACCCTCCGCGGCCGAGTAGAGCAGCAGCGCTCCGAGGACGCCGAGAATGGCGGCGGTGATCGTCGAGGCGTTCCTGCTCAGCCAGAGCTCGGCGGAGGCGAGCGGGCCGGCGAAGCGACGGGGAGCGAGCACGGTCAGCGCTACGGGCGCCGTGACGCTCAAGCTCGCGATGACCACGAACAGCAGCAGCATCACCCACTCCGCCGCCATCCCGAGCGACGCCCCGAGGATCGTCAGCACGCCCGCGACGACGAACGCGAGAGACTTGGGGTTGAGCGAGGCGTACGCCGCGGCGACCACGAAGGCGCGAGGGGAGGACAGGCCGGTCAGCGAGCTCATCCAGCCCGGCACCTCATCGGCGCCGGACGACTGAGACCGCTTGCGCCACTTGACGGTCGCCCAGATCACGAGCGCCGCGCCCAGTATCAGCTTCGCGACGAGGGCGAGCATCGTGGGACCGCCCAGCAACTCGCTCACATCCCCGACGAGCAGGGCCGCCGAGCCGATCACGAGCAGACCGACCAGCCAGCCGCCAGCGAACGCGAGGGCCTTTGGGCGCGAGGACGACGCCAAGACGATCGCCGCGATCACGGCGGGCGGGTTGAAGGCGATGCCGGCCGCGGCCACGAGCAGCTCGATGATGAGAGGTCCTGTCAGCGTTGCCACCCGCCGATCTTGTCGGTGCGCCCAGCCGGGTCGAATGAGGACGTCGCAGTACGGGTGGTCGAGATCAGGTGCCTTCAGTAACCCCGATGCCGAAGTCCTTGCGCTTCACGTAGAGCACCACGAGCATCACCAGGGGCCACACGACGTTGGCGAACACGGACGCGTCTTTGCCCACAAGCGCCGGCACCACCACGAGCAGGTACAGCATGTAGCCGACGATTGCCCAGTACGCTGCCCGCTTCAGGGTGACGAGCCCGAAGATGACCAGCAGTCCTGCCCCGATGCTTATGGCGAAAGCAGGGAGTCCGGCCAGGGCCGGAACGCCATGCACGGCTGCGAGCTGAGCGCCGACGGCACGAGTGTTCGTGATCGCTGCGATCGTGACCGCCACCACTCCGATCGCGTAGAACACGGCGATTCCCAGCAAGATGCCGCCCCCGCGGCTGTTCTCGTGCATCGTCACCCTCCCCGGTGAAGCGGATGCGTTTGAGGTGCTTGTGCTTGAGACGCGCAGGTCAGAGTCTATCGCACGGAGTGCGCTGATGCCGTGGGGCGTCAGGTCGACGCGCTCGTCAGACACTCCGACCCGCTACGGTTGGGCCGCCCGGGACACGATCTCGCGCTCCGGCGTCAACTGCGGACTGTCCCAACTCTTGCCCGTGAAATGGATGAGAACGAGTTCACCCGGCTTCAGATCGGAGATGTTCGTGAAGGCGGTCTGCCGGTCATCGGCCTGCCGAACGGGGGCGACGAGGGCAACCTT
>CAZCRB010000209.1:0-2415 GCA_964500985.1 uncultured Eubacteriales bacterium
GGGACTCTCGTTCGCTCCGACCGGCGGCTGGTTCGTGGTCGGCGGCATGGGCAACCAGGCTTCGGTGACCGCCACCAGCACGAACGGACAGAACTGGACCGCCGCGCCAGGAGGTTTCAACGGCGTCTGGTTCATGGACGTGAACGCCGAGACCAGCCGCACCGCGCTGGCCGTGAGCAAGTACAACGACCACATCTTCGGGACGTCGGACGGCGGCGCGAGCTGGACCCAGGGCGCCTCGATCTTCAACTTCAACGGCGCGAACCCCGCCGCGCTCGACCGCTTCTCCAACGGCAACCTGGTGGTCGTGGGGACGCTTCCCGGCTACCTCAACGCCGGGGACTTGGGCGGTATCGCGGTGAGCACCAACGGCGGGACGCTGTGGGAGACCAAGTACTTCGGGCCGCTGCAGCCGCCACCCGCCGATCCTGAGGCTCCGGACGCGACCACCCTCGCGCGGATGATCGACGTCGACGTGGCGCCGGGCGGCACCGTCGCATGGGCGGTCGGGACCGAGTACACCTCGACCGGTGGCGGCGGGTCGGTGGTCACACCGCTGGCAAGCCGGGCGTACCGAACTGCGGACTCGGGCTCGACGTGGACGACCGACACGGCGGCACTGAGCAGCGTGCTGAACCACAACCCACCCAACGCCATCGCTGCGGGGAGCGACACGGTCGCGTTCGCGACGGCGCCGTTGCGCCACTGGTACGTCACCACCAACGGCGGGAGCGCATGGACTGACGTCATCGCGAATCGCTTTACCCTCGAGGGCACAGTCATCCAGCTCCATGGGCAGGGTATCGACGCCCTCGACGCGGACCACGTGGTCATGGTTGGCTCCAACTTCGGCGCCGGTGGCGCCGTCCTTTGGACCGACAATGCCTCAACACTCGGCACCGGCCAGTGGCACGGCAAGCTGGTCGGCGCATCCACCCTGCGCACCGTCAAGATGTTCAGCTCCAACTTCTGGGTCGCCGCCGGCGACAACAACGTCATCTGGTACACCACCGACCACGGCGCGAACTGGGCCGTGGCCGGTGGTACCGAACCCATCACCACCGGCACGCTGACCGGCCAGGTCACGCGCTCCGACACCGGCGCACCGCTCGCGGGCGTGACCGTCTCGGTGGCGGGCGTTTCCTCCAAGACCACCGGCGCGGACGGCCGCTACACGTTCTCGAACGTGCCCTACGGCCTCTACGGCGTGACCTACTCGCTCGCCGGCTTCGCCTCGCAGACCCTCGCCGACGTGCCGGTCGCCGCGGGCGACACCACCACCAAGGACGTCGCGCTGGTGCCGCTGCCGGCCGCCGCCACCGTCACCCGCGCCGACGGCCCCAACCGCTACTCGGTGGCCGTGCTCATGGCGCAGGCCGTCAAGCCCGACCTGCGCTACACCGACGTGATCGTGGCCTGCGGCGAGGACCGCGCGATGGCCGACCCGCTCGGGGCCGCCGGACTCGCCGGCGCCTGGGACGCGCCCATCCTCCTCACGCCGTCTGCACGCCTCGACGCCTCGACCGCCAACCTCATCTCCGCCATCCGAAACGCCAACGGCGGACGCGTCAACATCCACGTGATCGGCGGCACCACGAGCGTGCCCAAGGCGATCTACAACAAGCTCTCGGGCCTCAAGGGCTCGGGAAGCATCGAGCGCATCGACGGCGCGAACCGCTACGTCGTCTCGGCCAAGATGGCCAACCGCCTCCCCGGTGAGCTCGCCGCGCGCGGCAAGGGGAGTGTGGGCGGCGTGCTCGTCGCCAACGTCGAGAACCCGCGCGCCTTCTACGACGCGCTGGCCGCCTCCCCCATATCCGCCCACGCGCACTACGCGCTGCTCGGCGTGCGGGGCGGGAGTGTCCCCGCCGAGGCGGGCGCGGTGCTCGGCAGCGCCGCGTACGCGGGCAAGCCGCGCTACGGCGTCAACTACGCCTATCTGACCGGCACCTCGCGTGCCCAGGCAAGCGGCGGGGCGATGGCGGGCACCACCAACCGCATCGACGCCGCGGTCTCGATCGCGAAGTTCGGCCACGACCGCGGGCTCGTGAGCTACAAGACGATGGGGCTTGCCAACAAGCTGCCCGACGCGCTGACGGGCGGCGCGATGATCGGCCTGCTCGACGGCGTGATGCTCTACACCGACGCGAGCCCGCTCGCGCCCGCGAGCTCGGCCTTCGCCTCGGCGAACAAGGCCGAGGTCACCCAAGGGCTCGTGCTCGGCGGTTCGGTCTCGGTCACCGAGGCCACCAAGAACGCGTTCTACTCGGCGCTGCAGTAGACGAGAGGGGACGGCGCAGCCGGTGGACCACCCGCCGTGGCCCAAGGCGTCCGTTCCCTCGAGATGACGAAGGCCCCGACCGCTCGCGCGGCCGGGGCCTTCGTGTACTCACCGAGTGGGGTGTGCGGACTACT
>CAZCRB010000210.1:0-2381 GCA_964500985.1 uncultured Eubacteriales bacterium
TGGCGTGGACGGCCTCGTAGGCCTCTTCCACCATGTTCTTCGCGATCGAGCGGTGGGTCTGCTCACGGTCCCACGGGCACCCGTCGGGGGCGCGCAGCCGCGCGATAACCTCGACGAACTCGTCGAACCCGTGACGATCCACCCGCTCTTCGCTCCCCCGACCGACGGCGCTACTTGGACTTGGAGGTCTCCGTCGAGGCCTTGGCTCCGGCCTTCAGCTCGGGGATGAGGATCTCGATCTTGGCGTCCTTGCGCAGGCCCTCGATGAACTTCTGGTACGCGTCGGCCTTGCGCTGCTGCAAGATGATCTGCTCGATCTGCGTCTTGACCTCGGCGAGCGTCTGCTGGGTCGCAGGGCGCGTGTCGGTCACGCGGATGATGTGCCATCCGTACGGGGTCTGCACGAGAGCCGAGGTCTGGCCCTTCTTGAGCTTGTCGAGCGCGGCCTGGAACTCCGGCACGTACGGGGTGCTCGGCCAGCCGAGGTCGCCGCCCTTGCTCGCCGTGGCCGTGTCGACCGAGTACTGCTTGGCCAGCGCGGCGAAGTCGCCGCCGCCGTTGACCTCGGCGAGCACCTTCTCGGCGGTCTTCTTGTCCTCCGGCTTGAACAGGATGTGCGAAGCGCGCTTCGCGGCCTCCTGGTAGAACTGCTGCTTGTTCTTCTCGTAGTAGCCCGCGATGTCGGCCTCGCTGGCCTTCTCGTTGGACTGCAGCGACTCGATGAGCTTCTGGGTCAGAAGCTGCTCGCGAATCTGCTTCTTGAGGCCATCGGCGCTCATGCCGGCGCTCTTCAGGGCCTCCTGGAACTGCGCGTCGTCCTTGAAGCCGGCCTTGAGCTGGTCGATCTGCTTCTGGACGTCGGAGTCGCTGATCTTGATGCCCTTGTCCTCGGCGGCCTGCTGCACGAGCTTGGCGCTGATGAGGTTGTCGAGCAGGCGCTGCTTGAAGTCGATGAGGCGACCTTCGCCGTCCGCACCTTCGAACATCTGCGGGTACTGCTTCTTGAGCTGGTCGACCTGGGCGTTGAGCTCATCGATGGTGATCTCGTCGCCGTTCACCTTGGCGGCGACGTTCTTGTCGCTGCAGCCGGTGAGGGCAAGCACAAAGGCCGCGACGAGCACGAGGCTCAGGACGATGCGGATCCGCTTCACTGGTCATTCCTCCTGAAATGCACTGCCGGACTCACGAGAGTATATAGCACTGAGAGTGCCGAGCGTGGCCTCGGTCACAGACTCTCCATACTGCAGCGGCAACGCGAGCTCCTTCTTGCGGTCGAGGAACACCGCTCCCTGGGCCGCGAGCTTGCCCCGCTGCTCGTCGGTGAGGTTGACCGGCGACAGCGTCAGGCGGCGGCGCGGAACGGCCACCGACGTGATGCCGAGGTCGGCCGCCATCGCCTTGATGCGCGCGATGTCGACGAGGTTGCGCGCAGGCTCGGGCAGCGCGCCGTAGCGCTCGGCGAGCTCGGCGGCGACGGACTCGACGCCCTCGATCGTCGGCGCACCGGCCAGGCGGCGGTAGAACAAGACGCGCTCGTCGACGGCGTCGACGTAGACCTCGGGCAGAAACGCCGCGACCGGCAGGTCGACGCGGATGTCGGGGTGCGCCACGACCGGTTCGCCGCGCGCCTCGGTGACCGCCTCGGACAGCATCTGGGCGAACAGGTCGAAACCGACCGCCGAGAGGTTGCCGGACTGCTCGGCACCGAGAAGCGAGCCGGCGCCGCGGATCTCGAGGTCGCGCATCGCGATGCGGATGCCGCTGCCCAGGTCGTCGTGCTCCTTGATGGCGGTCAGGCGCTCGATGGCCTGCTCGGTCAGACCCGCCTCGCGCGGGAACAGGAAGTAGCCGTACGCCTTGACGTGGCTGCGGCCCACCCGGCCCTTGAGCTGGTAGAGCTGCGCGAGACCGAGGCGCTGGGAGTCCTCGATGATGAGCGTGTTGGAGTGCGGGTTGTCGATGCCGCTCTCGATGATGGTGGTCGCCACGAGCACGTCGATCTCGTTGGCCGAGAACCGCTCCATGACCGACTCGAGCTGCTTCTCGCCCATCTGCCCGTGCGCGACCTCGATGCGCGCCTCGGGGGCGGCGTCCATCACGCGGCGCACGGCGTCGTCGATCGACTTGACGCGGTTGGACACGTAGTAGACCTGGCCGCCGCGCTCGAGCTCGCGCCGGATCGCGCCGGACACGACGTCCTCGTCCCACTCGCCCACGTGGACCGAGACCGGGAAGCGGTTGGGCGGCGGCGTGTCGATGACGCTCATGTCGCGCACGCCGGAAAGCGACATCTGGAGCGTGCGCGGGATCGGCGTGGCCGACAGCGTCAGGATGTCGACCTGCTCGCGCAGGTTCTTGAGGTGCTCCTTGTGCTCGACGCC
>CAZCRB010000211.1:0-2380 GCA_964500985.1 uncultured Eubacteriales bacterium
TGTCCTCGGACCCGCTTACCACCGGCAAGGTGATGCAGTTCAACGTGACCGCACCACTGGCGCCCGATCCGTCGACTCCGCCGGCGTTTCTCGTGCTGCCGCCGATCGCGCCGTTGCCGGCGCCGGTGCGCACGCGTCCGCTTGCGCTGCTCGAGATGATGTCGATGTATTGGGACGGTCCGGCCGAGGCGATGCTCGGCACCGTCGGACCCGACGGGATGCCGGCGCACAAGATGTGGATGGAGCCGGTCACCGAGAACCCCGCAGTGGGCGACACCGAAGTCTGGGAGTTCTACAACACGACCGCGGACGCCCATCCCATGCACGTCCACGAGGTCGCCTTCGAGGTGGTCAACCGAGAGGCGCTCGTGCTCGATCCCGGCACCGGAGAGCCTGTGCGGCCCATCGCGCTCACGGGTGTGGTGCGTCCGCCGGAGGCGTGGGAGAGCGGCTTCAAAGACACCGTTACCGCGTATCCCGGCGAGGTCACGCGGATACGCGCCCGGTTCGCGAACCCGGGCCAGTTCGCCTGGCATTGCCACATCGTCGAACACGAGGACAACGAGATGATGCGGCCGTTCCGCATCGGTCCTGCGCAGGCCGGCCAGCCGGGCTAGTCCCGCCGTGGTCTTGACGCTCGTCTTGAAGGGGTCCCGCAAGGGGCCCCTTCTGGCGCTACGCCTAGACCCCGCTCACTCCCCGGGCCAGAACGACGTACCCCAGATGACGCCGGCGTGCGTCGAGATAGCGGCGCCCGCCTCGTACATGACGAGCTCGGTCGGCTCCCAGCGCTGTTTGATCGCGGCGGCCAGGCGCAGGGCCTTCTCGGGAGCCATCGCGTGGCCCACCGCGAAGCGGCCGGCGCGAGCGTCTCCCATCTGCTTCTCGATCCAGGCGAGCATGTGGTTCAGGGCCGCAGCGTCGCCGCGGCTGCGCCCCATCGGTGCGAACGTGCCGTCGGGCTGCACCGCGATCGTCACCTTGAGACGCAGCATCGAGCCCAGAGCGGAGGCGACCGCGCCGATGCGCCCGCCGCGGCGCAGGTTCTCGAGCGAGTCGAGGCTGACGATCTGCCTGATCTGCGCGCGCGTGCGCTCCAGTCTGGCGAGCGCCTCGGGTGCGCTCAGGCCCTGGTCGGCGGCGTCGGCGGCGTCGATGACCTGCCAGCCGAGACCCCACGAGAGGTTGCGCGAGTCGAAGACGTGCACCCGGCCCTCGAACTGCTCAGCCGCCGCCTGCGCTGCCGTGCACGTCCCCGAGAGGTTCGACGAGATGTGCAGCGCGATCACCGACTCGGCGGTCTCGAGTGCGGTCGCATAGGCGCGCGTGAGCTCGCCGACACTGGGCTGCGACGTGGTCGGCAGCGCCGCGGCCGAGCGCATGCGGTCGAAGAACTCCTGCTGCGTCAGCGCACCGTCCGAGAAGGTCTCCTCACCGATCGTCAGGGTCATGGGCACGACCGTGATGTCGCGCTGCTGCGCGAGGGTCGCAGGGATGTCTGCCGTGCTGTCGGTCACGATGGCGAAGCGGCGATGGGATCCGGGGGTCGGATCTGCGGGCATGTGCGGGTCCTTCCGGTCACGGGGCCCGGGCGTCTGCGTTCTCAGCGGCGTGGCGGCAGCGGTACGAGGACGGAGGTGCGCGACTTGTACTCCTCGTACGCCTTCTGGCCGCCCCACGTGGCGTCGGCCTTCTTTTCGAGCAACGGGATACCGCTCACGCGCGTCAGCAGCACGAACACGAACACGGGCGAGACCAGCGTGACGAGCTGCCATCCCTGGAGCGCGGGTCCGGCGATGAGCGCCGCACCGACCCACAACACGATCTCGCCAAAGTAGTTGGGGTGGCGCGACCAGGCCCACAGGCCGGTATGGATGAACGCGCCCTTGTTCCCGGCGTCGGCACGAAAGCGGCTCTTCTGCAGGTCCGCCACCGCCTCGAGCGCGAAACCGACCGCCCACACCACCAGTCCCAGCAGCGCGAACAGGTCGAGCGCGACCCGCTGCAGTGAGGTGATCGCCGCGAGCGCGGCAGCCATCGTCAGCGTCACCCACAGCGCCTGGATGGTCCAGACGTTGAGGAAGCGCACGAAGTGCGGCTTGAGATCATCGAACCGGTCGTCCTTGCCGGCCCGCCGGACCCTGCGGAACAGAAACGTGCCGAGCCGAGCCGCCCACACGATCACGAGTGCCGCCAGCAGCAGCGTCCGCGCGTCGAGGGGGACGACCAGCGCCGCGGCGAGCAGCGTTATCGCGATGTAGGTGAGGCCGCCGGTCAGGTCGAAGAACCGCTCGGTCTGACGGACGTACGCGGGGATGAACGCGAGCCACTGGATCAGGAACACGAGCGCCACGCACAGCCCGAACACCGGCACGCCGCC
>CAZCRB010000212.1:0-2373 GCA_964500985.1 uncultured Eubacteriales bacterium
CTGCACTACCAGGGGCTGCGACCCAAAGGCCCGTTCATCGCCATCAACTGCGCCGCACTTCCCGAGAACCTGCTCGAGGCCGAGCTCTTTGGCTACGAGAAGGGGGCATTCACGGGAGCCGTGGCAAGCAAGCCCGGCCGCTTCGAGCTCGCGCGCGGCGGCACCATCTTCCTCGATGAGGTGGGCGACGTGACGCCCGCGCTGCAGGCCAAGCTCCTGCGCGTCTTGCAGGAGCGCACGTTCGAGCGCCTGGGCGGCACCAAGACCCTGACCACGGACGCGCGGATCGTCTCGGCGACCAACCGCGACCTCGAGGCGATGTCGAAGGCCGGCGAATTCCGGGAGGATCTGTACTGGCGGCTCAACGTGGTGCCGATATTCCTGCCCGCCCTTCGGGAACGCCGCGATGACCTGCCGGTCTTGATCGAGTTCTTCCTCGAGCGTTTCTCTCGCGCAGCCGGCGTTGAGCTTGCCCTTTCTCCCGACGCGATGCGCCGGATGCTGAGCTACCCGTGGCCGGGCAACATCCGCGAGCTGGAGAACACCATCCAGCGACTCGTCGTGCTCGCCGATGGCGACGAGATCACCGCGCGCGATCTGCCGATGCACATCCTGATGCACGACACCCCGGACGAGAGCGCAACGGGCGGCCTGACGCTGGACGAGGAGGTTGAGGCACTCGAACGCCGGCGCATCGTGGCGGCGCTGCGTACTCACGCGCATGTGCAGGCGAAAGCGGCCCGCGCTCTGGGAATCACGCCGCGTCAGCTGGGCTACAAGATGCGCAAGTACGACATCGAGGACTAGCGCGACCGGTTGGGCCGCACGCGCCCATGACCCCGGCGCGCATGGCCCTGCGCGCAATGCGCTACTCGACGCCGAGAATGACCGCGCTCGCCTTGAAGATCGCGACCACCGGCTTGCCGACCTCGATGTCCAGGTCGGCCGCAGCCTCCGACGTCAGCGTCGCGCTCACGTGCTGACCACCGCCGACGTCGATCTTGACGAGTGCCGTGACCGGGCCGTTGACGACCGACACCACGGTTCCCTCGAGCTGGTTGCGTGCGGAAAGCCTCATGTCTGTTCCTCTCGTCAGGCTCGGGCGAGTAGTCGCTCGGGCACTTCCATCGCGTGTAGCAGCCGGCGGATCGCCGGCGTCCCGGGGTCGCCGATGAGCTCGGCGGGCGCCCCGACCTGCACGACACCGTTGCCGCCGTACACCACGAGCGTATCGGCGAGCGCGCAGGCCTCGAGCAGGTCGTGGGTGACCATCACCACTGGTATGCCTTCGAGCAGATGCACCTGACGCAACAGCTCGCGCAGTTCGACACGGACCGGCAGGTCGAGTGCGGAGAACGGCTCGTCGAGCAGAAGCGCCCGGGGGCGGGGGGCAAGCGCTCGGGCCAGGGCCGCGCGCTGACGCTGGCCTCCCGAGATCTGATGCGGACGCTTGTCGGCTAGGTCGGCGATGCGCAGGGCCTCGAGCAGCTCGTCAGTCCTCGCGCGTCGTTGGGCCCGGGGGGTCTTGCCGAGCGCATAGTCGATGTTGCTTCGTACGGTCATGTGCGGGAACAGCTCTGCTGACTGCGATACATAACCGAACCCGCGGCGCTGTGGGGGCACCAGCACGCCAGCGGCGCTGTCGAAGAGCACCTCGCCGTCAACGGCGATGCGCCCAGTGTCGGCCGGCACCGTCCCCGCGATCATCGAGAGCGTCAGCGACTTGCCGGAGCCCGAGTAGCCAAAGAGCACGGTGAACCCGCGGTCGACGGCCCAGTTCACATCGAGGCAGAATCCCGGAAGCCTGCGACGCAGCGACACTGCGAACCCGCTCATGACCGCACCGCCGCGCCGGCGAGACGATTGGCTCCGAGCAGGATCGCGGCCGAGAGCAGCGTGAAGGTCACCACGTACGCGCTGGCGGTGCGCCAGTCTCCGTACAGGACCGCGTTGTAGATCTCGAGGGCCATGGTGTTGGTCTTGCCGGGGATGTTGCCCGCCACCATGACGGTGGCCCCGAACTCACCCAGCGCCCGCGCGAACGAGAGGGCGAGCCCGGCCACGATCCCGCGCGCGGCCAGCGGCAGCACGACCAGCAGCGCGGTCTCCACCTCGCTGCGCCCCAAGGTGTACGAGGTCGCCACGTGGCCGGGGTCGACGGCCGCGATCGCCGAGCGCGCCGTGCTCACGCCGAGCGGCAACGCGATGGCGAAGCTGGCCAGGGCCGCCGCCTGCCACGAGAACGTCAGCCCGACCGCGGTACCGGTTATCTGCTCGGTCACGCGACCGAGGACACCGCGGCGGCCGATGAGCAGCAGCAGGTAGTAGCCGGTCACGACCGGCGGGAGCACGAGCGGCAGCATCACGAGCACG
>CAZCRB010000213.1:0-2359 GCA_964500985.1 uncultured Eubacteriales bacterium
TGCGCACCATGGTCAAAGACGCCGAGAAGCTCTCGGGTCCGGTTCTGGCCGAGGAGGACGACCCGCGCATCACCCGCGTCGGGCGGTTCCTGCGCAACTACCGCATCGACGAGCTGCCGCAGCTGTTCAACATCCTGCGCGGCGACATGAGCTTTGTGGGCCCGCGCCCCGAGCGCATGTTCTTTGTGGAGCAGTACCTGACCGAGATCCCGGGCTACCGCGAGCGGTTCGCCGTCAAGCCGGGCGTTACCGGCCTCGCGCAGGTCAGCGGGGGATACGCGACCACGCCCGAGCGAAAGCTCAAGTACGACCTCATCTACATGTTCCATCAGAACCTGGCGATGGACGCGCAGATCGTCGCCGAGACGATCCGGGTCGTGCTCACGGGGCGCGGCGCGCGCTGACCGGCGCACCTCCGGGTCGGTCCAGACAGGCGTGAGGGGACGGCGGTCCGCAAGTGTGACGGAAATCACAGCCGTAGCCACTCCCTATACCCCGAGGGGCTTGTCGTATCGCGGAGAATGTGGACTTTCCGCGGAATTCCGATTGACCCCAGCCCGCTTAATGCCGAATAATGCTTTGAGGTCTATCACTGGGAGAGGTCTGTTCGGTGGTCGATCTGATCGCTTGGAGGCTCGTTCGATGGTCGCTGGGGGCAGCGGCTGTCGCGGTTCGTTGACACTCACGTAATGCGGTACGGAGCGGAAGGCAAAGGGATGAGCAAGAGCCGGCGGACCTGGGGGGTCCTCGTCGTCATTGCAGCGGTGTTCGCGCTGTCACTCGCGTTTGCGAGCAGTGCGGCTGCAGTCACGCAGAACCCCGAATGCATGTCGTGTCACTCGAGCATGCAGAACTTCACCGTTGCGGCGGTCGACAAGAACACGGCGTGCGCCAAGTGCCACGTTCCGTCTCTGGTCGGTACGCACCCGTATCACAACGGTGGTGGTAACTGCGGCGCGGTGTGTCACATGGGGTGGGGGACCTCGTCCCGCTTCGCGGTGCCTACCTGGCTGGGACCGCAGGGCTCGTTCGCCTCTGCCCAGTCCGTCGACACGACGCCTGGTGTGATCCACGCGATCCACGAGCAGGGCACTTGGCTCAGCACCCTGAGCAGCACTGCGGCAGGCGAGTGCGCCTCGTGCCACGCTCCGGCTTCGTGCAGCACGTGCCACGCGGCTGATCCGGCTCCGATTCACGCGAACCACGCGATGAACGGCATCTCGAGCACCAACGGTGATTACACGGCGTACAAGCAGACGCCGTGGAATGGCAGCGAGATGGGTCTCGGTGTCGCCGGCGGGGACATGTTCCTCAAGTGGACGGACCCCAACCCCACTCCTTGTGGAGCGAGCGGCTGCCATAGCATCGATGCGATGCAGGGCCGCAAAGCCGTCATCAAGGAGAGCTACAACAACCTCGACGACCCGGCATCCGCGGTCGTCTCGACGGTCGGTACGTGGAAGGACTTCATCCACAGCGGCTTCTCCGGCGGTTCCGCTCGCGCCGGTACGAGCAGCAGCGCGGAGATGTCCCTCACGTTCAGTGGCGAGATGTTCGAGATCGTCGGCGACAAGGATCCGTACCGCGGTATCCTCCAGATCTGGGTCGACGGCGTGATGGTCACCACGGTCGATGCGTACGCGCCTGCTTCCGCCTTCCAGCAGGTCCTGTATCGCAGCGGCAAGCTCGCCTCTGGCTCCCACACCGTCAAGGTCAAGCTCAGCAACACGCGCAACCCGCTTGCGCGCGCGAACTATGGCGTGGTTGACGCCGTGCGCGTCTACGAGACGATGCCGGCGACGATCGCACCGAAGTGTGTCACCTGTCATCCGGAACGCACTGCGGCTCACGGCACGTCGTTCTCGCACGACGCCACCCACACTGCCGGCACGTACAACGGCTACACCTGCACGCAGTGCCACAAGACGCTGATGATCGACGAGCACCGTCGCACCAGCGCCAAGACCTCCTCGGGCAACGTGTGCGCCGCGTGCCACACGACCTACGCGCCCTACAACCTCGGCACCTACGACTTCACGTGTGGCTCCGGGTCGCCGATCGATGGCGCAGCGAGCTCCTGCCACGTCGGCACGGCCACCAAGCACAACTTCGCCGACACCAACCACAACACGGTGAACGTGGCCGCGGACACCAAGTGCAAGGGCTGCCACACCGGCACCCTCGATGTGATCCACGCCGACTCGATCACCACCAACTCGACCGTGACCGACTGCCTGACGTGCCACGGTGACAACAAGGCACCGACGACCAAGTCGTGCACCGGCGGCTGCCACGACGCGACCGGCGTCGACTCGATGGAGACGCACCCCTACATCTCGAGCTCGCACCTGGGCAGCGG
>CAZCRB010000214.1:0-2350 GCA_964500985.1 uncultured Eubacteriales bacterium
GCGCGCCGCTCGCGCGGCAACAGGCACCCGCTGTCGGGGTGGCAGAACTGGCACTTGATCGTCTCGACCCACGCGGGGAGCCCCGCCCGGTACGCCTCGCCCTCGGGCGTGGGCAGGTGGCTGATGCGCGGGTCGTGAAGCGGCTCGACGCCCGCCTCGCCCGCGACGTACTCGCCGCCCTGACGGCGCAGCGCCCCGCTCGCGACGAAGCGCTCGAGCCACAGGTCGATGTAGTCGGGCAGCCAGCCCTCGCCAACGTAGTCGCCGTTCTCGTCCATCGCGAGATACAGGCTGCAGCACATGCCTCCGCAGCGGGCGCACAGCTCGGTGTTCTCGCGGTCCGCATCGGCGGCGGCGCGCTGAGGTTCCCGGGTCACGACCGCATCTCCAAGTAGCCGGAGAGGTCCTCGCCGAGCAGCGCGTGGAGCTCGCTCAGGTCGTCGGCCGGCACCCGCGCGAACGCGAACGCGAACACCGGGTAGCGCGAGAAGTCCGTCGGCCGCAGCTCCAGCAGGTCGCTGAAGCGCTCGGAGAAGCGCTCGTAGTCCACCGACTCGATACGCGCGAGGTCCACGTGGGCGGGCAGGTCGCACACGATCATCGCGTTCACCGCGCTTCCGCGCTCCGCGGCGATCGCCTCCCAGTCCGGCGCCGTGCGGTCCAGGTAGCAGCGGTACGGGTTCACGCCATAGGCGAAGTGGGCCAGATCGGTGGCGCACCAGCCGCCAAAGCGCAGGGGGTTGATCTCGATGGGCGCGACGGCGCCGTCCGCGTCGATGCGCAGCTCGGCGTGCATCGGGAAGCCGCGCAGCTCAGCGCGCCGGCCGACCTCGCGCAGGAACTCGAGGGCCGGGCCGCCAAGCCGCTCGACCGTCTCGACCGACGTGTAGTAGACGCGGTCGCTCACGTCGTCAGCCGAAGCGAACAGGTGGGTGTAGACGTTGATGAGCACCGGCTCGCCCGCATCGTCGAAGTACGCGTCGACCGCGAACTCCTCGCCTTCGATGACCTGCTCGATGACGAACCGCTCCAGCCCGAGCACCGCCTCGGGATAGATCGCCGCGAACGAGGAGACCTCGCGCTCGATCTCGTCGACCACGCCGGGCCACTCGGAAGCGTCGCCGACGACGTGCACGCCCATCGAGAAGAACCCGACGGCCGGCTTGACGACGAACGGCGCCGGAAACGACGCGACGTCGAAGTCGCGCAGCTCGCTCACGCGCAGGCCGCAGAAGCGGTAGCCGGGAAACAGGTCGGCCACCAGCTCGCGGAAGCGCACCTTGTCCTTGAACAGGTCGACGTGCCCCGGAAGCGGCGTGTCGCCGAGGTGCTCCGCGACCCAGCCGATGGCGTTCTCCGAGTTCGCGTAGACGCCCCGTCCCCCTCGCGCACGGACCTGCTGCGCGAACTCCTCGTCCGAGAACAGCGCGACGGCGCGGCCCGCAAGCGCGACGCGCGCCTTGGGCGTGTCGAGGACCGGCAGGCCCGTGGCCTCGACGGTGTCGGCGAGCAGGGTCGAGACGTAGGGCTCTTCCAGGATGAACACGCGGCGTCCTCTCTCGGGGGGCTCAGCACAGGGTATCGGAGTCGAAGCCCGTCCGTGCCAGGTCCGTCCGGGAGTCCGGCGCGGCTACCCGCAGCAGCTCAGCAGATCGGCGCGCAGCCGCTCGAGTGCCGGCGCCGAGGTGGGCGCCGCCCCGGCGGAATCGACGACCCGGAACGTGTCGTTGGCCTGCCCCCCAAAGGTCAGGACCGTCAGCGACCGCGTGCGCATGCCGTGGCGCGTCAGCGCAGAAGCGATGTCGTAGAGCAGCCCCGGGCGGTCGGCCGCGCGGACCTTCACGCCGGTCGTGAACTCGCTGTCGGTCACGATCTCGACGACCGGGGCCGCGCTGCTCGTCGCGGGGAACCGCCGGCGCAGGTCGCGCAGCTCCAGACCCAGGTTCAGCTTGCCCGCCATCGCGTCCGCGGCCGCTCGCGCAAGTCCCTCGGCATCGGCCGGGCACAGCGCGGCCCCCTCCAGCGGGTGCACGTCGAACGCGTCGTGCACGGTGCCGTCGGCCCGCTTCGAGACCAGGGCGGACGAGATGTCGAGCCGCGCCAGCGACAGAACGCCCGCGAAGACGGCGAGGGTGCCGGGCACGGCCTCGCTCCGGAACGCCACGCGCCACGATCCGAGCACGCTGCCTCGTTCGACCTCGGCATGCACCGTCCTGGCGGCCGTACTGCGTATCTCGCTCACGGGCTCTCCCCTGGTCGCTTGTGCTGGAGTCTCCAGAGTCGCGCCGGGGTGTTTCGTGCGGGTTTCGCGTCGGGACTCCACCGCGCGGTGCACAGAATCCACACCCCG
>CAZCRB010000215.1:0-2342 GCA_964500985.1 uncultured Eubacteriales bacterium
CGGCGAGCACCTTCTTGACGCCGGCCTCGTGAAAGACCCAGAACGTCTGCAGCGACGCGTCGGCACGCTTAACGCCGCGCCGCCACCCGTGCATCTTGACGGCGAGCGCCTCCCGGGACCCTTTGGCGCCGTCGACCCGGAAATGGGTGAACGTCGGCGAGGTACCGAACGGCGTTTCGAAGACGAGATCGCGGCCGAGGACCGTGACGCGCTCGTCGGACAGCGCGGCCGGGAAGTCGAACGAGAGCGAACCCGAGCCACCGCAGATCCCGAACTCGACACGAGGAACAGACTGGTCAGGCATGGTGACACCTCCTGCGTAGAGGGTACCCGAGCCGCTGGTGACGCGCCACGAACGCCCGGTGGACCACCGACCGAGAAAGACACGCCCCCGTGCGCGGCGTGCGCACGGGGGCGAGAGCGGTGCCGTTATGGGTGCCGCGACGCGCGGACCTACAGGATGTGCGACATCAGGCGGAACGTGTTCTGCTTCAAACGCGCGAACCAGGTGTACGAGTCGATCTCGGCCATCGTGACCTCGGTGCACTTCTCGCGGTCGAGGTCGAACTGCGCCTCGAGCTGCGAGGCGATGCCCGCGTCGTAGACCCAGGTCATCATCTCCTTTTGCAGATCGAAGCTGCGCCGGTCCATGTTCATGGTGCCGACCGCGCAGTACTCGCCGTCGACCGACATGGTCTTGGCGTGGAAGAACCCGGCGTCATAGCGGAAGATGCGCGCGCCGGCCTCGAGCAGCTTGGGATAGTAGGTGCGCGCGGCCTGGAACGCCGTCTGGTGGTCCGGCCAGCCCGTCATCATGAACTGGACGTCGACGCCGGAGAGCGCGGCACCGACCATCGCGTCGAGCATGGGGGCGTCGGGCACGAAGTACGGGGACTGGATGCGCAGCGTCTTTTGGGCCGCGCCCATCGCGATCATGTGTGTCAGAGCCGCCGAGCCGTACGGGTCCTCGGCGGCCTGCGCGATGACCTGGATCAGGACGGGGTCCTGCTCGTTGAGCGAGAGATCCATCTGCGGCAGGTACTTCTCGTTGAGCAGGTTCTCGCCCTTGTTCAGGACGAACCAGCGCGCGGCGAACCACTTCTGGAGTTCGGCGACGCCCGGCCCGGTGTAGCGAAGGCCGCTGTCGCGCCAGGACGGGTAGCCCTTGCCGCCGTCGATGTACTCCTGGCCGATGTTGAAGCCGCCGTTGTAGCCGATCTCGCCGTCGATGACGGTGATCTTGCGGTGGTTGCGGTAGTTGACGCTGTCGAGGTGCTTCATGTCCTCGAACACCACCGCGCCGGCGGCCTGCAGGGCCTTGATCTCGTCCTTCTTGAAGGGGAGCGAACCCATCCAGTCGTAGCAGATGCGCACCTCGACGCCCGCCTTGAGGCGATCGATCATGATGCGCGTCATCTCGGCGGTCAGCTCGTCGCGCTCCCAGATGAAGTACTGGTGGTGGATGAAGCGCTTGGCCTGCGCCATGTCGTCACACAGCGCCTTGAAGAAGCCCTCGCCGTTCGAGAACAGCTTCACGTCGGTGACGGGCAGCGGCTCGGCGAGGTTGAGGCTCTCGATCGCGCCGACGACCTTGAGTCGCGGATCGCCGGCATGCTTTGCGCGGAACCGCTGCGCGAGGGGCGCGAACGCCTCGTAGTACGGCTTCATCTGGGGCAGGAAGTAGCGCTGGTAGAGCTGGATGCGGTTCTGGCCCTTCTTGCGCCAGTCCCGGCCGAAGATGAAGTACATGGTCAGGCCGAGGAGCGGCAGCGCCCAAACCAAGAAGAGCCACGCGAACTGCTCGGCGGGCTCTCGTTCGTCCATTATCAAGACGAGGTAGGCGACCACGTAGTAGATCAGCGCGATGACGACGGCTGCTATCGGGTACGTGGCAGAGATCTGGCCGAAGAGCATCTAGTCCCCCTGACGGTCTCGTTGCATCAGCGCGATTCAGAGCGCCACAAGAAGGACGCCTGCGAATCGCCTTTGCACATACCTGCCCAACCCGGTGCCCGTCCATGCGCCGCTCGGGGGATTATTGGCGATCCCCAACACGCCCTTCATGCCGGGCTCATCGGTGAAGGGAACATCACAGTACCCGGGCGAAAGGCGCCCGATGAGATGGCGGGAGGCCAGAGATGCACGAGAGTGACACGAACATGCTCGTCGTGATCGTCGTCGCGGCGGTTCTCGTCGCGGCACTCATGGGGTCACTTGCGTTCTTGTGAGATGTCGACCGGCGCGGGGATGAAACCGCCGGATTTCACCCCCTTTTGCGCGTCGGCAAAGTAGGTGCTATATTTTTTTCACGGGCCAGAGGGGCCCAAAGTTTGCGACGTGCT
>CAZCRB010000216.1:0-2337 GCA_964500985.1 uncultured Eubacteriales bacterium
TTTGGTTGACCCGCGTTGCCTCGCTGTAGCGTCGCGTTGCCCGGCCGTCATACGATCGCGACCCCGTCCGGCGGAGCGCATTCGCTCGATGGTGCCGCTACGGCAAGAGCGAGGCGGCCTCCTTCAGCACTGCGCCGTCGATGCCCGAGACCGGGGACGGTACGCGCACCTGCACGACGCGCGACTTGTTGGCCGCGAGATAGCCTCTGGCAGAGGAGCCCGCCGCGGTCTGCGAGACGCACAGCACCACACCGGACCGACGCCCCGCCCACATGCCGGCGAGGTATGCGTCCGCGCCCGTGGTTCGCGCCAGCGACACCTTCGCGGCGCTCGCCATCCCCTTCGACGTCGCGTAGCTCGCCAGCGCGGCCGACGTCGCGTAGGCGTTGGTGGAGCCCACCCGGGTCGCGTAGACGCCCTTGGCGGCCAACGACCGTGCGACCGCCGTACCCACGTACGTGGTGCCGCCCACGACCAGAGCCGAGCGGATGCGCGTCACTCCGATCGCCGAACCCACCGTGGAAGGAACCGTGCCATTGGTCACCAGCAACACCGGGCGCTTGAGCCGGTAGGCCAGCGCCGAGACCGCCGCCGCGTCACCCGTGTCCGAGCCGTTCACCACGAACGCAGCGTGCGAGAACCCGCTCCCGCGCAGGGTGGCGATCTGCCGCGCGACGCGTGCTGAGGTGTCGTAGCGATCCGTGCCCGCGATCCGCACCACCGACACTCCGCGCTGCTTCAGAGCAGTGACGACACCGCTACCCAGCGCCGAGGACGATCCGATGAGATACGCCTTCTTCACGCCCAGCCGCTTGATCTCCGGGCCCACAGACACGGGCAGAGTCGCGGACGAGGAGTACAGCATCGGCCCACCCACCGTGCCGGCAAGTCCGCCGGCGCACATGAGGTCCGTGGCGCTGCCCGGATTCACGATGACAACGGATCCTGCGGCTCCCGTGGTGTGACTGGACCGTGAGATGGACACCGCACGCTCGTAGACGTTCGAGGAGACCACCCGCGCCACCTTGCCGGGCGGCAGGGCCGGCATCGTCATGTCGACAGACGCCGTCGCCCCAGCGGACACGACGACATCACCGGCGGTCTCGAGAGTGGCGGCGTCCGGGTAGTACATCAGCGTGTCATCGGAGGGCGACGCCGAACCGCCCCAGTCGCGGAACTCGATGTGCAGTGTTCCCGCTTTGGTCGCCGCGAGACGATAGCGACCGCGCTCGTCCGAGTACGAGCGCCCCGCCCATTCCCACCCGCCCGTGGTGTCATCGAAGCGATACGCGGTCACCTCGGCGTCGCAGATGGGTGCAGCTTCGGTGGACACGATCGCACCCGAGACGACCGGCCTGGGTGCCAGCGTCATGTTGGCCACAAGGTCGGAGCCGGAGGTCACCACGAGATCGGTCCCCGCAGTGGCAGATGACGCGGCGGGGTAGAACTGCTCGCAGTAGCGACCACCAAGATCGCGCACCTGCACCCGGTAGCGTCCGGACCAAAGATGGTAGCCATCCGTGTCCCACCTGCCCGCTGAGTCCGTGGAAAAGCGTGTCAGCGAGACCCATTGCGCAAGGGACGGCGAGTAGCGCAGCACGCTCACCTGTGCGCCCGCGACGGGCAAACCCGTGTCGCTCTTGACGGTGCCGTGAAGGCGTCCGTTACCAGAGCTGAGCGCTGCGTCGATTCCCACAACCGCCTGGCCGGTCGAACAGATGACGCTCTTTCCCGCCGCGAGGTCGTCCACTCCCGGGATCAGGCCGTCGTATATCTGTCCTTGATACTTCGTACTGCTGGGCGAGAAGGTGATCTTGTAGGTACCCGCCGGAATCGGGTAGACCGGCGTCTCGGGCATCTCCCCGCGCCCATCAATCGTGTAGTAGCCCTGAGAATTCGTATATGCGCAGATGTACTCACGGTACGACGACAGCGGGTGAGCAAAGCCGCGCCATTCGGACCCGCTGCCCCCAATCGGATCCCAATAGGTGTACAGCTTGATGAGAGTGACTTCCACATTGCCGATGCCCTCGCCGGTCAGCCCGTCAACAACCCGGCCTGAGATGGTGCAGCCGGTCGCAGCACTTCGCGTCGAGGCTCCTGCCGGAACCGCACCGGCCACCAGCGAGAGCACGAGCAAGACCAGGGCAAACAACCGTGTGAACCGTGCGGCCACTATCGACCCCTCCCGTTAGAAGTACCTTCCAGCCCATTCTCGCCTTGTCGGCCCGCCGCGACAACTCCGAGAAGGCCGTGTGCTACGACGGCCTGCGCGACCTCGCACCACCCGCAGGCTCGAAGTCGATGCGCGCCTCGGCGAGGCTCACATTCGCGATC
>CAZCRB010000217.1:0-2331 GCA_964500985.1 uncultured Eubacteriales bacterium
CGGTCAGGACGAGCACGCCGCCCTGCATACCGATGGTCGAGCCGCCGGTCAAAGCATCCGGAAGCTTGGCCGCAACACCGGTGGGCTCGTAGTTGAGCCAACCCTCGTTGACCGCGTTGTCGGCGATCACGAGCGCGGTGCTGTAGCGGGTCGAGCCGGCCCAGCGGGTCGCGCCGAGCTTGGTGACCGTGGAGGCCGGCACCGTCTTGGCGCCACCGCCCACGATGACCTGGGTCGCGCCACCGGCGGCCTTGATCTTGTCGATCATGGCCTGGGTCGCAGGCGGAACGCTCGTGTTGTCCACGAGCAGGATCGGGTAGCCGTTGCCGGCCGCGATCGGCGAGAGGGCCAGAGCGTCGAAGAACTTGCTCTGGTCCTGGCCGTTGGCGATCAGCACGGTCGAGGGGGCCTCGTCCCAATCGGTCCACGTGTCGAGCACGCGCTGCGCGATGGCAGCGGACATGTCGTAGCGGGTACCGCCGACGAGCAGGCGGTCCTTGGTCAGCGTGCCGGCGGAGCCGACGTAGCTGACGATCTCGTTGTAGCGCGCGTCCGGCACGGAGACGAGACCGCCCACGATGTGGATGGTGACGTTGTCGTTGGCCTTGGCGATCTGCTTGATGGCCTCCTTGACCGAGGCATCAACCGAGCCGGAGCTCGTCAGGAACAGCGGAGCGTTGTAGGCCCACGAGAGGCCCGAGGCGCCCAGCGGGTCGGCGCTTGCGCGGTCGTCGCCACAGGCGAGGACGACGTCGGTGACGCCGGGCCAGCTGCCGTCGGCGGCCGGGTCGAAGACGTCAGCGGCGATCGAGACCGAGCCGCTGAAGCGGGTGGAGCCGGCGACCTTCTCGACGGTCTTGTTGAGCTTGTCGAGGGCAAGATCGATGTTCTGAGTCTCGCCGGCCCACGTGAAGGGCGCGGAGAAGCCCTCGGCGTAGACGAGCGGCTTGTCGGCCGAGACCTTGTAGTCGACGCCGTCGAAGACCTCGGACACGAGCGAGTAGCTGCCGTCGGCGGCCGACGAGACGCCGTCCATCTGCCACCACTCGTCGTACTCGGTGTCGTAGACCCAGAGGTAGACGCTGGCGTCCGCGATCGGCGCCTTGGTGTCGGCATCGGTGATCGTGCCGTCAGCGACGACCGGCAGCGGCGTCAGGGCAGCGTCGATACCGGTGACGGCGTCAGTGCCGTTCCAGTTCACGAAGGTGGCGTCCTCGAAGTACTTGACGTTGTCGTAGACCTCGCCGAAGTATCCATCGGCGTAGAACTCGACTATGTAGTCCACTCCCGCGCTGATCGAGTCCTGGGTGAAGGAGTAGTTGCCGTCGGCGTCGGTCATCGTGTCGCCGGCGTAGCTCCACTCGGCCCAGTCCGCGTCCCAGTAGTACACGCTTGCCCACGCGTCAGCCAGCGGCTCGCCAGTGGCCTCGTCGGTCAGCGTGCCGGAGACGACCGCCGGCAGCGGCTCAAGCGCGAAGTCGTTGACGACGGTGGTGCCGTCGAAGAAGAACGGCTTGGTCGAGGCGCTGTTGTAGTTCCACGCGTCGGCCTGCAGGTAGTAGTCGTAGCCCTCGGCCTCTTTGTAGAAGGCGTAGTTCCCCGCCTCGTCGGTAGACGCGTAGTCCGCGTCGAACCACTCGCCCCAGTACTCGTCGTAGCGGAAGGCGACGAGATTGGCGTCGGCAACCGGATCGCCGGTCACCGCGTCGGTGACGGTGCCCATGAAGCTCGGGTCGACCGGGTCGAGCGCGGCGTTGATGCCCGCTACCGGCGCGCCACCGTTCCACTTAACGAGCGTGGCGTTGTCATAGTCCCCTGCAGCGACGTTGTTGTAGGTCTCGTTGGCATGGTCGTAAGAGAGGAACATGACCGCAAGCGCCTTGCCGGCCATGTTGCTCGGGACCTCAACGGTGTACTTGCCGCCGTCCCACGAGTCGGCGTAGCCCCAGCCGACCGTCTCCCAGTACTCGCCGTTGAAGTACTCGGCGTAGACATCGGCGTCGATGCCTTCACCGGTCTCGCTGTCGGTGACAGTACCGGTGATCGCCGGCAGGTACTCGTAGAACGCGAAGTCGACGGTCTTGACGTCGCCGTCAACGTACGTCCACTTGTTGTCGTAGTAATCCCAGTTCTCATCGTACACGCTGACGTCATACTCGCCACCCGGAAGGTCCGTGAAGGCGTAGTGGCCAGCGGCATCCGTCAGCATCGAATCCGAGTAGCCGGTGTCCCAGTTCCAGACCTCAACGGTCCAGCCAGCGGCCGGAGCATCCTCGAAGGTGACCGTGCCGTTGATCTCGCCCGGTACAACGGCAACGGGAGCGAGAGCGG
>CAZCRB010000218.1:0-2322 GCA_964500985.1 uncultured Eubacteriales bacterium
CGATAAAACATAAAGCAAAAAACATAAAGTTTTTCTGATTGGTTATTGTCATAATAGGTTTATTTATTCATAATATATTCAATTGCTTTTTCAATCCACACATCCCGTCCTTCAATTATATCTTGAACACCTGGAGAGGCCGGAATATCTATTTTAACACCATTTCGCTGCAATACATCTCCGTTGAGATAATAAGCTCCAAGTCCGGAATAAATAATATTTATACCATGGGGCAAAGGGCAATTTAAAGAAATATTACCATTCGCACCTGCAGTTTTACGACCAATCACGGCATTTATTGGTGTCATACTAAACCAGATAGATAGAGTTTCGCCTGCGCTTTGCGTATTTTCATCAACTAAAACAGCCACTTTACCTTTGTAATAATTGGCGTTTTCAATTTTCAACAGATCATACCACGACCACTTAAAGTTTCCTGGAGAATCTAATTCATTAAATGACAGACGCAATGGATAAATAATTGACGGGAACAAAATATCAAAAATATCTTTTAAATTATCTTTAGGATACTTTCTCATGTCAATAATAATTCCCTTTGACTTTAAATTATCCTGTATAGTTTTTCTGTTCAATTCAGCGCTCTTAATATTATCCACGTGTATAATATTTTTGTCCTCTAAATTATATTCGTTCCACAACTTGACAGATTGTTTTTCTCTTGTTGGATTAAAATTGGTAACAGAAATATTCATTTTAGCACTACCTCTTAAAACTGTGACCTTTAATTCTGGATTATCAGACGACAGTAAGGTCGGCAATATTTTTCTTATCAATCCATTTTCGTTAGAAGCAATTGTATAGGGTTTCATCTCTTCAATTCTATCTTCAATCGATTTCCCGTTTACCGATAGAATTATGTCTCCTCTGTTCAGGAATAGGGACTCTGTAGATTTAACAACAATATATCCTTCTTTCGACTGAATTAATTCTACGGGTAATTGGTACTTGCACTGACAATGAATAGGGTCTAAAGTTTTATTTTTGGGATCTTTATTCGGGATAAGAATATACCCGTGCGAATCATTACAATGAGCCATCAACCGAATAATAGATGCTTCATAAGTAGCTTTATTCTCAGGATTAAAGAAAGCAGGAATAAATTGCCTTAGAAGTTTTGCCCAAGGAGTATCCGTCATATCCGTGTATGGAAAACAATATTCAAAAATATTCCATAAGCGAAACAATGTTAGAATCCGAAAGCCCTGATCATCCCATTTAATATTTTCATAAGCTCTTTCTTTTGCAAAAGCTTTCTCTTTAATTCTCATTTTATATGGAACTAAAAAGTAATTAAACGTTTTACTTCTTTTGGCATTCTTTATTTTATTCAATTTTAAAATTAGCTTTTTATCAAATAGTGCCCTGTCATTTATCCAACTCAAATCAATTATACGAGAATAATGTGAGGAATCAGCAATTAACAATTCAGATGATTCCCGGACCCTTCCTAAATTATCTATCCATTTATTCAACAGATGGCTGCGTTCGTCTGCATCTTTGGCATTTACGACTGGAGCTAAAATTCTAAATAATTCATAGTCCCAATTATATTTACCCTTTACAACTTCCGGGTGATAGTATTTAAGAAAGCCCCACACTTTTCCAAGCACTTCTATATTTTCAATTTTTTGCGGTGTAAGAATATTGCCTAGATTTATTCCCGATCCATAATTGAATTCATTATCCTTTTCAGCTTCGTATTCTGTATTAATTACTTTAGCTAAAGGTTGGTCATTGATTGACACCTTACAATCAGCAATCCGGTAGGCCACAGAATCAATAGAAGAAATTTCGAATGAAATAAATTTTACACCACTAATGGGAAATGATGACAATTTGAAATCAGACCAAAGCGTATCTTTTGGAGCTAGGTGAACGATAGTTGAGTCCTTAGAAAATTTGCTTTGATAGTAATAAGATATACTTATAATCAGCTTTCCAGCTTTAATATTACTAGGTGATGCCTTGTATTTGCCAGAGAATAGAATTTTATTTGTTTCAAATTCCTGCGTATTTAACAGAAAAGAGATCTGAGTCAGATCACTTGACCTATCCGGAGCAACGACTAAAGATGCTATATTCTTATTGAGGTCGCTTGTCCAGTCAATCTTTGCATTACCTTCAATCAAACGCCAACCGTTACTAGATGAATCGTATAATAAATGACCTTTCGACATTATACTTACTTTGTCGAACGACAAAGTATTATCTTCTATTTCCTCCTCAGTTGAACAAGAAAAATTCAACAGCAACAGTATTAGCAACAAGCAATAATTATTAATTTTCATAACGTATGCATAG
>CAZCRB010000219.1:0-2307 GCA_964500985.1 uncultured Eubacteriales bacterium
TAGCGTCCGGGTCGATGCCGGCCGCCGAGGCGGCGGACCAGCCTACCGACACCGTTGCCGGCATGGAGAGGTCCAGCGGCGTCACCGCGTGCATCGCATCGAGAAGCGCAACCCCTGCGCTGATGGGCTGGCCGCCGGGCGCGTACGCCTCGGCGGTCATCGATGCGACGTAGGAGTCGACCGTGACTGTCGTCGGGGCCGAGAGCGCGCCGGCCGGGATGTCGAGCGTGATGGTGCCTGCATCGGGCGCGAGTGCACCGGCATCGCGCGGGACGGCGCTCGCCGACGCGCCCGGCAGCGGCGCAGAGCCGAACAACGGCGGGTGCTGCTCGATGAATGCACCGGTCCCGCCAACGACCTCGCTGTATCGGTTGCGGATCGTGTCGCCGGAATCGGCCAGAGCGTTGCCGAGTGCCGTTGACATGCTCTGCCACATCTTGGCGATATCGGGTTGGGCGGGAGGTGCACTGTGTGCCTCAACCGGGTACATGATGCTGCCCTTGACCTGGCCGCGGCTTTCCAACGAACGTGCGCGCTGCAGGAACTTCTGCTCGAAGCCCAGGTTGAGGCCCGCTATCTTGGCAAAGTCACCCTGGATTCCCCAGGGAAGCGCGTACTCAACGGACTCGGGGCCAGAAATGACCCGCGATTCCGTTGCGTACTCGACGATCTTCTCGGCGGCGGGGCCGGCTATCCCGGTCCACTGAGGCCGGCCCGCATCGCCCGCCGCGGCGCTCACAACGCTGCCTTGGACGGCACGCACGAGCGTCGCCTCGTCGAGCGCGCTGCCGTCCTTGCTGTTGTCGGAGATGATCTTGCGGAGAGTGTCGCCGGTGGTCACGAACACGTACTGGCGATTCGCCTTCGGGTCGTCCAGCGTGACCTCGATGCGATTGAGCTTGCCTGCGGCGTCGAGGATCGAGAGGGGTGGGTTCTGAGCCACAGACGCGTCGAACACGCCCTCTATCTGGGTCGCCCCACTGAGATCACTGCTGAGACCGATGCTCTCGTCGAGACTCCTCCAGGGGTCCTTCGCCTTGATGGACAGGGCGGAGGCACTACTCGCGCTCTTGTCGAGGAGGCGGAACCCGAGTTCGCCGGTGCCGGGATCCGCGTCCGGACCCGAGGGGTACTCGGCCAGCTGGCACTCGATCGAGTAGGAGCTGGGCATGTTGATAGCGTTGACCTGGGCGCCCGCAACGTCTCCATTGACCTTGGGACCGAACCCGTAGGAGCCGCCCACGCGAGCTTCGGCCTTCGCCCAGACACCCGCCCCGTTCATACGTCGCGACTGGAAGTCGCGGGCGTCCGACACTGCCCCGAACGCCCCTCCGAGCGCCGTAAGGACTGGCGTCCCAAGCCGCTGTGGCCCAGACCCCATCTGCGAGAGCTTGAGCATGTCGCAGATGTTGGCGGCAAGCGCCATGCCTTCCCGCCCATCGGTCGAGGGGGACGTGAACTCCGAGCTGGTGCCCGTCGTGAAGGATCGTCCGATCTTGAGACCTGTCGTGGCGGCGATCTCGCCCGAAACGGCGGGGGTCTGGAAACCGAAGCTTGAGCTACCGGGGACCGACAGGCCGGCACCGATGCCGAGCGTGGAGTCGATGTCCGTTCGCACCGAATTGTTCGGGCGGAGCGTGTAGGCAGCCGAGTAGGCGCCGGTGCTCTCGAGGTCCACCCCGGTCACTGTGGCGCCGACGATCGAGTTCTCACCGTACGACCACGTGCTTTCCGCGCCGCTCCGCTCCCTGACCCGGCCCGAGAACCCCGCGCACGCGGAGGCGTCGACCGCCTTGCCGTCCATAGTCACATCATTGATGGAGACGTCGAACGTGTCGCCTGCCGCACCCGGGTCGCGAAGCGGGAGCGCAAACACGCCAGCGGGCCACATGACGTCTGTCACGAGCGTCACGGTCTCGGTTCGCGATGAACCAGTCCCGCGGAAGACCGTGAGCGCCGCGGTCCCCTCGATCGCGGGGACACCCTTGATAGTGGCGGGCACTTCACGTTCGTAGCCGCGTTCGACCACCTGGTAGTAGCGCAAGACCGTACCGCCCTGCTCGACCAACGCGGGAGTGCTCTCCTCGGCTGGCAGGAACGGCACCACGATCTCGTCACCCGAAACGTCGGAGCGCCTGACGTGGGCCGAGATGTCGCCCTCGTTTTCTTTGGCGAGCAGGTCCCCCGTGGCTTCCGCGATGAAGGTCCAGCTGGCCACAACGGTCCTGTCCCGCTCGACCTCGCCGAAGTACTGCGTCCATGCGCCCCCGACCAGCTCAGCGCCCTCGACCGCCGTGAGTTCGGCCT
>CAZCRB010000220.1:0-2298 GCA_964500985.1 uncultured Eubacteriales bacterium
ACCCCCACGATGTGCACGTGCGGCAGCGCATGCACGATCCGCCGCGCGTTCTCGGCGATCTTGACCAGATCCACCGTCACCGTCGCTCTGGCGAGCGTACCCGACATCAGGACTCCCCCATCCCGGTGCTGGCGAGCATGAGCGAGACGACGGCCGCCGCCTCGAACGACCCCGCGAGCGCTCCGCAGCACGCGAACACGTAGTCTCGGTCGAGCATACAACGGGCGTCTGACATGGGCAGCAATCTCTCGCCGCCCGAACCGCGCGCGGCCTCAAGCGCCTCCACGCCGCCGGGCAGCCGCGTCAGGGCGCCACCGGTGCCGATGACGAGCCGGCACGCCGTCAGGTCGCGACCGCGGACCACCGTCTGGCGGCCGCTGGGGGTGTAGAGGTTGGTGAGGTGGCCGGCGTGGCGGTGTACCGCCGTGACCGTGGCCGCCCGGGCGAGCGCCACGGCGGCGTCGACCTCCTCGGGCGCGGCCGGGATCGCCGGCGGGAGCGTCGCGGGCCGCTCGTCGGCGGCGAGGAGCTCGACGACGTGGGCGGCGCTCACAAAGGTCCCGAGGTCACCCTCGACCGTGCGCTTGCTGTGGGGCTGGGGCTCAAGCGCGAGCGCGGCAAGCTCCGGGCTGCCGTCGGTGACCGAGTGCACGTCGGTCGTCGCGCCGCCGACGTCGACCACGAGCAGATCGCCCGCGTGCTCGGCGAGCGTCTCGGCGGCGATCAGCACGGCGCCCGGCGTGGGCAGGATGCGGCCGCTCACGAGCTCGGCGAGCCGCTCCATGCCCGGTGCGTGCGTGATGTGCTCCTCGAAGGCGTCGTGGATGACGGCACGGGCCGGCAGGATGTCGAGCTCGTCGACGGCCGGATAGACGTTGGTCGTGACCCGCACGCGAAAGCCCGCTCGTTCGAGCAACGCGCGCGCCTCGCCGGCCGCCGCCGAGTTGCCTCCGTAGACCACGATCGGCCGCGAGGAGAGCTCCGCGAGTCGCTCGGCGTTGAACAGCACGGTCTCGGAGTCGCCGCCCTCGACGCCGCCGGCGAGCAGCACGAGGCTCGGCGCGATCTCGTCGACGGCACGCAGGTCGGCGTCGCGCATCCGGCCCGCCGTGACGTACTCGACCACGGCGCCCGCGCCGAGCGCCGCCTCGTGCGCCGCCATCGCCGTCATCTTCTGCGTCAGGCCGTGCACCGTCATGCGCAGGCCGCCGGCCGCAGAGCTCGTGGCGAGCGTCAGCGCCGGCAACAGCGGGCCGGTGGCCTCCTCGAGCCGGGCACGCGCCGCCGCCACGCCGATCCCCACGTCGCCCTGGGCGACGCTCGTGGGCGCGACCCCTTGCGCCACGAGGCGCGGCGCCGTCCGGGGCCAGCCCGCCAGTCCTTCGAACGCGCTGACGACGGTGGTCGTCGAGCCGATCTCGAAGACCAGCGCGTCGACCGCCCGCGCGGCAGGCGAGCTCACCACCCGCGCTCCCGCAGCGTCTTGACCACGAAGCTCGCCACGTCGATGCCCTTGGTCTTGCGCCCAAAGCCGGCGTCCATCCCCCAGCTGCGCGCGAGCTCGCCGGTGACCTGGGTGCCGCCGGCGATGAGCAGCAGCTTGTCGCGCACGCCCTTCTCGGCGGCGAGGTCGGCGAGCTTCTCCATGCTCGCGCGGTGCATCTCGGCGTGGGTGATGATCGTGGAGATGAGCACCACCGTCGCGGCGTGCTCGATCGCGGCGTCGAGCACCTTCTCGACCGGCACCGACGTGCCGAGGTACTCGACGGCGAAGCCCCACTTCTCCAGGCCGCCGTGCTTGATGTCGATGATCTCGCGCATCCCCACCGAGTGCTCGTCCTCGCCCACCGTGGCCGCGACGCAACGCAGCGAGTGCGCGTGGACGAAGTCGCGGATCTCCTCGTCGGTGAGGACCTCGGGCGGCTCGGGGATGACGAGCGTGGCCGGGTCGATACGCACGTCGAGCCGGCCCTTGATCTCGACGAGCGTCCCTTCCGCGGGGTGCATGACCTGCTTGTGGATGACCTCCGGGCAGTCGAGGTTCATCGCGCGGCCGATCTCGAGCGCCGCGGCCTCGGCGAGGCGCTCCTCGACCGGCAGGAACATCGTGACCGAGACGATGCCGTCGCCGGCCCACTCGACCTCCGGCGTGATGAGCCCGCCCTCGCGCAGGTCCGCCGTGCGCGCGAGGCGGACGTTGACGTTGTCCTCGGGGTCGAGCTCGTCGATGAACGGGATCTTCTCGCGGTCGCACAGCGTGCAGCCGCCGATGGCGTGGCAGGGCTTCTCGACGCTTCT
>CAZCRB010000221.1:0-2288 GCA_964500985.1 uncultured Eubacteriales bacterium
CAAAACGTGCACCGCGCGCCGTCTGGGCGACGACGATGCGGTCCGCCTCCTCGGCTGTGGTGGGGATGAAGCGCAGCGCGATCGAGATCATCATCGCCACGTCATCGACCGGGAAGCGCACCAGGGCGAGTGGCCGCATCAGGTCCGCCAGTGCGTCGGTCAGCGAGACGGGTGAAGTGGTGAGCGTGATCAGCGAGGTGCCGAGCACGAGCAGCACGATGCGCATCGCGAAGAACAGGCCGCGCGCGAGACCGCCGGCGTCGATACCGAGCGGACCGATTGCCACGGCGGCATCCGCGCTCCCCCACACCAGCGCATTGAGCGTCAGGGTGAACGCGAGCAGCCAGACGATCGGACGCAGCCCGCGGGCCACCAGGTGAAGCGGGACACGCGACACCCCGATCGCGACCGCGACGATCGCAGCCGCCGCAACCAGCCCTCCCCAGCCTCCGACGAGGAACAGGCCGACGGTATAGCTGAAGGTGAGCACGATCTTGACGCGCGCATCAAGGCGATGCACGAGCGAGTCCCCGCGCACGTACTGGCCGAACGGTACCGGCACCGCCATTCACTCACACCCCCCGCCGGCCAACAGCGCTCGCGCCGCTTCGAGCGGATCGAGTTCGTAGTGATCGAGTGCGTGACCGGCCGCCCGCGCGAGCCGCTGCACCTCGACGACGTCCGGCGCTCGCAGACCCGCGCGGCGGTACTGCTCCGGATCCGCCACGAGCGCCTCAGCGGTGCCTTGCCACGACACGCGCCCGGCACTCAGCAGCACCACGCGATCGGCCGCCCCGAGCCACTCCTGCGCGCTGTGGCTGACGACCACGATCCCCGCCCGCTCGCGCTGCGCGCATAGCAGGTCGCGGACCGCCCGTCTGCCCGGCGCATCGAGTCCCGCCGAGGGCTCATCGGCAAGGAGGTACGCCGGCTGCATCGCGAGCACGCCCGCGATCGCCGCGCGCCTCGCCTCGCCGCCCGAAAGCGCGAACGGCGAGCGCTCGGCGTACTGCTCCACCGCCAGTCCCACCGCGTCCATCGCCGCCTCGGCGCGCGTGCGTGCCTCTTCCGCCGACAGACCGAGATTGCGGGGGCCAAAGGCTACGTCGTCGAGCACGGTGTCCGAGAACAGCTGAGACTCCGCGTCCTGAAACACCAGACCGACCGCACCGCGCGCGGACGCCGGGCCGAGCGGCGAGCCATCGATCGTCGCACTGCCCTCGTCCGCGGCGAGCAGCCCGGACATGATACGGAGCAGCGTGGACTTGCCCGAGCCCGTGACCCCGAGAACGAGCACGAGCTCGCCGGGCTCGACGTGGACGCTCACGTCTGCGAGCGCGCGCTGCTCCCACGCGTTGCCCCGGCCGTAGCACAAGCCTATGCCCGTCAGCGTCAGCGACACACTGCCACCGCGATCGGCTCCGGCTTGACCGTCTGAATCGGCAGCGCGATACCGCCGTCACGCAGGGCGGACACCAGGCGGGTGACCGGGGGGATCTCGATGCCCCACTCATCGAGCTGCTGCTCGCCACACGCGAGAAGCGCCTCGGGCCGGCCCGAGAACCGGACGACCCCGCCAGCGAGCACGACGATGCGATCGGCCCGCAGGGCCTCCGCGAGATCATGCGTGACCAGCAGCACGCCGACGCCCTGGACGCGCAGCGACTCCACGACTGCGAGCACCTCGGCCGCGCCGTGTGGATCGAGCATCGAAGTCGGCTCGTCGAGCGCAAGATAGGCCGGGCGCATGGCCAGGGCCCCGGCGATCGCGAGCCGTTGCTTCTGCCCGCCCGAAAGCAGGTGCGGCTCCCGCGCCTCGTGGCCCGAGAGCCCCACGGCGGCGAGCGACTCGTCCACGCGCTCGCGGATCTCGGCCCGGCGCACGCCCAGGTTCTCGGGCCCGAATGCCACCTCGTCTTCGACCGAAGTCGCGACGATCTGATCGTCGGGCCGCTGGAACACGACGCCGACGCGCGAACGTATCGCACGCGTGGACCGGGGATCGTCGGTCGACATCCCATCCACGTGGACGCTGCCGGTCTCCGGCAGCAGCAGCGCGTTGGCCAGCTGAACGAGCGTCGACTTGCCGGAGCCGTTCGACCCAAGCACCGCGAGCATCTCGGCCGGCGCGAGCGACATCGAGACGTCCTCAAGCGCCACGACGGGCTGTCCCGAGGCGCGATACGCGAAGCTGACTGCGTCGAACGAGATCACCGCAACTCCTTGTCAGATGCTGAAGCACAGAGGGCCCCCCGAAGGAGGCCCTCTCATGGTACCGCTGGAACGCC
>CAZCRB010000222.1:0-2282 GCA_964500985.1 uncultured Eubacteriales bacterium
GCTCGGCGAGCTGGGCGGGTTGGCGGGCGAGGGGCTGCGCGTCGTGTGGCTGACGTCGCCGGCGCAGCGCGCGGCCTTCACACGACTGACGGTCGACGCGACCGCCGCGCACGTCGCTGACTCGGCCATGCAGCGCGACAGCCACCGCTGGTACCGGATGCGCCGAGCCGACGCCGAGCGATTCCGCGACGGCATCACGGTCTCGGGCGCGAACCTCGCGTTCCCGGCCTCGACGGTGCTCGGGCTCATGCCGCCCACGCCGGACTCCTTCGACGAGGGCTGGGCGAAGGCCACCGAGCAGACCCACTGCGGGACCGCCCCGGCGTTCGGGCTGCTCGTGGCCGAGCGCGCGGGCGACCACCGCGCCTGGCTCGAGACTGGCCGCGCGTACCAGCGCATGCAGCTGCGGGCGACGCTCGCGGGCGTCGCGACGCACCCGCTCTCGCAGGCGCTCGCGCTGCGCGACCGCGAGCTCTCGGCAGGCGCGCCGGGGCCGTTCTCGGCGGGGCTCGAGAAGCTCGCGGGCCCGGGCGAGGTCGTGCTGGCGTTCCGCTTGGGCTATCCCGAGCGCGAGCAGCCGCCGTCGCTCCGCCGCGCGCCGGTGACCGCGTAGGCGATTGACCGCTCGGCGTAGAGCAGACACTCTAGAACCGCGCGAGGCACGCACGAACTCGGGAGGCAGCGTGGCAGGAACGACCACCAAGGAACGCATCGTCGACGTGGCGATCGAGCTCTTCAACGAGCAGGGCACGCCGGCCGTCAGCACCAACCACATCGCCGAGGCGGCCGGCATCAGCCCGGGCAACCTCTACTACCACTTCCGCAACAAGGAGGAGATCATCCTGGCCGCGTACGAGCGCGCGCTTCAGGCCTACGACGCCGTGTGGGAAGAGGCCGGCGCCGCACCCCCCGCGCCGGAGACGATGCTACGCCTGCTCGAGGGGACGTTCGACGCGCAGTGGCGGTTCCGGTTCTTCCAGCGCGAACTGGGATGGCTCGTCCAGCGCGACGAGGCGATCCGCACGCGCTACCGGGACGTCCAGGGCCGCCGGCTCGCGCTCTACCGCAGCCTCATCGACGCGTGGATCGCTGCCGGCATCGCCGAGCCGCTGCCGTCCGAGCGCCTCGACGACCTGGTGCTCGCGAGCTGGGTCGTCGGCGACCAGTGGCTCGCGTACCTGCAGGCGATGGGCCTCGCCGCCGATGAGGCCCAAGTCCGCCGCGGAGCCCGCCTCATCCTCGAGGTCTTCCGTCCGCACCTGGCCCCCGGCATCGCCGAGAGGATCGACGCGCAGGCGTAGCGGCCTGGTACTCCACACGCGCCAGGTGGGTAGGTAGAGCGGGTGACCCGAGGAGGGTGAGCCGCATGAGCATCCAGCGGATCGAGACGGTCGTCGTCGGCGGCGGGCAGGCAGGCCTTGCAACGAGCTACTTGCTGAGCCAGCGCGGTTGCGAGCACGTCGTGCTGGAGCAGGCGCAGCAGGCAGGGAACGCCTGGCGCAACGACCGCTGGGACTCATTTACGCTCGTGACGCCCAACTGGACGTTCCGCGTGCCAGGCATCGAGTACGACGGCGACGACCCCGGCGGGTTCATGCCTCGCGACGAGGTGGTCGCGCGCTTCGAGCGCTACGTCGCCGACAACTCGCTGCCGGTTCGTTTCGGCGTCCGCGTCACCTCGGTAGAACCCGCCGAGCAGAGCGGCTATCGCGTGGAAACCGACTCCGGGACCACCGAGGCCGCGAACGTCGTGATGGCGACGGGCGTCTTCCAGCGACCCAAGACTCCGGGAATGGCCGCGTCGCTTCCCGCCGACATCGACCAGCTGCACTCGGGACAGTACCGAAACCCGGGCGCGCTCCGCGACGGCGCAGTGCTGGTGGTGGGCAGCGCGCAGTCGGGCTGCCAGATCGCGCAAGAGCTCTACCAGCACGGACGCAAGGTCTACCTGTGCGTCGGCGGCGCCGGGCGCATCCCTCGACGGTATCGAGGTAGGGACATCGTGGAGTGGCTGTCCCTCATCGGGTTCATGGACCGTACGGTCGACGACCTGCCGTCGCCGCAGGCGCGGTTCGCGGGCAACCCGCATCTCTCAGGGCGGGACGGCGGCCAGACGCTCAACTTGCACCGGTTCGTGCGCGATGGCGTGACGCTGCTCGGCCACGCCCGCGGCGTGGAGGGCTCGACGCTCCGCCTCGAGCCGGACGCCCACGAGGGTGTTGCGGAGGCCGACGCGTTCGAGGCCACGATGATCGGAAGGATCGACGACTACATCGCACGGG
>CAZCRB010000223.1:0-2281 GCA_964500985.1 uncultured Eubacteriales bacterium
GGGTTCACCGCGGCGTTGTAGAGCCCGCCGTCGGCTACACCGGTGACGGTCACGTCGGGGGCGGTGGTGTCGATGGTGAACGTGCGGGTCTCAAAGACCGCATTACCTGCGGGGTCGGTGGCCGTCACGACGAGGGTGTAGGTGCCATCGCCGCTCACGGCGGAGCCCAACGTGAACGGGTCGCCGTTCAGAGTGGCCGTCAGAACGGCGGTCGGGTCCGTGCTCGACGCGTCAGGCGTGACCGACGCGCTGTACAGACCGCCATCGACCACGCCGGTGACGGTGAGATCGGGAGCGGTCAGATCGATGGTGAACGTCGCGCTTGCCGTGCTCACGTTGCCGGCGGTATCGGTGGCCGTGACCAGGAACGTGTACGTGCCCTCCGTGCTCACCTCGGTACCCGGGGTGAACGGATCGCCGTTGAGCGTGGCCGTCAGAACGGCCGCCGGGTCCGCCGTCGTCGCGTCGGGCGTGACCGCATGGTTGTAGAGGCCGCCCTCCGCCACACCGATCACGGCCACATCCGGCGCCGTGAAGTCGAGGACGAAGGACGCGACGAGCGTCGAGGTGTTGCCGGCCGGATCGGTCGCCACCAGCATGAGGACGTGTGCGCCCTCATCGGCGATCTGCGTGCCGAGGACGAACGGGTCGCCGTCCAGGTACGCGACCAGCGTCGCGGTGGGGTCGTCGGTCGTGGCCGTCGGGGTGACGGGGGCGCCGTACGTCGTGTCCGCATCCACGCCGTAGAGCGTGATCGCGGGCGGCGTGGTGTCGATGACGTACGTGGCGCTACCCGGTGTCTCAGGGTTGCCGGCGAAGTCGACCGAGAAGAACTCGACGACGTAGGTGCCGTCGCCGCTGAGCGTGAACCCGCCGCCGTACGGCAGCCACGCGCCGGTGTTGATCCGGTAGTAGGTCGCCGCCACGCCGGAGACGTTGTCGCTGAAGTTCAGCGTGACGGGGACGTCGGCGGTGTAGGTTCCCGCGGCCGGATCGATCGTGGTGACGGGCGCCGTGTGATCGATGGTGAACGTGTGGCTGTGGGTCGCGGAGTTCCCCAACGGGTCGGTCAGCGTGACCACGAGCGTGTGAGTGCCTTCGTCGCTGATCTCGGTCGGGAAGGTGTACGGGTCACCGTCGAGCGTGGCGGTGACGACGTAGGAGGGCTCCGCGGTGTCGATGGCCGGCGTGACCGGGCTCGACGTCGGCTCGCTCGGGAGCGGGATGTCCACGACGTCGAAGTCGGGCGCGGTGGTGTCGATGGTGTAGCTCTGCGTGGTGTGGGCGCCCTCGTTGCCGGCCTTGTCCACCGACCAGAACTCGAGGGTGTGCGCCCCGTCGCCCACGATCGCGACCGAGGAGGTGTAGGTCGCCTGCGGCTGGCCGTCGAGCACGTAGCGGATCTCGGAGACGCCGGACACGTTGTCGGTCGCGGTCAGCTCCACATCCGCGGTCCGGTACGTGCCCGAGCCGAGCGAAGCGGTCGTGGACGGGCCCGTGATGTCGTAGACGATCGTGTCGCTGAGCTCGAGCTCGTTGCCCGCGTTGTCGCGGTACTTCACCGTGACCGTCGCGGTGTTCTCGGCCGCGGGCAGGGTCGCATCGTGCGGGGTGTCGTAGGTGACCCAGCCGGCGAAGCCGGAGCCGGTGTCGAAGTTCATCTGCGTCGCGCCCGAGACTATCGAGTCGATAGCGACGACGCGGTCGTACGTGTAGATGGCGCCGCCGTCGAGCGACATCGTGCCGGTGGGCGCGGTCGTGTCGAGGGTGAAGTTGACCGTCTCGGTGACGCTGTTGCCGGCAGGGTCGGTCGCCGTAACGACGAGCTGGTACGTGCCGTCAGAGCCCACAGGGGTGCCGGGCGTGTAGGCGGTGCCGTTGAGCGTGGCGGTGATGAGGGCGGTCGGGTCCGTGCTCGATGCGGTGGGCGTGACGGGTGCGTTGTACAGGCCGCCCTCGCTCACGCCGCCAACCGTGAGGTCCGGAGCGCTGACGTCGATGACGAACGAGGTCGTCTCGTGGCTGCCGGCGTTGCCGGCGACGTCGACCGACCAGTACTCGAGCGAGGTCGTCCCCGGCGCGTTGACGTTGAACGGTGCGCCGTAGAGCTGCGGCGCCCCGCCGTTGCGACGGTAGTACGTCGCCGAGAAGCCCGAGCCGCCTGTATCGGCGCCGACGAGCGTGACCTGCACCGTTTGAGAGGTGGGTCCGCTCGGCAGACCGGAGATCGTCGTGGTCGGGGCCGTCTTGTCGATGCTGATCGTGGTCGACTTGTGGGGCG
>CAZCRB010000224.1:0-2272 GCA_964500985.1 uncultured Eubacteriales bacterium
CAACGAGCGCTACGACCACAACCAGCGCATCAAGGCCTACATCATCGACGTGCGCAAGACGAGCAACGAGCCGTCGATCGTCGTGTCGCGCACGCACCCGGGCCTGATCCGCCGCCTCTTCGAGATCGAGGTGCCCGAGGTCTACGACGGCATCGTCGAGCTGAAGAGCGTCGCCCGTGAGCCCGGCGCCCGCTCCAAGGTCGCCGTCTCCAGCCGCGAGCCCGGTCTCGATCCGGTCGGCGCCTGCGTCGGCCCCAAGGGCAGCCGCGTGCGCATGATCGTCGGCGAGCTGCGCGGCGAGCGCATCGACGTGGTGCCGTGGAGCGAGAACCCGCAGACCTACGTCGCCAGCGCGCTGTCGCCCGCCAAGGTCGACCGCGTCCTGATCGACGAGGACACCCACACCGCCACCGTCGTCGTTCCCGACGACCAGCTCTCCCTTGCCATCGGCAAGGAGGGCCAGAACGCCCGCCTCGCCGCGAAGCTGACCGGCTGGCGTATCGACATCAAGAGCTCCAGCTCGGCGGCCGAGTCCGGCCTGCCGACCGGCTCGTCCTCCTCGCAGGAGACCTCTGCTGAGGAGTTCGACGGCCGTTGCGTATGCGTCACCGCTTCCGGGGTCCGTTGCCGTAACCAGGCGCGTCCCGGGACGTACTACTGCGGTATCCACGAGAAGGAGGCGGCCGCGGAGTGATGAAGCCGCGTAAGGTACCGACCCGCACCTGCGTTGGTTGCGCCACGTCGTCAGACAAGCGCGCCTTCGTGCGGGTCGTGCGCACCCCCGATGGCCACGTCGAGCTCGACGTGAGCGGCAAGGCCAACGGTCGCGGCGCGTACCTGTGCGCGGACCCGGACTGCTTCGAGATGGCACGCAAGCGCCGCCGTCTCGACTCGGCGCTCCGGGTGAATCTACAAGACGATGACTACGCACGGTTGAAGCGAGATTTCGACGAGTACCTGGCACGCCAGGGCTCGCAGCCAGGAGAGTGACGCCGAGATATGCCCGCTATGAGAGTCCATGAACTGGCCAAAGAGTTCGGTATGACGAGCAAGGAGCTGCTTGACAGGCTCCAGGCCATGAAGATCCCTGCCAAGAACCACGCATCCACCCTCGTCGAGGCCTACGTCGACAAGATCCGCAAGGAGCTCGGACCCGAGCTCGCGGAACGACAGGTCGCGCTCGAGGACGAGCGCAAGAAGGCCGAGGAGGCCGAGGCTGCCAAGAAGGCCGCCGAGGAGGCCCAGCGCAAAGCCGACGAGGAAGAGCGCCGACGCGCCGAAGACGCTGAGCGCAAGGCTCGCGAGGAGGAGCGCCGCGCCCGCGAGGAGGAGCAGCGCCGCCTCGAGGAAGAGGCCCGCAAGCGCGCCGAGGCCGAGGAGGCGTCTCGTCAGGAGGCCGCCACCGCTGACGCGCGGGCACAGATCGAGCTCGCCCAAGCCGCGGCTACCGCCGCTGCCGAGGCCGCTGCTGTCGCTGCCGCCGAGGCAGAGGCCGCAGTCACACAGCAGCCCCAGGAGCCTGTAGTCGCCCCGGCGCCGCCGGCACCCAAGACCGGCCTGTCGGCGCTTGAGGCTGCCATCGAGTCGGAGAAGGCGCGTCTCGACGCCGAGAAGGCCGCCGTCCTCGAGAAGAAGGAAGAGGAGCGCTATCGCGAGATGGCTCGCGATGCCGAGCAGCTCCAGCGCGACAAGGTCATCGAGGAGGCCAAGGCCGCAGTGGCCCAGGCCGCCGCTGAAGGTGGCAAGCGCAAGAAGAAGAAGCACAAGAAGACCGGTGAAGAGGTAGAGGACGCTCGTCATCACGAGGCTGCGCACACCGCGGCCGGGCTCGATGTCGAGGGTGCGATCACCATCACCGAAGGTGTCACCGTCAGTGAGTTCGCCGACGCGCTCGGCGTTCCCGCCAACGACGTCATCAAGCGCCTGTTCCTGCTCGGCACGCCGCTGACCGTCAACCAGCCGATGATGCGCGACATCATCGAGATCATCGGCGACGACCTCGGCGTGACCGTCAACGTCGTCAAGCCCGAGGAAGAAGCGGGCTGGACGTTCGAAGACGCCGAGGAAGACCTCAAGCCGCGCCCGCCGGTCGTGACCGTCATGGGTCACGTCGACCACGGTAAGACGTCGCTGCTCGACGCGATCCGCGAGACCGGCGTCGCCGCGACCGAGGCCGGCGGCATCACGCAGCACATCGGTGCGTCAGTCGTCGAGAAGAACGGCCGCCAGATCACCTTCATCGACACCCCGGGCCACGAGGCGTTCACCGCCA
>CAZCRB010000225.1:0-2243 GCA_964500985.1 uncultured Eubacteriales bacterium
TGTTCGTCGCGCTTTCCGGCTGGCTGGTGTTCAACGAGACGCTCAGCGCGGGCCGCATCGCCGGCATCGTGCTGGTCATCGCCGGCGCCGTGCTCGTGGGGCGGTCGTAGGGTGAGCGGTCGCGCGGGGCTGACGGCGCCCGGCCGTCACGACTTGTCGCCGCTGTGGCGCTGGGCGCTGCTCGCCGGCGTGGTCCTGTACGCGGGAGCGCTGCGCCTGTGGATGTTCGTGGGCATAGCGCGGCTCGACATGCTGCGCTACATGGAGCTCAGCAACCACGTGCTCTCGGGCGGCTCGCTCTTCGACGAGCAGGTCTTCTACGCTTCGAGCCGCCTTCCGCTGATGCTGCCGATGCTCGCGTCCAACAAGCTGTTCGGCTTTGGCGAGCACGTCTCGACGGCCTGGCCGCTCGCCTGCTCCGTCGCCGCGGTCGCCGCGGTGTTCTTCCTGGGCCGCGAGCTCTACGACGACCGCGTGGGGCTGCTCGCCGCCTTTGGCATGGCGTCGGTGCCGCTCGAGATCGAGCACGCCACCCAGCTGCTCCCCGACCCCATCGAGGGGCTGTTCATCGTGCTGGCGGTGCTCTTCGGGGTCCTGGCGATCACGCGCGATCGCGGGTGGCGCTGGTGGGCGATCGCGTCGGGTGCGGCCCTGGCGCTCGCGTACTACTCGCGCGTCAACGCCATCGTCTTTCTTCCGGGCATCCTCGCTATCGGTGCGATCATCGATCCCGCGCGCTGGAAGCGCTCGTTGTGGTCGCTCGCCGGACTGGCCGGGGCGCTGCTGGCGGGGGCCGGGGTGTTCTGGCTGCTGTCGGGCGATCCGCTCGTCGACTGGCACCGCACGAGCAGCTTCTACTCCTCGTACCAGAAGAGCGGCTTCGAGTTTCGGGCGGAGCGGTTCTGGAAGCAGTACACGACGCAGCGCGCCCTGCTGTGGCTGCCCCTGACGCTGGTCGCGGGCTCGGTGTGGGCGCTCATCAAGCGCAGCCGGCAGTCATGGCTGCTGCTCGCGTGGGCCTGGGGGTTCTGGTTCTACCTCGACGTGGTCAGCCCGTTGCACGGTCTGGACACGAGCTACCGCTACGCCGAGCCGATCGTCGCGCCGGCCCTGCTGCTCTTCGCCGCCGCGATCTGGTGGCTCGCCTTCCGGCTGCCACGGCCCGTCCGGTGGGCGCCGGTGGCGGCCGCGGTGCTGTGCTTCCTCGTGCTGCTTCCCTTCGCGCACCGGCTCACGGACAACTGGCGCGACAACTCGCGCTGGGCGTCGCTGCGCCGCGCCGCGGTCGTGCTCAACGCGACCGACCGCTCGCTGCCGATCTACACCGACCACCAGTACCACCTGTGGGGACTGAACTACTACTCCGGCTTCCGTTTTGGCCGAGACACGCTCGAGCCGCTCGATGCGCCGGTCAACCGCGACGCCCGCCTGTTCTGGACCAACGAGGCCAAGCCGCCGACCGACACGCCGTATCTGTGGGTCTCGGTCTGGAACCCGCCCGTCAAGGCCACGACCAAGGTGCTCGCCGATCTGCCGCACCCCGACGGGCGGCTCAAGGTGTTGCTCGTGACGCCCGAGGCGAAGTAGTCCGGCCTAGCCGTCCGCGATGACGAGCGTGCGCAGCGAGTAGCTGCCGGTCTCGAGCGCCTTGAGCACGAGCGCCGCGACGTCGGCCCGCGACACCCGGCTCGATTTGGGCAGCAGCGAACCGTCCAGCGACACCCGGTAGGTCCCGGTCAGCGGTCCGTCCGACAGGCCCACGGGGCGGACGATAGTCCAATCCAGCCCCGAGGCCATCAGCCGGCGCTCCCCCGCCTCCATGTCCTGGTAGACCGGCCGCAGCACCGTCGTGATCATCACCTTGAGGCTCACTGACAGGTTGGGGTCGTTGGTGGCCCCCACACCCGCCGCCGTCACCATCGCCACGCGGTCGACCTGGTGCAGCGCCATCGCGTGCACCACGTTGGCCATGCCCGCGGAGTAGACCGTCACCGGCCGCGCATTGGACGAGCCGGCGGCGAACGCGACCGCGTCCGTGCCCTCGACGGCTGCGCTGACGGCGTCTAAGTCGAGCACATCGCCCGTGACGACCTCGAGTCGGGGATGGCTCAGCTCGAGCTCCGTGGAGCGCACGAGCGCCCGCACCTCGTGCCCGTGGCCGAGCGCCTGCTCGACGATCTGTCGGCCCGTGCGCCCGCTGGCGCCGATCACGAGAATGCGCATAGCGGCGCCCTTCATACGGC
>CAZCRB010000226.1:0-2239 GCA_964500985.1 uncultured Eubacteriales bacterium
GCCTTGGCCAACAAGGAGTCGCTCGTCGTCGCCGGCGAGCTCATCATGCCGCTCGCGCGGCCCGGCATGTTGCTGCCGGTCGATTCCGAGCACTCCGCGATCTTCCAGTGCTACCTGGGCGAGGACGCCCGAGACGTGAGCCGCATCTGGCTCACGGCGAGCGGCGGGCCGTTCAGGGGACGCGACCGCACCGCGCTGGCCGACGTAACCGCTTTGGACGCGTTGGCGCATCCGACCTGGACCATGGGGCCCAAGATCACCATCGACTCCGCGACCCTGATGAACAAGGGTCTCGAGGTCATCGAGGCGCACCACCTCTTTGGCGTTTCGTACGAGCAGATCACCGTTCTCGTACACCCCCAGAGCTGCATCCACTCGATGGTCGAGTTCACCGACGGCAGCGTCAAAGCGCACCTCGGGGCCACCGACATGCGCATCCCGATCCAGTACGCGTTCAGCCACCCGCGCCGCTGGCAGGCACCGCTCGCACCGGTGGACTTCGCCGAGCTCGGACGCCTCGACTTCGACCGTCCCGACACCGGCACCTTTGGCTGCCTGCGGCTCGCGTTCGAGGCCGGGCGGGCGGGAGGCACCGCCGCGGCGGTGCTCAACGCCGCCAACGAGGTGGCGGTCGCCGCGTTCCTCGACGGTCGCTGCGGCTTCCTCGATATCGAGCGCGTCGTGGAGACGGTGCTCGACGCTCATGACAACGTACCGCTTGAGTCGATCGAGCAGGTGCTCGACATCGATGCGGCCGCACGAGAGCGGGCCGCCGCGCTCATCGCGCGTGACCTCGCGTAATCACACGTTTCCTCCACGCAGGGTATGAGCGCTGTGGCGCACCGTTTGCACCGGTGCCCTCGCAATCTCGACACAAGAGCCGGCGTTCGTCGGCATAGCCGATTCTGGAAGGCCACCACATGAGTGACGGGTTCTCCGCGTTGTTCTGGGGCGTTTTCACCTTCTCGCTGCTCGTCGTCATCCACGAGGGCGGCCACTTCCTCGCTGCCCGCGCCTTTGGCGTCAAAGTCCACGAGTTCATGGTGGGCCTGCCCGGACCCGCCGTCCGCTTCCACGGGAAGCAGACCACCTACGGCATCACCGCCATACCGCTTGGCGGCTATGTCCGCATCGCGGGAATGGAGCCCGGACCCGAGGACCCGCGCCTCGGACCGGTACTCGCAGCGATCACCGCGCGCGGCCAGGCGAACCCGGCCGACATCTCCGAGGAGCTAGGCCTGGAGATGGCCGAGGTCGAGGACCTCATGCTCATCCTCGCTGACTGGGACGCCCTGCACCGGGTGACGGACAGCGATGACGAGTATCTCTACCGATCCGCGTTCGCACCGCAAGACGCCGCGGATCCCGACGCGCTGCTGACGAAGGCGCGTTCGCGGACCTATCGCGCACTCCCCACGTGGAAGCGCCTCATCGTCTTGTCCGCCGGCGTCGTCATGAACCTTCTGACCGCCATCGTCGTCTTCACGTTCGTGCTGAGCACGTACGGCTACTACCAGGAGACGATGAGGGTCGATCAGGTCTCCAAGGGCTCGGGAGCCGCCGCCGCGGGCATCATGGCCGGTGACAAGCTTCTTGCCGTGGAGGGGAAGCAGATCTCCACCTGGCAGGACCTGATCCTTGCACTCGGGACCCACCGCCCCGGCGAGACCGTCGCGGTCAAGATCGAACGAGACGGCGATACGCTCACGGTCCAGGCCACGCTCGGCAAGAAGCCGGACTCCGAGGCACCGCTGCTCGGTGTCCAGCCGCAGGTCGAACAGGTGCGGCCCAACGTGCTCAAGGCGCTCGCGCTCTCGTTCTCCTATATCGGACTCACCTTCGAGGCGATCCTGCGCTTCTTCAATCCGCAGACGTTCCAGAGCTCGGTCAGCCAGTCGTCGAGCGTGATCGGCGCCTCCTACCTCGCCGCCGAGGCCGCGAAGCGAAGCGCGATCGACTACGCCGGCATCGTGGCGATGCTCTCGCTCTCGCTCGGCGTCATCAACATCGTCCCGATCCCGCCGCTCGACGGTGGCAAGATCGCCGTGGAGCTCGTCGAGCGCGCGCGGCGGCGTCCGTTGTCGCGCCGCGTGTCCATCGGACTGTCCGCGAGCGGGGCGATCCTGCTCTTCGCCCTCATCGGCTACCTCATGTACGCTGACGTGGTTCGCTACATAGTCGGTGGCTAGGGGAGGCGAGGGGTGATGGTGCAGCGACGCGAGACGCGTCCGGTCACGGT
>CAZCRB010000227.1:0-2214 GCA_964500985.1 uncultured Eubacteriales bacterium
TGTAGCGCTTCTCGCCGTCCGCGTAGTGCAGCAGCGCGATGCGCGCCGAGCGGTTGGGGTCGTACTCGATGGTCGCGACCTTGGCCGGAACGACGTCCTTGCTGCGCTTGAAGTCGATACGACGGTACTGGCGCTTGTGGCCACCACCCTGGTGCCGGGTCGTGATGCGCCCGTTGTTGTTGCGGCCACCCTTCTTGGGGAGCGGCTCGAGCAGCGACTTCTCAGGCGTCGTCCGGGTGATCTCCGCGAAATCGGAGACCGACTGGAAGCGACGACCCGGTGAAGTCGGCTTGTACTTCTTGAGTCCCATCTCAACTCCTTCCGTCCGATTGCCGGTGCCGTCTGGGACTGACGCGGCTCCGACTCCGGACTACCACGGTGCCGGGCGGCTCCATAGCGAAGCGCATACCAGCACCCTCACGCCCTGCGAAGGGCTAACTACACAGCGGGGAACAGGTCGATCGTGTCGCCTGCCTTGAGCGTGACGACAGCCTTCTTCCAGTCACGGGTCTTGCCCTTGACCAGACGCACGCGGCGCGGCTTGCCATTCACGTTCATGGTGTTAACGCTGGTGACCTTCACATCGAAGATCTCCTCGATCGCCTGAGCGATCTGGGTCTTGTTGGCGCTCTTCGCCACCTCGAAAGAGTAGCGATTGTGCTCGATCATGTCGTAGGACTTCTCCGAGATGATCGGGCGGATGATGATGTCACGAGGATCGTACATATTACGACAGCACCTCCCCGAGCCAGTTCAGAGCCGGCTGGGTGAAGAGCACGGCGGTGTTGTCGACGAGGTCGTAGGTGTTGGCCTCCGACGCGGTGATGACGCGAGCCTGCGGGATGTTGCGGAACGAGAGCATGGCGTTGATATCGTCGTTCTCCACGACGATCGTCACGCGACGCTCGATCCCGAGGTTCTTGAGGGTCTGTGCGGCGAGCTTGGTGGACGGCTTGTCGAAGTTGAAGCCATCGACCACGAACAGGGTCTCGTCGGCGAGCTTGGCGGAAAGCGCCGAGCGCATCGCGAGCTTGACGACCTTGTTCGGCACCTTGAAGGCGTAGCTACGCGGGTGCGGTCCGAAGACCACGCCACCGCCGGCCCACTGAGGGGCGCGGATCGTGCCCTGGCGAGCGCGACCGGTACCCTTCTGACGCCACGGCTTCTTGCCGCCGCCGCGGACGTTGCCGCGCGTGAGGGTCTCGTGCGTGCCCGAACGGCGCGCGGCCTGCTGGCTGCGAACCACCTGGTGCATCGCGAAGGTATTGGGTTCGATTGAGAAGACGCCGTCGGCCAGATCGGCGGTGCCGACCTTCTTGCCCTTCGCGTCTTTGATCTCGATGGTTGCCATCTTACGAATCTCCTTGTGTCTCCGGCAGGGCGCTAGGCCATACGGATGGTCAGCAGTGCGCCCTTGGCGCCGGGGACGGCGCCCTTGACTAGAAGCAAGTTCTGCTCGGTGTCGATCTTGACGACCTCGAGGTTGCGGACCGTGACCATCTCCGAGCCCATGTGCCCCGGAAGCTTCTGGCCCTTGAACACGCGCGAAGGCGTGGCACACTGACCGACCGAACCGGGCGCGCGGTGGAAGTGCGAGCCGTGGCCGCCCGGACCACCCTTGAAGTTGTGGCGCTTCATGACACCGGCGAAGCCCTTACCCTTGCTCACGCCGCTGACGTGAACGGACTTGGCATCGGCGAACTCGCCGACGGTGATCTGAGAACCGACCTTGGTGGCGTCACCGTCATCGGTGCGCACCTCCATCAGGTGGCGCTTCGGAGCGACCTTCGCCTTGTCAAAGTGGCCCTGCATCGGCTTGTTGACCTTGCGCTCGGCGATGTCGCCGAACCCGATCTGCACGGCGGAGTAACCGTCGCGCGCCAGGGTCTTGACCTGCGTGACAACGCAGGGGCCGGCCTCGATGACGGTGACCGGAACGAGTTTGTCTTCCTCGCCCCAGACCTGCGTCATCCCCAGCTTGCGGCCGAGAATCGTGGTGACCATTCTTCCGTCCTTATCTCACGCGGTCATGGGACCTTGCGGGCACCCTCCTGGCGCCTTCCCCAGCGGACCGCTCAACTTCACGCCGATTGCGCCCATCATGGCGCGCAGAACGACGATGATACCAGATTAGAGCTTGATCTCGATGTCGACGCCGGCCGGCAGGTCGAGACGCATGAGCGAGTCGACCGTCTTGGGCGTGGGCTCGAGGAT
>CAZCRB010000228.1:0-2204 GCA_964500985.1 uncultured Eubacteriales bacterium
CGCCTCGTAGAGCCCGGGCAGGTCGTCGGAGTTCTCGCGGATGAACGACGAGATCAGCAGCGCCCGCGTGCGCTCGGGTGAGAGCGGTTCGCGCGCGGCGAGGCGGGCGGCGCGGCGCTCGGCGTCTTGGAGCCGGACCACGCAGAAGCGCGCCTCGGCGGCCGCACCGTAGGGCCGTGTGCCGCCCACCGCGATGACCTGCGGAGCGCGCGCTACCGGACCCGCGGCGCACAGCGCCGGGTCGACCTGGCCGATCAGCGAGGGCTTGGTCGTCTCGACGAGCGCGTAGCCGCTGCCCCTGAACCCGCTGCCGGTGATCCGGATGCCCACGGTCGCGTGGCGCTGCGTGTCGAACGTCCACACCGACGTGTCGTACCCCTCGTGCACGAGAAGCGCCGCCAGCAGCAGCGATTTGCCACTGCAGACGGCCTGCCCGTCGGCGAGGATCTCGACCGGCAGCTGGAGCTGTCGCTGTTCGCCGTACGGGATCTCCTGGACCGCCCGCACGAGCAGCTCGGCGTAGCCCGCGTCGTCGAGCGCGAGCCGCTCGCGCAGCGCGCGTGTCTGCCGCGCGAGGTCCTCCACGGTGGGGTCGCTCGTCTGCGAGCTGACGAGCCGGCGAATGTAGCGCGACCGGGCGACGCCGCCGGACCCAAAGACCCAGCGCCCGTCGAGCGACCGTGCGACCGCGAGGCGGCGCGCGTCGATGCGGGCGACCAGCGTGTGGCTCTCGCCGCGGAACCGGAACGTCCAGGCGCCGTAGGTCGGGCTGGCCGAAGGGGGCGTGTGCTCGAGCACGGTGAGCCGGGCGGCGAAGTAGGGGTAGTAGGCGAGCTCGGTGGCACGCGGTCCGAGCCAGACGCACGCGAACAGTCCCAGCAGCGTGGCGGTGGCGGCGGCCACGGGGTGGCGCCGGATCGATTCTGTGAGGCGTGTGCGCATGCGGGCTGCTTACGTCGCGGCGGTGGAACTCCCTGCAGCAAGGTATGTGCCCCGCTGGACGCTCGGGGACCTCGTGCGTATACTGACCGACTAGTCAGTCAGTAACCACGCCGCGAACACCGCGCGGCCCCGTCCATCGGGAGGCGTCACGTTATGCGTTCTCTGTCTTTCGCCGGCGACGAGATCTCGCGTCTGATGAGCCGTCGCGTCCTGCGGCTCGCGACCGTCGTCGTCATGCTGGTCCCGCTCCTGTACGGCGCCCTGTACCTCTGGGCGTTCTGGGACCCCTACGAGCGGCTCGCCGATCTGCCGGTGGCGCTCGTCAACCTCGACCAGCCGGCCAAGGCGGGCGACGCGACGGTGGACGCCGGCAAGGACCTGGAGCAGGAGCTGCTCGATCGCGGCACGTTCAAGTGGGACGTCGTGACGGCCAAGGCGGCGCAGCAGGGCGTCGATGACGGCACCTACTACCTCGTGCTCACGATCCCGGCCGACTTCAGTGCGCACCTCGCCTCGGCCGATTCCGAGAAGCCCGTGCAGGCCGACCTGCTCGTGAGCGCACACGAGTCCAAGAACATGCTCGCCACGCAGATCGGCGACCGGGTCTTCACCGAGGTGCGGGCCGCCGCCGCCGCGAGTGCCTCCGAGAGCTACTTCGACACCGTCTTTCTCGGCTTCTCCGAGGCACGAGACGGGCTCGTGACCGCCTCTGACGGCGCCACCGAGCTCGCCGATGGGCTCGCAGACGCCCAGGACGGTGCCGAGCAGCTCAGTGCCGGCGCGTCGGATGCCGCTGCCGGTGGCGCCAAGCTCGCGACGGGGCTCTCGACGCTGTCGACCGGCGCCGAGGCCCTCGCGGACGGGACCGGCCGGCTGCAGGCAGGCGCCCGCGATCTCGCGGGTGGCACGACCAAGCTCGCCGGTGGCACGACCACGCTCAAGGGCGGCGCCGCGAAGGTCGCGTCGGGTGCCGACGGGCTCGCGGCCGGGCTCACGGCGCTCTTCGCCGGCTCGAACAAGCTGGCCGCATCGGCGACCCAGCTCTCGGCCGGTGCGGCGCAGGTCGACGCCGGTGTCGCGTCGGCGCAGGGCCGCATCGGCGATGCCGCGGCCGGTGCCGCGCAGGTCCGCGACGGCGCTGCCGGCGTGAGCGCGCTGCTGGCGGCGTACGCGGCCGCGCACCCGGAGGCCGCCACCGACCCGACGTTCGCGCAGGCCGCCGGCACCGCCAAGGCGGTCGCGGACGGTAGCGCGACGCTCGC
>CAZCRB010000229.1:0-2202 GCA_964500985.1 uncultured Eubacteriales bacterium
TACCGGTTCATCCACGTGATGCTGATCTGCAGCACCGAGGCCGTCGAGACCCAGAGCAGGTAGGGCGTGAGCGCGAGCGAGGCGATGCGGGAGTACGGCCATATCGCCACGATGCACCAGACGATCGTCACGAGGACCACGAGGATGTCGACGGTCGCCAGCGGGAGGTTGCGCAGCCCGAACTGGATGGGCGTGAAGGCGAGGTTGGACGCGATGTTGATCCCGATCGGCAGGAGCACCGAGGCAGGCATGGTGCCCTTCGCCACCCGGTACGCGACGTAGCCAAAGACGATCAGGATCACCGGGTAGAGCACCGACCAGATCGTACCGATGGTGCTCGACGGGGGCGTCCAGGCGGGCTTGGCGAGCGCATCGTACCAGCTCATCGGCTTGGCTCCTCTACGGTCGGCGCGTCGTCGGGAAACACCTCGAGCCAGTCGTTCGCGATGCTCGCGACCGTCCAGCCACGTGTGAGGGCGATGGGGACGATGTCGGTCTTGTCGGCGCCGTCGCCGGTGTAGGCGAACTCGCGCTCGGCATCGTCATGGGCGAGCACGAGCGCCAGGCCCGGCCGCCCGGACGAGGTCGCGATCTGGAACATCTCCAGATCGCCGTCGGAGTTGCCCGCGTGAAAGACCGGCATCCGGCCGAACCGCTGCATGAGGTGAGAGGGCTTGCGCCACTCGGTCGTCACGCCGCCGATGAGCAGGCGTCCGCGCTCGGCGCGCAGCCGGCCGTCGCGCATCTTCACGTGGTAGGCGACGGTGGTCCCCACCACCTGGTCGAGCCCGATGCCGTACAGCTGGCCCGCGAACGCGCGCACGAAGCTCACGCCGCTCGCGGAGACCACCGCGGTGGTGAACCCGTTGGCCTCGAGGAATCGCAGCAGCTCCAGCATCGGCCGGTAGACCAGCGAGTCGAGCCTCCGGTGCAGCAGCGGGTGTTCGAACCTGCCGAGGAACAGGCCGACCTTCGCCCGGTACTCGGCCGGCGTGTTGCCGCTGAACGGCCAGGCGGCCACGAGGTGCCCAAATCCCTGGAGCGGCTTGGGGATCGGGAAGGGGAGCTTGCGCGCGCGTGACGGCAACCTCATGCCCAGCGTGTGGTGGACGAAGAGCTCCTCGAGCGTACGCGGGTATTCGACGAGCAGCGTGCCGTCCGAGTCGAACGTCGCGAGACGCTCGTCCGGGTCCAGGTAGTCGTCGTGTGACTCGTCGGTCGTGCGTGCGACGAAGTCGAGGATCGCCTGTTTGGCGTCGCCCTGTTTCCACGAGGGAAGCGGATCGTAGGTCACGCCGTCCCTTTCACGGTCTGGATCCGTATGCATGGGCATCAGTCTCGCATATCGCCGTCACAACAGAGGTGTTCCCCTCGTGGCGGCCGGGTGAACGGCGCGAATCAAACGTCCGTTTGACAATACAACGAACGTTTGAATAGACTGTGCGGCATGGATACCAAGACCCTCGAAGCCCTGTCCGACGAGAACCGCCTCGCGATCGTGCGTCTGCTCGCGGGCAAGGGCGAGCTGTGCGTGTGCGACATATCGGAGGCGTTGGGGATCTCCAACGCCCTGGCCTCGCACCACCTCAAGAAGCTGCGGGAGGCCGGGCTGGTGACGACCGCACGACGCGGGACGTGGCTGCACTGCACGCTCGACGCCCGCGCACTGCGCACGCTTGCCGACGGCCTCACCGAGCTTGCGGCCGCAGCCGATGCGGTCCCGCCGGGCGCGTGCTGCTGCTCCGGCCCCGCGAAGTCTCTCGCCAAGGAGGAGACCGCCGATGTCTGAGTGTTGCCCCCCGAGCGTGCCGTGCTGTGGCGGCGGCTACGTGGACAAGTTCGAGTACGGTCCGCAGCCGTTCCAGACCGGGAGCGTCTTCACGATGGCAGGCCAGGTGCCCGTCGTGGCCACCGAGCTGACGCGCGCGGACCGCATCGGCGCCCTGCGGGTGCGCGCGAACGTCCGACGCGACTCGTACCGGGTCAAGCCGGGTCTCTACGCCATCGGTGAGCCGGACGACACCGCGCCGGTCATCGTCACCGGCAACTACAAGCTCACCTTCGATGCCGTGCGCGCCGAACTGGCCGGCCGCGACATATGGCTTCTCATCATCGACTCGCGGGGCGTCAACGTGTGGTGCGCCGCCGGCAAGGGGGTCTTCTCGACCGCCGAGGTGGTGCGCATGGTGCGCGAGGTCCGGC
>CAZCRB010000230.1:0-2196 GCA_964500985.1 uncultured Eubacteriales bacterium
GAGGCGGGCTCCGACCAGATCGACAAGTACGGCACCCCGCTGCCGGAGTCCACGCTCGACTCGATCCGCAAGAACAAGGTCGCGATCAAGGGCCCGATCACCACGCCGGTCGGCGGCGGCTTCCGCAGCGTGAACGTCGCCATCCGCAAGGAGCTCGACCTCTACGCCTGCCTGCGCCCGGCCTTCTCGATCCCCGGCTCCGGCGCCCGCTACGACGACATCGACCTGGTCATCGTCCGCGAGAACACCGAGGACCTCTACGCGGGCATCGAGTTCGAGCAGGGTACCCAGGACGCCGCTGACCTCATCAAGTTCGCCGCCGACCGCGGCGCGGGCGTGATTCGCCCGGACTCGGGACTGTCGATCAAGCCGATCTCGATCACGGGCACCGAGCGCATCGTGCGCTACGCGTTCGACTATGCGATCGCCAACGGCCGCAAGAAGGTCACCGCGGTGCACAAGGCCAACATCCTCAAGATGTCCGACGGCCTGTTCCTGAAGGTCGCGCGCCAGGTCGCCGAGGAGTACAAGGACTCGGGCATCGAGTTCGAGGACTACATCGTTGACGCTACCTGCATGCAGCTCGTGCTGCACCCCGAGTGGTGGGACGTGCTCGTGCTGCCGAACCTCTACGGTGACATCGTCTCGGACCTGTCGGCGGGCCTGATCGGCGGCCTCGGCATCGCGATGGGCGCCAACATCGGTACCGACTGCGCCGTCTTCGAGCCCGTCCACGGCTCCGCGCCGAAGTACGCCGGCAAGGACATGGCGAACCCGACCGCCGAGATTCTTTCGGCGATGCTCATGCTCAAGCACCTCGGTGAGGTCGAGGCGGCCGAGCGCGTGCTCGCGGCCGTGCGCGAGGTCATCGGCAAGGGCGAGAAGGTCACCTACGACGTCAAGCGCTCGGTCACCGGCTCGACCGACGGCGCCGTGGGCACGCAGGCCTACGCCGACGCGCTGATCGAGGCGATGGGGTAGGACCGCCCGGCGAGAAGGGATACCCCTGACGGTGGAACCGGTCACGCCAAGCGAGAGCTCGCACCGCCTTCGCATCGCCGCAGTGGTGCTCGCTGCCATCGCCGGCGTGGCGCTCGTGGTGGGTGGCGTGTGGCTGGCCTTCGGCCGTCACGAGGGGGCCGCTCGTCAGTCGGGGATCGAGCCCGCGCAGGTGACGACGGCCACGCCGACGCCCGGGGCCGAGCCCAGCGCGTCTCCCACGCCCACGGCCACCGGCTCAGGGACGGCGACCCCGGTTCCGGGGGCCGCCGGCTCAGGGTTCGTTCGCGCGCCGAAGCTCGCGTTCAGGATCGGGACCACGGTCTACGTCGCCAACGAGGACGGCACGGGGTCCGTGCCGGTGGCGCGCAACTCCGAGGGCCCCTATGCGCTCTCGCCCGACGGGGCGACCCTCGCCGTCGTCAACAACTCGACCCTTGAGGTCTACGACGTGGCGACCGGGGCATCCGCGCAGGCGGGGCCCGCTGAAGCCGCGGCGCCGGTCTGGGCGCCCGACTCGGCGCGCGTGCTGTTCCTGCGCCCGGCCAAGGGCGCGGCCGGTCTTTTCGACGTCTGGCAGGTCGGTCGGGACGGAAGCGGCGCCAAGAAGCTCCAGCAAGGGCTCGCAGCGTCGTTCTCGCCTGACGGCAAGGTGCTCGTGGTCAGGCCCAACGACGGAGGCGCTGCCTGGACGCCGACCATGCCGGGACGCGTGTTCGTCTCGGTCGACGGCGGCGCGTTCGAGACCGTCGAGGTCGGCAAGGGCTTCGTGACGGCTGCGGCGGCCTGCGACGACGCGCTGCTCGTGGCCTTGGCGGGACCCGACGGCCGCACGGCAATCGTGCGCTCGAAGCTCGACGGGTCGGACGAGAAGAGCGTTGCCGGCCCGCCGACGGGGGATGCGATGGCCACCTGGAGCGGCCTGCTCGTGTCGCCGGACTGCAGCCGGGTGATCGCCACCGCCGCGGGCGATGACGGGTACTCGCGTATCAGCGTGCTGCCGACCTTTGGCGGGGCGGCGGTCCCGTTGTCACTCAGGCGAGACGGCTACCCCCTCGCGTGGTCTGCCGACGGCACTCGCGTGCTGTTCATCGAGGGCAACTCGGTTCAGGGGGAGTCGACGGCGCTGATGAGCGCCGGGTACGACGGCACCGGCGAGCGGACCGTGGTGACCGGGGCCGAGCCCTAGGACCTGCG
>CAZCRB010000231.1:0-2192 GCA_964500985.1 uncultured Eubacteriales bacterium
AGTTGGCCAGAGGCGCGACGAATGTATGCGAGACCCCGCCGCTGAGGCTAGCCCCAGATGACCAGGTAGGCGACACAGAGCATGAGGACGATCGACCAGAGCATGGAGACAAGCACCAACGGCACCGCACGAATTGTCGCGTCCGCGAACAGCGTCTGCAACTCGTCCGGGTGGGCGCGCTGCGCCTCAAGATAGCGGGACGCAAAGCCTCGATAGGGACCACGCTTGGGTTCGAGCCGAACATTGACAGCGTGCCAAGCATCAAGCGGCGAGAGCTGCCGAAGGGGCTTCTCCCGAAGGTCACGCATGTGCTCCGACTCCGGGAAGGCGTCACCGCTGGCAATCACCCGCTGCGCCTGTCGCCTCCACTTGAAACCCGTAACCAGGCTCCAGGCGAGCGTTACCAGCAGAAGTGACGTTGAGCTCACCAGCAGGAAGAACAGAGGGGGTGGCAGTGCCCCCAGAACGCTCTTGGCTAGCGCCACCGCAAACCCCCTACCTGACGTCTGTGCTGCGGGCCCCGGCGGCCGCCGGCCGCTGAATGCTGGCAAACGTGTTGCGTTTGAGCGGCCGCCTATGCCGCTCCAGGTCAGTCTACCTTGCGCCGTCCGCTCGAAACGCTAGTGCGGCGCTGTTCGCCGACGTCAGTCGAGCGCGGACCACATGATTCCATCAGGAGTCGTGGTGATACGCCAGTCGTAGAGGCGACGCCTTCCATTTGAGGTATCCGTGGTCATGACCCAGTATTCGGTGGATCCGTACCTGTAGGTGTCTTCCGGGCGTGGGGACTGGACGAGATCGAGCCCCAGTGACCCGGCTTCCACGACATAGCCCGGTTCTGGATGCCGCACCGCAAACGCGTCGATGAACGCGACGGCGTCTTGCCTGTTCCGGAACAGCGTCATCGGCACCGACCCTAGCTCGCCATCGTCGCGGCGGACGGGAACGCGGAGCGCGATACGGAAGTCCTGCGGCCCTGCCCACCGGAGTACCGCTACGAGCAGAAGCGGGCCGCCGTGGTCTCGATCGATGTCCTCCGTCCATGTCCGCTCGACGGTCCAGTCCGGGTAATCGCGCGCGAGGCGTTCCCTGAGGACAGCGGCGCTGGATTCCACTCGAGCGCGCTGCGTGCGGTCCTGGAACCGGGGCAGCCAGACGAAGATGAGCGTGAAGAGCACGATGACGAGGGCCAACGTGCCGAGGGCCAGCCACGGCCGGATGCGCCGCTCGGGCGGAGAGACTTCCGCCTCGATACTGCGGCTGAGGTGGTCCTGCTGGCCTTCCCCCATCAGCCCTCCGAATCCAGAGCGCCCCAAAGCGCGTAACGTTCTTGGCTGCACCTGCGGCGCAGGCGCCCTCATGTCAGTCTACCTGGTGGCCGTCAGGTGGAAGCCACAGTTAGCTTGGCGCCGAGAGGAACGCATACACCAGGAGCAGTGTGGCCAAAGCGAAGGCCGAGATGCCGACGATGTTCCACGCGGTGAATTGAGCGTTCAGTCTGTCGGACGGGATCCTGCCGAGATTGGCCTTGTTGACCGCCACGACGGCGGGGAGAAGCGGGACGAACCCGAGGATGGAGACCATGCCGAGCGGAAACGGCAGACGCGCGGAGAGCCAGAGCAGGACATATGCGAACGTGAGCCAACCGTAGCGATAGTCGACGGGGATCTGCGGCGACAGGTCCCGCTTGATGAGCCTGAGAAGGTCGAACACCCAGAAGAGCATGAACCATGCTCTCCAGAAGGGCATCATCCTGACGCGATCGCGCTGCTTCACGAAGCTCCAGGTCCGATAGGCCCAGTAGAGCTCGTACAGACCGAGGGTGACGATCGACATGACGACGAACTTCGTCGGGGAGACCTGGAAGAACACAGGCTGCCCGTCTGGGAGAGTTGCCGGACTGGCTTGGACGAGGGGCGTTGAATCTACGGCGGGCGATGGCTGCTCGTAGACCACTCCGACGTAGCGCGGGAGCGCGACGCTAGCGGCCTCCCAGCCCGACATCCCCTCAGTCCACACCGGCGTTTCGGGGTCGAGTTGACCGTCTCGAACGAGGGTCCGCAGCAAGCTCTCGGGCACGGGGCCGAATCGCTGCGTCGCATTCGTGTAGAACCAAGGCCGGCCGCCAACCGCCATGCGTGCTCCTTGCTCAAGCTAGCGTGTTGCGCATGAGCGGCGCTCCGGCGCACTGG
>CAZCRB010000232.1:0-2139 GCA_964500985.1 uncultured Eubacteriales bacterium
GCACCGTGACGAGCAGCGTCGAGGCGATCCGGGCCGTCGACAGCGGCCACAACCCACTCTCCGACCCCGTGAACGAGAACGAGATGACCGATCCCGAGAAGCCGACGCCGGCCAGAAGCGACAGCAGCGTCGCGCGCCCCACACCGCCGGGGCCGGCAGCGCCGGGCGCGGGCACCTCAGTGTCGGGGGTCAGGCTGACGATCACGATCGCGACGATGGCGAGCACGATCCCGACGATGGCCACCGGCCCGGGCACCTCGCCGCGCACGAGCCCGAAGACCGTGGGCAGCGCCGCACCCAGGGCGGCCGTCGTGGGTGCGACCACGCTCATCCGACCGGTCGCCAGCGCCGCGTACAGCGACACCACGCCGACGCCGCCGCACAGCCCCGCCAGCGCGCCAAAGCCGAGCGCCTCTCGTGAGGGCGTTCCCGCGAACGGCGCCACCGCGAGCGCCAGCGCGATGACGGGCAGCCCGAGCGCCTGCGAGAGCGCGGTCACGCGTTGGGCCGGGGCGCGCCGGCTCGCCAGCCCGCCGAGGAAGTCCGCTCCCCCAAAGAGCGCGGCCCCGATCGTTGCGAGCAGCGCCGTCATCGGGCGAAAGGCTCGGACGCGAGCAGCGTGAGGTCGGCCACCAGCGGCAGGTGGTCCGACGCGCGCGAGCGGTGGGCTGCGATCGCATCGAGGCGCCAGCCGCCCCGGTGACCGATGTGGTCGAAGGTCTTGCGCGGCCACATCGCCGAGTAGGTGAACGGCGGCTCCTCCGGGAACTCGAACACCTCGGCGAGCGGGCCGAGTTCGGAAGGCAGGCAGTTCAGGTCGCCGCTGACGACGATCGGCAGGTCATCGGGCAGCTCGGCGGCGAGGTACGCGAGCTGGGCGCTGCGATGGGCGCGTCCCAGGCTCAGGTGCGCGGTGGCGAACCTGAACCGGGCCCCGTCGAGCTCGATCTCCGCCAGCAGGCAGCCCCGCCTCTCGACGCCGCCGGGAAGCTCCAGCAAGTCCGTCCGCACGAGACGCCCCGATGTGAGCACCGCGTTGCCGCGGACGTGCGTCGCGAGCGCGTGGTTGGGCTGGAACACCGACTCCATGCGCAACACGTCGCCGAGCCGCTGCGCCTGATCGAAGACCCGCGGCATCCGCCACAGCTCCTGAACGCCGATGACGTCGGGCTCGAGCGACGCAAGCACCTGTGCTGTGCGCCAGATCGAGACGGTGAAGTCGGCGGCCTGCCCGTGCCGGACGTTGTAGGTGCAGAAGCGCATACGCCGCCTCACCGGCGATCCGGCGAGGGGGCGGCGCGGCGGCTGAGCTCGGTCTCCATGTGCCCTCTCCGTGCCCTCTCCTCGGTACCGCCGACGACGGCCCCGTAGGACGCGCTGTCGGAAGCAAGGCTACAAGTGACGCACAGACGATACCCGCACGAAGCATACCTGCCTGACCTCGGGTATCTTCAATTCACCCTACCCGAAACGGAGACCGCGTGATTCTCGCATCCACTGCCGCCGCAGTCGCGAGCACCATCACCACCGCTACGCTCGATGCGTCCGCATCGGCGCACGCCAGCGGTGCCGCCGAGGCCACGAGCGCGATCGCCGCGATCATCGAGAGCACGGTGCCGAGCGCCGTGGCGAGCATCCTGCCCTCGGGCGTCACGACGACCACCCCCGTCAGCGCGATCCCGGCGGTCGATCTGCCCGGCACGATCGAGGTGACCGCAGCATTCTTTGGCGGCCTGGCGGGCGGCCTGGCGGGCGTCAAGCACCGGCTCGACCTGGTCGGCGTTCTCGCGCTCGGCATCACCGTGGGCCTGGGCGGCGGCATCATACGAGATGTCCTGCTGCAGAAGTACGGCATCTACGCCTTCCAGAATCCCCGGCTGCTTCTGGCCGCAGCGCTTGCGGGACTCATCGCGTTCTACTTCGCTTCCGGCGCCGGGCGGTTCAAGGGCTTGCTGCTGCTTGTCGACACGATCTCCCTCGGGCTGTTCGTGTTCATCGGTGCCGACAAAGCCCTGCTGGCGAACGAGCCGGCCGTCACGGCGATCCTGCTCGGCACGATCACCGGTGTTGGCGGCGGCGTCGTGCGCGACCTGTTGCTCGACGTGGTGCCGCGCATCCTGCGGCCCGGGAACTTCTACG
>CAZCRB010000233.1:0-2131 GCA_964500985.1 uncultured Eubacteriales bacterium
TCCTCGGCCAGAACCGGACCCGAGAGCTTCTCGGCGTCTTTGACCATGGTGCGCAACTTGTACACGTCGAACTGCTTGAGACCCCTGCCGACGCGCTCCTGGCGAAACACCACCGGGAAGCCGTCGGTCGCGACGATGGCGGCAGCGCCGATGAGCAGCAGCGGGCTGACCAGCACGAGCACGAGCAGCGCTCCCACGATGTCGAGGAGTCGCTTGGCCGCCTTGTACCAGCGGGGTACCGACCACGAGGTGATCTTCATGAGCGGGATGTCGCCGATGAGCGTGTCGACCGTGCCGATGAAGATCTCGTAGAGCTCGGGCACGACGTCGACGCGCACCCGGACCTCGTCGGCGACGACGAGCGACTCGACCAGCTCGCGCAAGGCCACCGGGCTGACGACGATGATGCGGTTGGCGTTGTACTCGCGTGCGATCGCGGCGATCTGCGGAGCGCGCCCGAGCACCGGGAAGCCGCCGACCTCGGCGGGGCACTCGGCGTCGGGCTCGGTGCTCGCATCGATCAGGCCGCTCACTTTCCAGCCCCACTGCGTGCGGCGCGAGAGTTCCTCGGCCAGCTCGATCGCCACAGGGCCGGTACCTACGAGCAGCGTGCGCTGCTCGGGCCACTTGACGCGCCCGAAGCGCAAGAAGACGAGGCGCCAGCCGATGAGCAGCGCGACGTTGATGGCGCCGCCGATCAGGAACGTGAGGCGCGCGAAGCTCGCCGTGCGCGTCCCGCCAAAGAACGCCAGCGCCGCGGTGAGCACGGTGCCGAGCAGAACGGCCGCGAACACGGCGCGCACGACCGACCAGGTGGTCTCGGTCCGCTCGGGATCGTAGAGCCCGTAGGCCCAGCAGGCGCCCACGTAGATGATGGTCACGAGTGGCGCCAAGACCAGGTACGCCTGGAAGTTGTAGGCCGGCAGCGTCCCGCCAAAGCGCAGCAGAAACGCGAGCACGAACCCGACGTTGACGAGCAGCGCGTCGAGAAACGCGGAGAGCGCTATGAAGCGGTTGCGCGACAGCACGTGCTACTCCCCCGCCCCGACGCCGGCGTGCGCTGCGATCGCCTCGCGGTAGACGTCCATGACGTTGGCGCACATGCGCGGGATGGTGAACTGGGTCAGCGCGCGCTCCTGCGCCTGGCGGCCGAGGCGCTCGCGCAGCGCGTCGTCCGACAACAGGCGATTGAGTGCGGCGCCGAACGCCACGGCATCGCCGACCGGCACGGTGAAGCCGGTCACGCCGTCGAGGTTCGCGTACGGCACGCCCGTGGTGAGGTTGGTGGACACGACCGGCGTGCCCGCCGCGTGCGCTTCGATCTGCACGAGGCCGAAGGCCTCACTGCGCGCGACACTCGGTAGCGCGAAGACGTCCGCCGCGTGATACCACGCCGCGAGCTCCTGCTCGTCGACCGGGGCCTTGAACCAGACCCTCTCGGCGATACCGCGGGCGACCGCGGCCTCGCGCAACTCGCCCTCGAGCGGCCCGCGGCCGATCATGACGAGGTCGGCATCCACGTGCTCCATCGCCTTGACCAGCACGTCGGCGCCCTTGTAGTACACGAGGCGCCCGACGAACAGCACGATCTTGCGGCCCTGGTGTTCGGCCCGCAGCTCGGTTGCGCGGCGCACGGCATCATCGTTGTGGGCGATGCGCTCGACCGGCAGGCCAAAGTCGACCTGCCGACACTTGTCCGCACGCGGCGCGAGGAACTCGGAGTGCTCGATCATGTTGGGCGAGCTCGGCATGATGAGGTCGACACCGTCGAGGAACCGCTCGAGGAACGGGCGGTACGCGGCGAGCGCGGTCTTCTGCCGCACGATGTCGCTGTGGTACGTGACCACGGTGGGGATGCCCGGATGCGCCCTGAGCCACGCCAGCTCGCCCCACGGGTACGGGAAGTGGAAGTGCAGCACGTCCGGCGCCGGATCGCGACGCGCCTCGCGCCGCAGCTCGCGCGCGAACGAGTACGCGATCGGCGTCGAAGCGGCCTCGAACGCACGAGGCAGGCGAACGACATCGACGCCGCCGACCGTCTCCTCGACGCGCTCGTTCTCGCCATTGCAGACGAGTGCGCGAACCTCGGCGCCCTCGAACTCGACGAGTCCCTCGGCGACGTCGCGCAGGT
>CAZCRB010000234.1:0-2126 GCA_964500985.1 uncultured Eubacteriales bacterium
ATTCGTTGCCCGCTCCGTCGAGCGCCGTCACCGCGTAGTAGTAGCGCGTGCCGGCAACTGTGGTCGTGTCGGTGTAGCTCGTGATGTTGCCGAGCTGGGTCGGCGACTCGTACTCGCCCGACGCGGTGCCACGGTAGACCCGGTAGCCGGTCACGCGCACGTTGTCGGTCGCGGCTGTCCACGACAGGTCGATCGAGCCACCCTGATCCACAGGGTGGTCAGTGGCGGAGAGTGACGCGGGCGGCGAGGGGGGCACCAGGTCGGGAGCGGCGAGCGCTGCCCCGGCGTCGATGCGGCCGGTTCCGGCCAACGCGGCCGAGATCGGGACCGTGGTGCTGGTGATCTGCTGCGAGACTCGCGAACTCGACCACTCCGGATGCTGCGCGAACAGCAGCGCGGCCAGCCCCGACACGTGAGGAGCGGCCATGGAGGTTCCACTGGCGAGTGCGTAGCCGGGCGCGATCTGCATGCCTATGGTCGTGTCGACGGCGCGGAGGGACGCGATGTTGACGCCCGGCGCCGAGACGTCGACGCACGAACCGATGTTGGAGAAGGCCGCGAGCCTGTCGTCGTCGCCGGTGGCCGCGACCGTGATGGCGTTGGCGCACCCAGCCGGTGAGATGAGCCCCGCATCCGCGCCGTAGTCGTTGCCCGCGGAGGCCACCACCACAGCGCCGCGCGCAGTGGCGTAGTTGACCGCGTCGTCGATAGTCTGGCTCCAGGGGCCTCCCCAACTGCAGTTGATGACCTTCGCCCCCTGGTCGGCCGCGTAGATGATGCTGGCCGCGCCTTTGGTCATTGTGCCCGTGCCCGCGCTGCCGAGGAACTTGACCGGCATGATCTTGCTGTTCCACGAGACCCCGACGACACCGGCGGAGTTGTTGGCTTCGGCGGCGATCGTGCCTGCCACGTGGCTACCGTGACCGTTGTCGTCGGTGGGATTGGAGTCCGAGTTCTTGAAGTCCCAGCCGCGCCAGTCGTCGACGTAGCCGTTGCCGTCGTCGTCGACGCCGTTCGTGCGCTTGTCGCGCCCGCGCGAGTCCAGGCCGGTCTCACCCGGACTTGACCAGACGTTCTCATCGATGTCGGGGTGAGTGAAGTCGAGTCCCGAATCGCTCACGGCCACCACGACGCCCGCGGTACCCGTGGTGATGTCCCACGCGTCAGCCGTCCGTATCTGCTGCAGTCCCCACAGGTAGCCGGAGTTGTACAGCGGATCGTTGGGAACGGTCGAGTCCGCATGCACGATGTAGTTGGGCTCCGCGTACTCCACGCGGGGATCCGCTTCCAGCGCCGCGGCGGCGGCCTTCGGATCCTGCGCGCCGATCCCCATCGTGTAGAGCCCCGGGCCGTGGAGCTTCGCCTTCTTCGCGCCGCCGTGCTCACGCATGACCGTGTCGGCGGAAGAGGCCGTCGCTTCCGGCTTCATCTTCACGACCAGCTCGCCCGGGACGCACTCCGCGTCGGCAGCCGGACCGCCACCGCTCGCGCCGGTCGCACTCACCGGGGGGACCACCACGGGCATCGGCTTCGCGGCGGCCGAGAGGGCCGGCATCTGAGAGGCCAGAAGGCACGAAGCGAGCACAATCGACAGGATGCGTGGGTTCTTCTTCATCAGCGGTCCCTCTGTCGTGCAGCATACGGTCCGAGCGATGCCCGTGATTCCATCTCTCGCCGTGCCACGCCCCGTCCCAATGCTTGTCCGAGGTCGGTAACGAGAATATCCGTTTCCGCGCCGGCCCCGCCGTCGCACCCCGCAAGCCGCGGGCCATGTGCCGAAATACCTCTCCGAGAGGGAACCTGCCCATCTTCAGCGCCATCGCATCCCGGCATGCGCGCAACGCGCGACTCCGACGCCCTGTTATCGGCACTCAGGCGCCGGCGTTTGAACGCACACGGCGGGGTTCTCGGCGGATAACGCCTGCGTATGCCCAGAAAGCCGCAATCCCGGCACTTCTCACGAAGTGACCGGGATCACGTTTGTCATGCGCATGGCGGAGAGGGAGGGATGCGGACCCTCGTGCCCGGTGCAGCCGGACAAACAGTCATTGAGACCGAACGGGGCGGCCTGAGCTAGGCGTCAATCGGACTGGTGCGCGGCTCGCCTCCGGGCGCAGGTTCGAGCA
>CAZCRB010000235.1:0-2121 GCA_964500985.1 uncultured Eubacteriales bacterium
GAAGGCCGCGCGGTCTACGACAACATCCGCCGGTTCGTCGCCTACATCTTCACGAGCAACGTGCCCGAGCTCGTCCCCTTCATCCTGTTCGTGCTCTTCAAGATCCCGCTCGCACTCACGGTCATGCAGATCCTCGCCATCGACCTGGGCACCGACATGATCCCGGCGCTGGCCCTGGGCACCGAGGCACCGGAGCCGGGCATCATGCAGCGCCCGCCGCGCTCGCAAAAGGAGCGGCTCGTCACGATCCCGCTGCTCGTCCGCTCGCAGCTGTTCCTCGGCTCGATCCAGGCGGCCGCGTGCATGGCGGCGTTCTACTTCCTGTACTGGACGTACGGGTGGCGGCCGGGCATGTCGCTGTACGAGGTCGGCGCGATCGCCGTGGGCACGTCGACGGTCTACATCCTGGCGACCACGATGACCCACGGCGCGGTCATGACCACGCAGATCGGCAACGGCTTCGCCCAGCGCACCAACGTGCAGTCCATCTTCACGGTCGGATTCACCACCAACCGGTTCCTGCTCTGGGGCATCGTCGCCGAGATCGCGATGTTCTGTGCGCTCGTCTACATCCCCGGGCTTGCCGAGGTCTTCCATCACGGGCCCATCAACCTGTGGCCGGACTGGGCGTTTCTCTTCGCGCTGGCGCCGTTGCTCCTGATCGCGGACGAGATCCGCAAGTTCTTCGTGCGCCGGCGCATCGCGTCGCGCGCGGCCAAGGGGCCCGGCGTGCCGAGCGGGAACACTGTCAGTGGGGAACCACCCGTCCGCGAGGCGGCGAGGGCCGTCCCCGATGAGGAGGAGTCATGAGAGTCATCATCGGCGGCTGCGGCCGCGTGGGAGCGATGCTCGCCACCAAGCTGTCCTCGCAGGGACACGAGGTCGTCGTGATCGACAAGGACCCGCTCGCGTTCAGGCGTCTCGGCAAGAACTTCAGCGGCCAGACGGTGCGCGGCATGGTCTTCGACAAAGACGCTCTGACGACGGCGGGCATCGACCGCTCGGACGCGTACGTCGCGGTCACGAGCGGCGACAACTCCAACGTCGTCTCCGCGACCATCGCGCGCGAGATCTTCCGCGTCCCCAAGGTGGTGGCGCGCATCTTCGACCCGCGGCGTGCCCAGATCTACCGGCGCCTCGGGATCCAGACGGTCTCGTCGGTGACGTGGGCCGCCAACGAGATCTCGTCGCTGGTGCTCTACCAGCATCTCGTGCGCGACCTGTCGCTCGGTGACGGCGAGGTGCAGCTGGTCAAGGTCGCGATACCGCCGCGCCTCGTGGGGCGCACCGTCTCGGACATGTCCGGGCCCGGCGAGGTGATGCCGTTCGCCGTGGTGCGGGCGGGCAGCTCGTTCATCCCGTCCTCGCACGAGGTGCTGCGCGACGGCGACATCGTGGAGGTCGCCGTGCTCACCACCGCCATGGACAAGTTCCAGCAGATGATCGCCCCCTAAGGAGGCTCAAGATGTTCGTAGTCATCGCAGGAGGCGGCAAGGTCGGTTCCCACCTGGCAAAGACGCTCGTCGAGGACGGCCACGCGGCCACGCTCATCGAGCTCGACCCGGACCGCTGCGCGTGGCTGGCTGAGACGCTGCAGGGCGTGACCGTGGTGTGCGGGGACGCCGACGAGCCCTACGTCCTGGACGAGGCCAACGTCCGCAACGCCGACGCGCTCGTCGCCGCCACCGGCCATGACGAGGACAACCTGGTCGTCTGCCTTCTCGGCAAGATCGAGTACGAGGTGCCGCTGACCATCGCGCGCATCAACAACCCCGCCAACGCCTGGCTGTTCACCGCCAAGTTCGGCGTGGACGTGCCGGTGTCCAACACCGCGATCATCACCGAGGTGCTCAAGAACGTGAGCATCGGCGACATCGTCACGCTCCTGCGCCTGCAGGCCGAGAACATGGCCATCGACGAGATCACGCTGCCGGCCGACTCGCCGGCGGTGGGGCGCACGCTCGCCGAGCTCGCGCTGCCGCCGTGTTCGCAGGTCATGGCGATCATCTCGGGAGGCAGCGTCGTGGTGCCGCGCGGCGACACCCGGCTCGTGGCCGGCGACGAGCTCCTCATCCTCGCCAAGTGCGAGGAGGAGGCGGGCCTGCGGGTCGCGTTCGGCGT
>CAZCRB010000236.1:0-2040 GCA_964500985.1 uncultured Eubacteriales bacterium
CCGAGAACGCGCGGCGGATCGTGCATGCGCTGCCGCACGTGCACATCGTGGGGGTCACCAAGGTCACCTGCGGCAGCCCGGAGGTGGCGTTCGCGATGCTCGCGGGCGGCGTCTCCGCGATCGGCGAATCGCGCCTGGAGAACGCTCAGCGCCTGCGCGACGCGGGGGTCAACGCGGCCATCTGGCTTCTGCGCGCGCCCACGCCGGATACCGCGGAAGACGCGGTGCGCCTCACCGACGTCGCGCTCATCAGCGAGATGGCGTGTGCCCGCGCGCTCGATGCCGCGGCTGTGGCTCTCGCGCCGACCGACTACGCGGCGATGGCGATGGTGGATCTGGGCGACCTGCGCGAAGGCATGATGCCCGAGGAGGTCCCCGGATTCCTCGACGCGGTCTACCGGCTGCCTCACCTCAAGTTGCTGGGCATCGGCACCAACCTCACGTGTTTCGGCGCGATCGTGCCCGATGAGGGCAACCTCGGCCAGCTCGCCTCGCTCGCCTACGACGCCGAGAGGCGCCTCGATCGGCGTCTCGTGGTCTCCGGGGGCAGCTCGACGTCGCTCGAGATGGCCGTGGCCGGGCGCATCCCCGGCGCGATCGACAACCTGCGGGTCGGCGAGGCGATCGTGCTCGGCGTCGATCCCGCTACCCGCAAGCCGATACCCGGGCTCGACCTGCACCGCGACGCGGTCACCCTCGCCGCGCCCGTCATCGAGTGCAAGGTGAAGCCTTCGCTGCCCATCGGCACGAGCGCCCAGGACGCGTTTGGCAACATCCCGCACTTCGAGGACCTCGGCCCGCGCCGGCGCGCGATCTGCGCGATCGGCCGCCAGGACGCGCCGCCGCACGGCCTGCAGCCCCTCGATCCGCGGGTGCGCGTGCTGGGGGCGTCGAGCGACCATCTCGTGCTCGACGTCGACGAGCTCGACACGGCGCCGGGAATCGGGGAGCCGCTGTACTTCACGCCGGGCTACGGGGCGACGCTTGCGGCTTTCACCTCGCCGTACGTGACCAAGCGCTTCGAAGGCGAGGAGCGGCTGCGCGAGGGCTAGCGGCCGACGATGCGGTACTTGACCTGGTGCACCCCGTTGAACCCCAGCACGGTGACCAGTCCGGGACCCAAGTCCCAGTCACGCCCGGCAACGTAGGGGCCCCGGTCCGCGACGCGCCCGACGGCGGTCTTCCCGTTGTACGAGAACTCGACGAGCGTCCCAAACGGCAGCGTCTTGTGCGCGACGATCATCGAGTCGGCCTTGATCGTGGTGCCGTCGGCGGTTCGATGCCCCACGCTGCCCTTGCCGTAGTGCGACGCCACCCCCGTCTTCCACCCGGTGGTGTCTGTGGGGCGCGGGCGCGACGCGGTGGGGGCGGGCGAGGACTTCTTGGATGCTGCCGATGCCGCAGATGCCGCCGCTCGCTGGGCGATGCGGCGCTGGTACTCGGCGTAGTCGGCCTTGCTCGCCGCGAGGTTGCGCTTGGCCTGTGCCGTTGCGGTGTCGAGCTCGCGCACGGCTCGCGCGGCGGCCTCCTGTTCGCGGATCAGGTCGGAGGCGGTCGCGGAGGCCTGTCGCTTGGCGATAGCGAGCTCTCGGATGAGGCGCGCGTCCTCACGGCCGATGCGGGACAGGACGTCCCAGCGCGTCGCGAACTGCTCGAAGGTCTGGGCGCCGGTCAGAAAGCCGATCGCGCCCATCTGCCCCTCGCGGTACATGTAGGTCGCATGGGCGTCGAGACGCGCCTGGAGCTGGGCCTGGCGTGCGGCGAGGTCGTCGAGGCGCGCAATCTGCTCGGTGCTGCGCGCCCGGATCGCTTCCAGCCTGCGCTGCGCGGCCGCGTACTTGTCGACGGCCGCATCGAGCGTTGCTTGTGCCGAGTTCACACTCGCCGGGCTCGAGGGGGCTGCCGCGGCACGATCGCCGAGGGCGCTCGCTGAAAGCAGCGCGACCGCGACGACCAGTGCAAGCGTGACGACTCTCTGTGCTGTGGTACTCAGGCCTACCGCCTCGATCGGGAACCGGAATGTGGATTCTACGGGACGGG
>CAZCRB010000237.1:0-2036 GCA_964500985.1 uncultured Eubacteriales bacterium
CGGAACCAATATTCAGATGTCCCACCTCAGAATTGCCCATTTGTCCCTCAGGCAAGCCTACTGCTTCACCTGAACAAACAAGTTCTGTATGCGGACATGTTGCAAATAGTTTCGTCAAATTCGGTGTTCTTGCCCTCGTTGCTGCATTTGTAGGAGAATCTGGTGCTATGCCCCATCCATCAAGAATCATCAGCATGACAGGTTTTTTAGTCATATATCAATTTACTCCTTCTAAAAACTTCTGACTATAGCAGAAAAAGCTTGGGCGTTAAGACTTGCTCCACCTACGAGCACGCCATCAATACCACTGATTTTAAAAGTAACAGCATTCTTCTCGTTAACGCTGCCGCCGTACAGAATACGCACTTGACGTGAAATCTTTTCGCCAAACATTTTGGTTAATTTTTCACGAATCAAATGACATACTTCCTGTGCGTCTTTAGCTGTTGCTGCCTGACCGCTGCCAATAGCCCAAAGCGGTTCGTAGGCAACAACAACCTCTTTTGCCTGCTCGGCTTGCAGGCCTTTAAAGGCATTATTAATCTGCATGCTGATTTTGCGTGCCGTTTTACCTTCGGTGCGTTCCTTGGCATTTTCACCTACACACAAAAGCGGTTTCATGCCATTTCTGAAAGTTGCTGCTACTTTTTTAGCTACGGCAACCTCATTATCACCAAACATAGTTCTACGTTCAGAATGACCAACAATTACATACTCACAGCAAATATCAGCAATCATAGTACCTGATACCGCACCGGTAAAAGCGCCTTGATCTTCCCAGTGCAGGTCTTGTGCGCCATAACCGACATGTTTTCCATCAATAGCGTCAGCTACGCACTCTAATGACGTGAAAGGCGGGAAAATAACAACTTCATTTAAAGTGCCGTTGGTTTCAGCAACGATATCTTCCGCCAGGGAAACACTTTCGCTAACGTTCTTGTGCATTTTCCAGTTGCCAGCTACCATTGGTCTGCGTATATCATCAAGAGCCGCAATACCCGGCAACACCAACCCCTGCAAATATTCCAGCGATGCTCCGCCGCCGGTGGATATGTGCTTTATTTTCTTTTCAAGTCCTAACTTATCAATAGCAGCGACTGAATCTCCTCCGCCAACAATAGTTACGCCTCTGTTAGCAGCCACAGCTTTCGCAACTGCCTCCGTTCCTTTGCAGAAGGCATCCATTTCAAAAACACCCATAGGCCCATTCCAGACGATCATTTTGGCGTTTTTCAGTGCATCAGCGTAAAGTCCAGCTGTTTTAGGACCGATATCCAGAGCCATGCAGCTTTGATCCAGATTTTCAACGTCTTGTGCCTTGTTTTTAGCGTCAGCAGCAAATGCTTCCGACATAACAAGGTCAACAGGCAAATAAAGTTTAACGTTTTTCTTTTCTGCTTTTATCAACAGTTCTTTAGCCAAATCAATCTTATCTGCCTCGACAAGTGATTTACCTATTTTATAGCCTTTAGCAGCTAAAAATGTATTGGCCATACCACCGCCAATCAGGAGTACATCGACCTTATCAAGCAGATTATCGATTACACCTATTTTGTCCGATACCTTTGCCCCGCCAATTATGGCAGCAAAAGGATGAATAGGATTTTCAACTGCCTGCCCGACATAGCGAATCTCTTTTTCCAGCAAAAAGCCTGCTGCCGAAGGCAAAAAGTGCGTAACCCCTTCTACAGAGGCATGAGCCCGGTGGGAAACGCCAAAGCCATCATTGACATACAAATCAGCTAAAGAAGCCAGTTGTTCGGCAAAAGACATATCATTTTTTTCTTCTTCAGCATGGAAGCGCAGATTTTCCAGCATTAATATTTCGCCTGGAACAAGTTTATCTGCGGCAGCCTCTGCTTCAGGTCCTATGCAGTCGCCTGCAAATTTTACAGGCACACCTAATAACTCGGCTAAATAAGCTGCAACAGGCTGCAGACTGTATTTTTTATTAACCGTTCCTTTGGGACGGCCAAGATGCGCCATCAGAATTACCGCTGCTTTATTAGCCAGCAGATATTTTATAGTATCTAAAG
>CAZCRB010000238.1:0-2026 GCA_964500985.1 uncultured Eubacteriales bacterium
CAACGCGACGGCCACCGCCGCGCACGCGACGAACCTCGCGCGCAGCCTGCGACCGCCCGGCGTGCTCCCCTGCGGCTCGTGCGCCATCGCCCTGCCTTCCCCGTGCGTCAGTTGGTCGCCCGCTTCTTGCGGGTCCCCTTGGCCGGCTTGCCGGCGTCTCCGTGTCCGGAACCCAACTCCGGTGTCGCGGTCGCGCCTCTCCCCTCGAGCACGGGCCGGAGGAACCGCCCCGTATGGCTGTCCTCGCACGCGGCGACCTGCTCGGGCGTGCCGGTGACGACGATGCGCCCGCCACGGTCTCCGCCCTCGGGGCCCAGGTCCACGATTCGGTCGGCCGTCTTGATGACGTCGAGGTTGTGCTCGATCACGAGCACGGTGTTACCGGCATCCACCAGCCGCTCGAGCACGTGCAGCAGCTGGCGCACGTCGTCGAAGTGCAGGCCGGTGGTCGGCTCGTCGAGGATGTAGAACGTGCGTCCGGTGCTGCGGCGCTGCAGCTCGCTCGCGAGCTTGACGCGCTGCGCCTCGCCGCCCGACAGCGTCGTGGCCGGCTGCCCGAGGCGCAGGTAGCCGAGCCCGACGTCGTAGAGCGTCTGGAGCTTGCGCCGGATCGGCGGGATGTTCTCGAAGAAGTGCAGGGCCTCCTCGATCGTCATGTCGAGGATGTCCGAGACGGTCTTGCCGCGGTAGGTGACCTGCAGGGTCTCTCGGTTGTAGCGAGCGCCTTTGCAGACCTCGCAGGGCACGTAGACGTCGGGCAGGAAGTGCATCTCGATCTTGATCTGGCCGTCGCCCTTGCACGCCTCGCAGCGCCCGCCGGCGACGTTGAACGAGAACCGGCCCGGGCTGTAGCCGCGCGCCTTCGCCTCGGGAGTGGAGGCGAACAGCGCCCGCACGTCGTCCCAGACCCCGGTGTAGGTCGCCGGGTTGGAACGCGGCGTGCGCCCGATGGGCGACTGGTCGATGTCGATGACCTTGTCGATGGCGTCGAGGCCCTCGATGCGCTCGTAGGCGCCGGTGCGCTTGCGCGTCCGGTACACCTTGTTGGCGAGCGCCGGTGCCAGCGTGTCGGTCACGAGCGAGCTCTTCCCCGAGCCGCTCACGCCGGTCACCACGGTCAGCGTGCCGAGGGGGATCTCGAGGTCGACGTCTTGCAGGTTGTGCTCGGTCGCCCCGCGCAGGCGGATGAAGCCCTTGCCCGGCGTGCGGCGCTGCTCGGGCACCGCGATCTCGCGGCGGCCCGACAGGTACGCGGCGGTCAACGAGTCCGGGCACGCGAGGATGTGCTCCGGCGCCCCGATGCAGACGATCTCGCCGCCGTGCTCGCCGGCTCCCGGGCCCATGTCGACGACGAAGTCCGCGGCGCGGATGGTCTCCTCGTCGTGCTCGACCACGATGACGGTGTTGCCGAGGTCGCGTAGGCGCTCCATCGTCGCGATGAGGCGGGCGTTGTCGCGCTGGTGCAGGCCGATGGACGGCTCGTCGAGGATGTAGAGCACGCCCATGAGGCCCGCGCCGATCTGCGTCGCGAGCCGGATGCGCTGCGCCTCCCCGCCGGAAAGCGTCGCGGTCGCCCGCTCGAGCGTCAGGTAGTCGAGCCCGACGTCCACGAGGAAGCGCAGGCGCTCGACGATCTCCTTGACCACGCGCCGCGCGATCTGCTCGTCGCGCTCGGAAAGCTCGAGCGACTCGAAGAACGCGAGCGAGTCCTTCGCGGACAGAACGGTGACCTGGTTGATGTTCTTGTCGGCCACCGTCACGGCGAGGATCTCGGGCTTGAGGCGCGCTCCCCCGCACGTCTTGCACGGGATGACCGCCATGTACTCCTCGAGCTTGTCCTTGACGTTCTCGGACTCCGACTCCTCGTAGCGACGCATGACGCTGGCGAGCGCGCCCTCGTAGCGCGAGTACCAGTGCGTCTCTCGCCCGTCGCGCGTGAGGTAGTCCACGCGGATGCGCTGGTCGCCGAGCCCGTCGAGCAGCGCCTTCTGCACCTTCTTGGGCAGGTCGCGCCAGGGCGTCTCGG
>CAZCRB010000239.1:0-1995 GCA_964500985.1 uncultured Eubacteriales bacterium
CGCCTCGCTGCGCGCCGCCGCGCCGCTGTTCGACCGCAAGCTGCGCGGCTTCGCGTCCGCCGACGCGCTGCTCACCGGCGTCGAGACGCGTTCGAGCTCGCCGGTGCGCATCGTGCGCGACGAGTCGCTGCAGTCCAACCTGCGCGGCGTCTACCCGTGCGGCGAAGGCGCAGGCTACGCGGGCGGCATCATGTCGGCCGCGGTCGACGGCCTGCGCTGTGCCGAGGCCGTGCTCGCGCGCTACGCGTATGGCGACAACGCCCCCGATCGGCGCCGCCGGCTGCGCACATGAGGGTCGCGTGAGCGAAGCGTGAGAAAGCCCTCATAGTCGCGACCGGACGTCCGGTACCCCGGGAATCGCGGTATGTCCCCCCAATATCGTGGCGTTCCACCGGGGTTACTCGGTGCCCGCGTGAAGCGATAGGAATCGCACGCGTGCGGGCCGCCCCGGGGCACGGGGAAAGGGGTAGCGATGAGCATATCGAGACGCGACTTTGTGAAGTGGAGCGCCGCGGCGGGCGCATGGATGTATGTGAGCGGAGTCTCCGGCGGGTCGATGTTCCTCGAGCGTGCGATGGCTGCCCCGCTCGCCGGTGGGACGCTCGACCCGATGGGCATCCCGCAGTTCGTGACGCCCCTGCTCGTGCCGCCGGTGATGCCGCGAGCGGCGACGATCACCAAGAAGGGCAGCAAGCCGGTCGACTACTACGAGATCTCGGTCAAGCAGATCTCGCAGCAGATCCTGCCCGCGCCGCTGCCGCCGACCACCGTCTGGGGCTACGGAGCCGTGACCGCACCGGCCAAGGGCGCGCTCAAGATCCACAACGCGCCGTCACTGACCATCGAGGCGCAGGCCGGGCGGCCGGTGCGCGTGAAGTGGATCAACGGCCTCGTCGACCCGGTCACCGGCAACTATCTCCCGCACTTGCTGCCGGTCGACCAGACGCTGCATTGGGCCAACCCGCTTGGCGGTACGGGCGGGAGGGACACGCGGCCCGTCTTCGACGCGACGCCCGATCCGTACACGGGACCGGTACCGATGGTCACGCACGTCCACGGTGCGGTCGGCGTGGGTGACGAGAGCGACGGCTACGCCGAGGCGTGGTACCTGCCCAAGGCGACGAACCTTCCCGCAGGAGTGGCCGACAGGGGGACGTGGTACGACTTCTTCGCCGCCAAGGCGGCCGCGAAGTCCGGCGTGGCCTGGGGTCAGGGTTTCGCGACGTTCGAGTACCCCAACCTCAACCGGGCGTCGACCATCTGGTACCACGACCACACGCTGGGCATGACACGGCTCAACGTCTATGCCGGACCGGCGGGCTTCTTCATCATCCGCGGCGGGCCTGGCGGTGACGCGGCAGTGCTTGACTCACGGACCGGCCTGCCCGCCGTGCTTCCGGGTCCGGCGCCCAAAGAGGGCGAGAAGTTCCCCCCGAACAAGATCTACTACGAGATCCCGATCGCCATACAGGACCGTGCATTCAACGCGGACGGCTCGCTGTTCTACCCGTCGAGCAGAGAGTTCTTCGACGGGGCCACGGCCGCGAGCCCGGGCTTCATCCCTGCCACCGATCTCTCTCCCCAGTGGAACCCGGAGTTCTTTGGCAACACCCTGATGGTGAACGGCAACACGTGGCCGTTCCACAACGTCGAGCAGCGCAGGTACCGTTTCCGCGTCCTCAACGGGTGCCAGTCGCGCTTCCTCATCCTCGACTTCTCGTCGATCCCGGGCGTGGAGGTCTGGCAGATCGGCAACGAGGGCGGACTCCTTGCCGCGCCGGTCAACCTGACGGCGGCAAACGGCAACCAGCTGCTGATGGCCCTGGCGGAGCGGGCCGACCTGATCGTCGACTTCACCAACGTGCCGCTGGGCAACTACGTGCTCGGCAACGTGGGGCCGGACGAGCCGTTCGGCGGCGGCGTGCCCGGCGTCGATTTCGTGTCCTCGGACCCGCTTACCACCGGCAAGGTGATGCAGTTCAACGTGACCGCACC
>CAZCRB010000240.1:0-1992 GCA_964500985.1 uncultured Eubacteriales bacterium
TCCGACGGGGTTCTCGTCACCGTCTCCGGCTACGGAAGCCACACGCTGAGCTACTACTCTGTGGACAATGCCGGCAACGTCGAGAACATGCAGGTCAAGTCCTTCACCCTCGTCGAGCCCGCGACGCTGAGTTTCGACATGACGAACGCTGCGTACGCGAACGCGGACTGGACGGCGTTCGACTACGCCTACGACGTGGAGCTCTACAACGCGTACGGCGGGCTGGAGGAGTCCTGGAGCCGGCGAACCCGGGGAGCGGGTGGCCCCGAGCAGAACACCGTCGAGATCCCTGCCTACGATTCGCCCCAGCCGTGGCGGGTCAGGTTGATCATCCACACCATGAACTCGGGCGACCAGGAGTGGAACTGGTGGAGCGTCACTGCCGCACCCGGCGAGACGACCCAGCTGTCCGGGCAGTACAACGATTCGCTGGCGGGCGTCGAGAACGTGGCTCCCACCACCACGTCCGACGCTGCGGCCGAGTACCTCGTGGAGGCCGGTCAGACGACGTTGGTCTCGCTGCGGGCGGCGGATAGCGGCGGCTCGGGCGTGGCAACGACCTACTACGAGCTGGATTCCGGTCCCCAGATGGAAGGCTCCGCCGTGAGCGTCGCGGCCCCGGCCTCGGGACCGGAGATGCACACGCTGAGGTTCTGGTCGGTGGACAACGCGGGCAACGTCGAATCCGTGCAAACGGTGACGTTCACCGTCGGGCCGCTCGACGCCACGCCCCCGACCACCACGTCCGACGTCCAGCCCTCGTACTCCGCGACAGCAACCATCTCGTTGACCTCGATCGACGCCTACCCCGGCGTCAAGGAGACGTACTACCGTCTCGACGGCGCGCCCGAGGTGATCGGGACATCGCTTGAGGTGCCCAACCCGCCCAGCGGGAGCGTGGACCACACTCTCACCTACTGGGCCGTCGACCACGCGGGCAATGTGGAAGCGCCCACCACGGTGAACTTCACGGTCAGGCACTCGGAGTACGTCCGTGTGCCCTTTGAGTTCACGGGGTCCGACGCCACGTTCACGGTGCCGGAAGGCGTGACCCGGCTGACCGTCGATCTCTACGCAGGCCAAGGCGGGGGATCCGGCGGTTTGGGTGGATTCGTTCATGCTGTCATCCCTGTGACCCCCGGCTCCGAATTGATCGTGCGTACCGGTGGCGAGGGAGCAGCCGACTCGTGGAGCACCGGTGGAGCCGGCGCCGGCGGCTATCCCAACGGCGGCTCCGGCAGTTTCGTCCCCGGCGGTGGCGGTGGCGGCTCGTCATCGATATCGCTCGGCTCGGAGGTGCTGGTCGAGGCCGGCGGTGGCGGTGGCGTCGGGTACTTCGTGCCGGGTGAAGATGGCGGGACGCAGGGTAGTGGCCCGGGTGGAAACCAGCCCGGCGGGATCGGCGATCTCTCCATGGCGCAGGGCGGTGGCGGCGGCGGATGGAACGGCGGTGCGGCCGGAGAGCCGTGGTCCGGAGGGCACGGTGGAACGAGTTTCATCGCGGCCGGGACGGGCTTTGTTGTGCCGGGTGTCCAGGCGGGCAACGGACGCGTCGTCATCAGCTGGCCGGATGAGGTCGCGCCGGTCACGACTTCGGACGCCGCGGCGCACTACGACCTCGGGGCCGGTCAAGCGGCCACCATCAAGCTGGTGGCCTCGGACGCCGGTGGTACCGGCGTTGCGACGACGTGCTACGAGTTGGACTCCGCCGGGCAGTGCGAGGGTACCGAGATCAGCGTCGAGGCTCCGGTCACGGGGCTTGAGACGCATACGCTGACGTTCTGGTCGGTCGACCTGGCTGGCAACGTCGAGTCGGTCCAGACGGTGGAGTTCACGATCGGAGCCTTGTAGTACCCTGCCGCGGCCAGTTGGATGGGATCTTGCGTCGCGATCTGACATCCAAGCGCCGAGTCCATGGCTTCAAGAGCGGGTGCAGCCCTCGTGCTGCACCCGTTTTCGTGTCGCGGTGTTCGGTCGGGTACACTGGTACAC
>CAZCRB010000241.1:0-1989 GCA_964500985.1 uncultured Eubacteriales bacterium
CCGTCGAGCGCCGGGTACGAGAACCGGAAGCCGAGGGCCTCGAGCTTGCCGGCCGACGCCCGCTGGCTCATGAGCGTGTAGGGCGCGACCTCGCCGAGGACGAGGCGCAGCGCGAAGCCGGGCACGGGGAGCCACGACGGCCGGTGCAGCGCGCGCCCGAGCGCCGCCGCGAACCCGCGCGAGGTGACCGGCTCGGGCGCACAGCCGTTGACGGGGCCCTCGACGGCCGGGTTCTCGATGACGAACCGGTAGATCGCGGCGGCGTCTGCGTGGTGCGTCCAGCTCATCCACTGGCGCCCGTTGCCCACCGGCCCGCCCACAAACAGCCGCATCGGCAGCACGAGCCGGGGCAGGAGCCCCTCGTCGCCGAGCGCCAGGCCGTTGCGCACCGACACGGCGCGGCAGCCGAGCGTCGCGGCGCGCGCGGCCTCGGCCTCCCAGGCCACCGCCAGCTGCGCCAGCCAGTCCTCGCCCGGCGCGGCCGACTCGACGAGCACCTCGTCGGCGCGGTCCCCGTAGATCCCGATCCCGCTCGCGCACACAAAGACCGACGGGCCGGAGCCGTCCGCCTCGCGTGCCCGCCCGATCGCGTCGACCAGCGCGCGCGTGGTGTCGATGCGGCTCGTGCGCAGCAGCTCCTTGACGCGCGGGTTCCACCGGCTCGCGATCGGATAGCCCGACAGGTTCACGACCGCCTCGGCCGCGCCCACCTCGTCCGCCCACGCGTCCTCGGGGCGCCGGGGGTCGAACGCGACCTCGCGCACGCCGGCAGGCGCCGTCACGCGCCCGGGCGAGTGCGACAGCCAGACCACCTCGTGTCCCGCCGCGAGCAGCTGCCCCGTCAGCCCGCGTCCGAGAAACCCGTTGCCTCCGGCGATCGCGATGCGCATCGGATGCCCCTAGCGTGCGCCGAGGCGCTCGAGCAGGCGGATGGTCTGCGCGACGGTGACGTCGATCTGCTCGTAGTTGGTGATCGTGGCCGGCGAGTCGCCCGGCTGCGGGCCGTAGTCGCCAAAGCCCGCGTGGTTGCCGCCCTGGATGTCCCACACGATCGTGTCGCGCGGCATGTGGGGAAGCGAGGCCTCCCAAGCGGCGCGGTCGACGACCGTGTCGTTGGTCCCGAGCAGGTCGACCGCCTGCTGCTCGTTGTCGCTCAGGTCGTCGCCGGCCGGGTAGGCGGCCATCAGCACGATGCCGTCGATGCTGTCCTGGTTGTCCTCGGCAAACGTCGTGGCCATGGCGCCGCCGAGCGAGTGGCCCGCGATCACCCACGTCTTGACCTCGGGGTGCGCGGCGAGCACGTCGGCTGCGGCCTTGGGCCTGAGCACGGCGAGCGACAGCGGCATCTTGGTGATCGACACGAGGTAGCCCTTCGCCGCGAGGTCGCGGGCGTACTGCGAGTACGAGCGGGCATCGACGTGACCGCCGGGGTAGAAGACCACGCCGGCGCTCGGCTCGTCGCTCGCCGGTGCGAAGTCCCAGCCGTACGAGGTCTCGGTCACCTTGACCCCGCGTCCGCTCTCCATCAGCGACAAGGCCTTGGGCTCGGGCCCGAGCGGCGTCAGCCCCCAGATGACGAAGGCGGCCACGGCGAGCACCAGCAGCGCGCCGATGACGATGAGCGTCCACGCCCACCAGCGCAGCCGCCGCTTGGGTGCCGGGGTCGTCTCGATAGTGTCCGTACCGGTCATCTCGTCAGCCTTTCGGTCGGTAGCAGGCGACGTCGAGCCCGTCGCTCAGGTCGGTCCAGGTGCCGGCGGCGCCGGCGGCCCGCGCGGCGAGCTCAGCGTGCAACATCGCGATCCCGCAGTCGAGCGCCTTGGTCACCTTGGGCGTCTCGCGCTTGTTGTCGCGCGCCACGAACAGCGCCCCGTCCTCCAGGCGCCACCGCCACGGCTGGCGGTTGACGGCCGAGGGCGCGAGGCGGGCGGCCTCGACGGCGGCGCGCGCCCACGCCGGCCAGCCCGCGTCCAGCGCGGGCGCGAGGTC
>CAZCRB010000242.1:0-1977 GCA_964500985.1 uncultured Eubacteriales bacterium
CGTCGCGGAAGCAGCGGGCGATCTGGTAGTAGCGCTCGATGCCGCCCACCATCAGCAGCTGCTTGTAGAGCTGCGGCGACTGCGGAAGCGCGTAGAACTTGCCGGCATTCAGGCGGCTCGGCACGATGAAGTCGCGGGCGCCCTCCGGGGTCGAGCGGCCCAGGATCGGGGTCTCCACCTCCATGAAGCCGCGGTGCTCGAGCGACTTGCGGAAGCGCTGGGTGACGCGATCGCGCAGGCGCAGGGCCTCGAAGACCTCGGGGCGGCGGATGTCGAGATAGCGCCACTTCATGCGCGTGAGCTCGTCGGTGTCGATGCCCGCCTCGATCTCGAACGGCGGCGTCTCGGCGCGATTGAGCACCGTCGCCCCGGTCACGATGACCTCGACCTCGCCGGTCGGCATCGCGGGGTTCTCGGTTCCCTCGGGGCGCTTGCGCACGGTGCCGTCGAGCAGCACCACCCACTCGGGACGAACCTGCTCGGCCGTGACGAACGCGGCGCCGGACGCATCCGGGTCGAACGTGCACTGCACGATGCCGGAACGGTCACGCAGGTCCAGGAAGATCAGGCCGCCGTGATCGCGGCGCTTGCCGACCCACCCCGTGAGGCGGACCGTCTCGCCGACGTTGGCCGCAGTGAGCGAGCCTGCGGTGTGCGAACGCATGGAGTAGCGGGCGTCGAGCATGCTGGTGATCAGCCTTCCGGTCAGCGGCCCCCGCCTCGTGCGAGGGCCTGTGTGTCGAATCGTCTAGCGGCCGAGCATCGAGCGGACGTGCTCGGCGAGACCCGCCAGAGCGATCCGGTTCTCTTCTTTGGTTCCCATGTCGCGCACGGTCGCCTGCCCCGCCGCGATCTCGTCCGGGCCGAGCACGACCACGAACCGCGCACCAAAGCGATCCGCGGCCTTGAACTGCGACTTGAGCGAGCGGCCCTGGTGGTCCATCTCGGCCGCCACGCCGGCATCGCGCAGCGCCGCCGTCACGCCAAAGACGTCGGCCTCGCCGCATCCCTCGACGCGCGCCACGAACACCTCGGCGACCGGTGGCGCGGGGATGTGCGCGCCGGCTGCCTGCAGCGCGAGCAGGGTGCGCTCGAACCCGAGGGCGAACCCGAGGCCCGGCGTGGGCTTGCCGCCATAGGTCTCGAACAGGCGGTCGTAGCGGCCGCCGCCGCCGATCGCGTTTTGGCTGCCGAGACCCGCGTCGGCCTGCACCTCGAAGACGGTGCGCGTGTAGTAGTCGAGTCCGCGGACGAGCTTGGGCTCCTCGATGTAGTCGATGCCGAGACCGTCGAGGTGCGCCTTGACCGCCCCGTAGTGCTCGGCGCACTCGTCGCACAGCTCGTCGCGCAGGAGCGGTGCGTCGGCCATGACCTGCGCACACGCGGGGTTCTTGCAGTCGAACGCACGCAAGGGGTTGGTCTCGGCGCGGCGGTTGCACTCGTCGCACAGCTCGTCGGCGTGCCGGCGGATGAAGTCGGCGACCTTGGCGCGGTACGCGGGGCGGCAGTTCTCGTCACCCATGGAGTTCACGAGAAGGCGCATGTTGTCGCGCGGCACCCCGACCGCCTCGAAGAACGCCATGAGCATCGCGATGACCTCGGCGTCGACAGAGGGCGCCGGCATCCCGAGCGCCTCGGCGCCGATCTGCCAGAACTGGCGCATGCGGCCCTTCTGCGGGCGCTCGTAGCGAAACATCGGGCCGGCGTAGTAGAGCTTGGCGCTCGCGCCGTTGGCGGTGAGCGAGTGCTCGAGCGCGGCACGCACGACGCTCGCGGTGCCCTCGGGGCGCAGCGTTATCGAGCGATCGCCCTTGTCGTTGAAGGTGTACATCTCCTTGCCGACGATGTCGGTCGCCTCACCGATCCCGCGGGCGAAGACCTCGGTATGCTCGAACAGCGGCGTGTAGACGGGCTCGTAGCCGTAGCGGGCGAACAGCTCCTGCGCCGTGCGCAGCATGAACTCCCACGCTCGTGCGG
>CAZCRB010000243.1:0-1968 GCA_964500985.1 uncultured Eubacteriales bacterium
ATCTCGGCCGGAATAGGAATTGGAGTAATACCTCCTATATTAAATCCCGCTTTCAGCTGGTACTCGAGACCATGAAGGGAAGAACGAATAATTGCTTCGTTTCTGTCGCTTTGCGCAAAGGTGGAAAAAGACATAAAAAGGAAAGCCAGCAAGGATCCAACAATTAAATTATATTTTTTCATTCTGATTCTTCTTAAAGTCCAACTTATATCCATTATTTATTCTCATTATAAAGCAACCTAACCTCGTCTATCTGGAGTGTGCTTCCAAAAGCTCCGTTAAACTTAGCACCTTCAAGGCTAGAAGCGAATACAATCGCCAAATTGTATTTGCCGGCAGCTAACTTCGCTTTATCCACACTCTTTCCGGGTAAGTACACAAAAGGCAACGAAAAGCGCACCCATTCTTTTGTTTCTTTAGCATTACTGATACGGGCAATCGAGATCAGATTCGGATGAGTAAATGTATTTGTTCCATCAAGAGTCTTTGTAACCTCATCGGTTTCGTAAAAAATAGCATAAATATCAAAGATGTCCTTCTTCCCGGGTACAATTATTCCCCCTTCAGTAAAATCTTTTCCTGCCTCATACTTATAATATCCTGTCAGTCGGGTAGGCTCATAATAAAAAGGAAGTCCAAACTGAGTGGCTTTAAGGGGATTACTTAATGCACTCATGGCATCGAAAGTCCCAATAAAAAGATTTCCGGCCGCCATAGGCATATTCATCATTGCCCCCATTCCTCCGGTACTACGGGTAGAAAGCTTCAGGCACTTCCCAATCACCCCGTCGGCACCCTGTGCAGTTGGATACTCTTCCGGAGATGCCGCCATACCAAGAATAGCGTAACCAATATTTCCACTGGCCCAATCCATAATCACCTTATCTCCGTTTCGTTCAAAAAATACAGGATACTTATCTTGCTGAAGCTTCATGTCCTCGAAACTATATTGAGTACTCAAACCTTCATAAATAAAAGTAACCGTATACGTTTTATGCCAGTTTCCATCTTCCGAAGTCACCATATATGTCTGTGGCGTTGTAAAATCACGGGCGGTTCCGCTTGCAGGAACAATCGTAGCACCCGGAGTAAGCGTAAATTCCGGAGCTATATTTGTTAGATCCGTACTCTTTACCCTTACCGTAATCTTATCATTCTCAATCACCGGATCTCTTATTAGAATTTCGGAAGGAACCACACACGAAAGAATGTCTGCTTCAGCATTGGGCAACTCATCTTTAATGCACGATGCAAAAAGAGCTCCAAAAAGCAGGCATAACGTCAAACTTTTTAGTTTCATTTAATTCTTTTTTGTTTATTAATAATCTACGTATCTTTTTAATTTACCACCATACTTGCAATAACCTGCGAAGTATAAACCTGGTCAATATTAGGATAGGTTGTTTTAAACCGTTCTTTAAGATCTTCCGCAAACTGAACAGCTCTAAATCCTGAAGACGACAAGGTAGCCGGCTCATTATACTCCATAAAAACAAATGTACGATCCATATCTTTATAATGCAATGTGTAAATATAGTAAGAATGTCCTCCACTTTCATTCTTCACCATCTTTCGTTCGAAGGTTCCCATAATACTTTCGCCATCAACTTTTTCCGGATAGATTAAAACAGTCCCTTTCGTCTCTTCCTTTTCTTCACTTTCGGTATACGTAAACTTATAACCGCCTCCAACTTTTACCGGGATGGTTGCCATTGCCTTTTCCTTCAGCTCTTTTTGATCACCAACAGTCATATTATCACCTACAACTGTTACGTCTACCTTAGCAACAACAATTTTTTCGGATTTGTAATTCATCTTCACTTTCAGAATATATGAATGTCCGGAAGAATCACTAATCTTAACTCTAGCTTCACCCACACCTAATGGTTCAAACAAGATATAATTACTATGCGTCATCTCAGCTTTTAAAAGGGGAGATTCACAGGAAAACGAATAATTACCATCTCC
>CAZCRB010000244.1:0-1961 GCA_964500985.1 uncultured Eubacteriales bacterium
ACCACCGCACTGCCGCAGGGCCCGGGAGCGATCCCGGGCCCTGCTTGCGTGTGCGACCGGATACGCCGCCGGACGCCTGCGTTGGACGCGCTCTTGAGTCTGCGGCGGCGAAGGCAGATAGTGTCCTCGTGGGGGAGCGCGTTCTCGGGGGAGACGCCGCAACGGACTCAGACTCAGACCCTTGGTTTCGCGCGCACCGCCATGGTGTAGGCCGTCCGGCTTGCACGGGTTGGTCGCACGTATGCGACACGAATTGAGGAGGGGTCAAATGCAGGGATCATGGCGCGTGCCTAAGCTGCGGCACGCTATCCTGATCGCGATCGCAGTGTGCTTTGCCTTCGCGATCATCCCGGGTATTGCGAGCGCTGAGCCGGGGGGCTCGACGATCTCGGGGACCGTCACGTTGGACGGCGTGCCGGTCGACGGCGCGACCTGTTGGCTCTGGGACGACACGCTGAACGACTACGTCGGCCCCGTCGTCGCTGACGTGAACGGCGACTACGCGTTCACCGGCCTTGCCGCAGGCGACTACTACGTCGAGTTCTGGGACGCCAGCGACAGCAACTGGCTGGGTGACTCGGACTGGATCAACGCCGATGGCATCTCCACGTACACCGCCGACGGCACCTTCTTCACCGAGGTCCCCGGTGTTCCGGTCATCTCCGGCAACATCACCGACGAGGTGTCGGGAGAGCCCATCTTCGATGCGTGGGCGGACCTGACGATCTACGACCCGGTCTTCGAGGCATGGGACTACATCGACACCACATGGACCGACGAGTTGGGTGACTGGTCGTTCACCGACGCCTCCGTGGTGGCCGGCGTGGACTACGTCATCGTCTCGGGCGCCGCGGGTCACTACGACGAGGTCTATGACAACGTCCAGAACCCCGCCGATGCCACCCTCGTGAACTGGAACGGTACCGACGCCGTCACCGGCATCGACGCCGCCCTGGCCGCCTATCCGGTGGTCGCCACCGGCACCGTCGCCGACTCTGACACCGAGGCGCCGATCGCGGACGCCACCGTGTACCTGTGGCAGTACGACACCATCGATGACGTCTGGTACATCCTCGACGGTGTCTCGACCGCTGCGGACGGCACCTACTCGCTCACCAGCGAGGTCTTCGCCGGCACCGACTACAAGGTCTCGGCGTCCAAGCCGATGGTCTATGCCGAGGGCTTCTCGGACCCGTTCACGTGGGCCGGCGAGACCCAGGAAATCAATCTGGCCCTTCAGCCGCTCAGCAAGAGCGTCGCGCAGGTTGCCGGCTCCACCCGCTTCAGCGGCTCTGTCGCCATCGCGGGCGAGGTCTTCGACCCGGCAGCCGATGGTAGCTGGCCCGGCGTCACCGACGTCGTGCTCGCCTGTGGCGATGACCGCGCAGCGGCTGACCCGCTTGGTGCTGCGGGCCTCTCGTGGGCCTACAACGCCCCGCTGTTCCTGACGAGCTCCGGCTCGGTGGACTCCTCGGTCAAGGAAGCCATCAAGCAGATCGCGACGGCCAACGGTGACGTGACGATTCACATCGTTGGCGGCCTCGTGTCCGTGCCCGACGCCCGCTACAACGAGATCGTCAGCTTCGTCGGCTCCGCCGGCACGCTGACCAAGGACCGCCTGCTCGTTGGCGGCTCGCGTTTCGACATGAGCGCCGAGATCGCGCAGCGCATGGCAGACGAGATGGGCGGCGCGCCGTCCACCGTGCTCATCGCCAATGGCCAGGACAGCACCAAGTTCTTCGACGCTCTGGCCCTCTCGCCGATCGCGGCGGGCACCGGCTCGCCGATCCTGCTCGTTGACAGCACTGGCATCCCGACTGCCACGCAGGCCAAGATCAACGAGTTCAAGGCCGATGGTGGAGCCACTCAGATCATCGTGGGCGGTGGCGCCAAGACGGTGCCGGAGTCCACGGTCACCAAGCTCGGCGCGACCCGCTGGGCCGGCTCGACCCGCTACAGCA
>CAZCRB010000245.1:0-1954 GCA_964500985.1 uncultured Eubacteriales bacterium
CTTCTTCTCTTGTTCTCGGGCCGCGCGCTTCAGCGCCGGATCGAGTCGTGTCCGCCCGTGTCAGACCGGTTGGGGAGTATGTTGCAGCAGCTGCGGGCCGGTGCTACAATCCACGGGCTCACATCCTGCTCCGGGCCGCTGCCTTCACAGTCCCGGGGCCATTAGCCCGGAGGAGGTGACTTACATGAAGGCTTACGAACTTCTGCTTATGCTGAATCCCTCCCTCGATGAGGAGACCCGCGCGAGCGTCCTGGACAAGGTTCAGGGCGTTATTACCGCTGACGGGGGCGTAGTGGACTCTTCCGACACCTGGGGCAAGCGCAAGCTCGCCTTTGAGATCGGCAAGATGAATGAGGGCGATTACGAACTCATCGAGTTCCACACCGCGCCGGCTGCCATCGCCGAGCTGGACCGCGTGCTGCACATCACGGATCCCGTTGTCCGCTACATGCTCGTGAATCGCGAGGACAAGCAGTAGTCCTCTCACTGCATGTGAACGGACCGGGCCGTGCGCCCGTTCCAAGCTTCGTACGAAGGTGGTTTAGAGATGAGCATCAACCGAGTCGTCATCAGCGGTAATCTCACCCGCGATCCCGAGCTGCGCTCGACCGGCAGCGGCATGTCCATCCTCAAGATGGGTATCGCCGTGAACGACCGCCGCAAGAACCCGCAGTCCGGCGAGTGGGAGGACGTCCCGAACTTCTTCGACGTGACCGTGTTCGGTTCGCGTGGAGAGTCGCTGTCGCGTTTCCTCTCCAAGGGTTCGAAGATCGCGGTCGAGGGCAAGTTGCGTTGGAGCCAGTGGGAGACCCCGGACGGCGACAAGCGCAGCAAGGTCGAGATCATCGCTGACGACATCGAGTTCATGTCGTCCCGCGGCGAAGGCGGCGGTGGCGGCGGTTACAACGCCCCCAGCGCTCCCGCACCGTCCGGTGGGACCGAGACGTTCGAGGACGACATTCCGTTCTAAGCGAACCACCCAAGCGTCCGAGAAGGACGCCACACACTGAACCCGCGAGAACTTCGCGGAAGGAGGATCGAGAACATGTCCGATTACGGTCGCAAGCCCCGTCGCAAGTACTGCCAGTTCTGTAAGGATCACGTCGAGTACATCGACTACAAGGACTCGCAGATGCTGCGCAAGTACATGACCGACCGCGGCAAGATCAAGCCGCGCCGCGTGACGGGTACCTGCGCGCAGCACCAGCACCAGCTCTCGACCGCTATCAAGCGGGCCCGCGAGATGGCGCTGCTGCCGTACGCTGTGCCGGTCGTCAGCGGTCGCGTTGGCGGCAAGGGCCGCTAGGTCCTAACCGTCACTGGAGGAGTAACCATGAAGGTCATCCTGTTGGAGGAGCTCAAGGGTCGCGGCGGCGAGGGCGACGTCATCGATGTCGCTCGCGGTTTCGCGGTCAACTACCTGCTGCCCCGCAAGATCGCTATCGAGGCGACCGCGGGCAACGTGAAGCAGCTCGAGCAGCGCATGCACAACATCAAGAAGCGTGAGGACGAGCGTGTGTCCGGCGCCTCTGGTCTGCAGGCAGCTATCGAGGGCAAGACGGTCACCATCGAGGCGAAGGTCGGCGAGGAAGGCAAGCTGTTCGGCTCTGTCACCACGCACATGATCGTCGACGCGATCCGTGATCAGCTGGGCGTCGAGGTCGACCGCAAGAAGGTCGAGACTCACGGCCACATCAAGGAGTCCGGCCCGCACGCGGTCGACGTCTCCATCTATCGTGACATCAAGGCGACCATGACCGTCCAGGTCGTCGCCGAGGGCGCTGCTGCTGCGGCAGAGGTTCCCGAGACCGTCGTCGTCGAGGTCGAGGGCGTCACCGCCGATGGCGAGGCGTTCGTCGAGGTCGTCGAGGAGACCGTCGAGCAGTCCGAGGGCGACGTCGCCCTCGAGGAAGCGGCCGAGGAGGTCGTGGAGGGCGAGTAGCCCTTCTGCACG
>CAZCRB010000246.1:0-1947 GCA_964500985.1 uncultured Eubacteriales bacterium
TCGGTATCAGAAGACATCGCCGGAATCGAGGTGTACTAGATGAGCGACGTCGCAACCGCTGCTGCTCCCAACTGGTCGCTGCTCTCGACCGACTACCGGACGCTGTCCTACGTCACGGGCCCGCTGATCTTCGTCAACGACGTGGCCGGCGTCGCCTACAACGAGATGGTGTCGATCCTCATGCCGGACGGGGCGCGGCGTTCCGGCCAAGTACTCGAGGTCGCGGGCACCACCGCCGTCATCCAGGTCTTCGAGGGTACCCAGGGCATCGATATCGCCAAGACCGAGGTCCGCTTTCTCGAGGAGGTCGCCAAGATCGACGTCTCCCCGGAGCTGCTGGGCCGGGTTCTCAACGGCGTCGGTGACCCGATCGACGGCGGCGCGCCGATCATCCCCGAGGCGCGGCTCGACATCACCGGTGCGCCGATCAACCCGTACACGCGCGAGCAGCCGGCGGACTTCATCGAGACCGGCATCAGCGCGATCGACGGGCTCAACACGCTCGTGCGCGGTCAGAAGCTCCCGATCTTCTCGGGTTCGGGCCTGCCCGCCAACGAGCTCGCGGCGCAGATCATCCGCCAGGCGCGGGTCAAGTCCGGCGAGGAGTTCGCCATCGTCTTTGGCGCGATGGGCATCACGCACCGTGAGGCGAGCTACTTCATGCAGCAGTTCGAGGAGACAGGAGCGCTCGAGCGAGTCGTCTTCTTCTTGAATCTGGCCGACGACCCCACGGTCGAGCGCCTTCTCACCCCGCGCTGCGCACTGACGGTCGCCGAGTACCTCGCGTTCGAGAAGGACCTCCAAGTCCTGGTCGTGCTCTCCGATATGACCAACTACTGCGAGGCGCTGCGCGAGGTGTCGACGGCTCGCGAAGAGGTGCCGGGACGTCGCGGCTACCCGGGCTACATGTACACCGACCTGTCGACGATCTACGAGCGGGCCGGACGCATCAAGGGCCGCAAGGGCTCGGTCACGCAGCTCCCGATCCTGTCGATGCCCGACGACGACATCACGCACCCGATCCCCGACCTGACCGGCTACATCACCGAGGGGCAGATCGTCTTGTCGCGCCAGCTCCACCGGCGCGGCGTCTACCCGCCCATCGACACGCTGCCGTGCCTCAGCCGCCTGATGAACCTCGGTATCGGAGGCGACAAGACGCGCGAGGACCACCGCGCCGTGGCGAACCAGCTGTACGCCGCGTACGCCCAGGGCCGCGACCTGCGCCGCCTCGTCGCCATCGTGGGCGAGGAAGCGCTCTCCGACATCGATCGCGCCTACCTGCGCTTCGCCGACCAGTTCGAGGAGCGGATCGTCGGCCAGGGTCAGGAGGGACGTTCGATCGAGGAGACGCTCGACATCGGATGGGAGCTCATGGCGGGGCTGCCGATGGGCGAGCTCAAGCGGGTCCGCGACTTCATCGAGACCTACCATCCGGACTTCGCCGGCAAGGGCGTCTCGGACGACGGCTTGGGCGAGACGGCCCCGGAGGCCTGACATGGAAGAGGTACGCCCCACACGGGCCGAGCTGCTTGAGAGAAAGCAGCAGATCACGCTGGCGCAGCAGGGCATGGACCTGCTCAAGCAGAAGCGTGACGCGCTGCTGATCGAGTTCATGGGCGTCATGGACGAGACGCTGCGGCTCTCGGAGTCGTTGCAGAAGAGCGTCTCCGAGGCCCAGTACTCCTTGGCGGTCGCCAAGGCCGTCGACGGATCGGTGGCACTGCGCTCGGCGGCACTCGCGACCAAGGGCGAGGTCGTCATCGACATGTCCGGCGCCAAGATCATGGGCGTCGCGGTCCCGGTGGTGACCAAGGGGGAGAGTCCGCTGCGCACGTCGTTCACGCGCGGCTACGCGGCCACCGGCGTGTCTTCGCGCGTCGACGAGACCGCCGACAAGTTCGAGCACATCCTCGACATCATCATCGAGTACGCGGACATCGAGAC
>CAZCRB010000247.1:0-1945 GCA_964500985.1 uncultured Eubacteriales bacterium
CGCTGATCGCGTCGAGCCTCGTCGGGGTGATCTTCCTCGCACTCATCGGCGTCGCTGCGGGTGTCGTCACACGCGAGTCCTGGCCAAGGAGAATCCTTCTGGTGCTGCTCTCGTCAGGGCTCGGAATTGGCGTCGTGCTCGTTGAGCTTGCGGTTCACCACTAGCAGCGTCGCCCCCGAGCAAAGACCTCAGGCTACGCCTGAGTCCACGATCGGCTCCGAACGCAGTTGGGGAAACTACACCCCATGCGGAGCCTCAACATACTGTTCATCTTCACTGACCAGCAGGCCTACTTCGACACGTGGCCCGCGGGGTACTCGCTCCCCGGCCTCGAGAAGCTGCAGCAAGCGGGCGTCACCTTCCACCGCCACTACTGCCCTGCCACGCAGTGCACGTCGTCGCGCTCGGTGATGATGACCGGGCTCCAGACCGCCGACACCGGCATGTACGAGAACCTGGACCTTCCGTGGGTCACCGACCTGCCGACCGACATCCCGACCATCGGTCACCTGCTGCGCGGCGCGGGCTACTACACCGCGTACAAGGGCAAGTGGCACCTGACGCGGTCGTTCGACCGGGAAGACCCCACTCGGCTTCTGACGCCCGAGATGGAGAAGTACGGCTTCGCCGACTACAACTCCATCGGCGATCTGGTCGGCCGCCAGCTGGGCGGCTACGAGTTCGACGGTCTCATCGGCCAGAGCGCGGTCACGTGGCTGCGGCGGCATGGACGTCCGCTCACCGACGAGGGCACGCCGTGGGCGTTGACCGTGAGCCTCGTCAATCCGCACGACGTGATGTACTTCAACACCGATGCGCCCGGCGAGCACGTCCAGGACGACGGACGCCTGATGACCAAGGCCGTCCGCGCCCCACAACACGCCCTCTACCAGCAGGAATGGGACATCGCGGTTCCCGCGAGCCTGACGCAGTCGCTTACCGAACCAGGACGGCCGGCAACCCATCTGGAGTACGTGAAGTCGTGGGACTACTACCTCGGCAGGATCGAGCCCGATCCGGAGCGCTGGCTACGGCTCAACAACTACTATCTCAACTGCATTCGCGCGGTGGACCTGCAGATCAAGTCCGTCCTCGACGAGCTGGATGACCTGGGGCTGACCGACAGCACGATCGTCGTCTTCACCTCGGACCATGGCGAGATGGGCGGGGCTCACGGCGGGATGCGCGGCAAAGGGCCCACCCCGTACGAGGAGTGCATCCACCTGCCGTTCGTGATCGCGCACCCCGACGTGCCGGGCGGCCAGGACTGCCTAGCGTTGACGAGCCACATGGACATCGCCCCGGCGCTCGCCTCGCTGGCCGGGGGCTCTCCCGACCAGATCCGTGAGTGGGCCGGACGCGAGCTTCCCGGCAAAGACATCTCGAAGTTGCTCTCGAGCCCCGCCGCCGCCCGGCCAAACGAGCTGCGTGAGGGGGCGCTGTTCGCGTACAGCGGGCTGGCGATGGTCGATAGCGATCCTCTCCGGCATACGCAGGAGCTCATCCAACAGGGGACTCCGTTCGCTGAAGCGATGGCCCACGGCGGCAAGCCGAACCTGATGAAGCGCGGCAGCCTGCGGACGGTCGTCGACGGCAGATACAAGTTCACGCGCTACTTCTCTCCCCTGCAGCACAACACGCCGACGTCGATCGAGGAGCTCTACCGGTACAACGACGTCGAGTTGTTCGACCTGCACAACGACCCGGAGGAGCTGCACAATCTCGCCGCCGGGCCGGAGCTCAACGCGGACCTCCTCATGACGATGAACGCGAAGCTCAGCGCGCTGATCGCCGACGAGATCGGCCAGGACAACGGCCGAGAGCTGCCCGACATGGAGGGCATCTCCTGGGAAGTCCGGCCCACCGGCGACGCGATCGTCATGGACTAGCGAAACCAGAGGCGGGAGGCCGAGGATCACGGGAGGTCGACATGAAGCTGCGCGTG
>CAZCRB010000248.1:0-1901 GCA_964500985.1 uncultured Eubacteriales bacterium
TGGTGGGTGCCGGAGGGCACGCCAAGGTCGTGGTCGACGCCGCGCTTCGGGCCGGGCACGACATCGCCTGCATCCTGGGAGACGAGGGCGGCCGCACCGAGATCCTCGGCCTGCCGGTGAGCACCGGCGAGCTGCCCCGCGACGTCGACGGCTTCATCGTCGCGATCGGAGACAACGAGGCGCGTGCCCGGCGCTACGCCGAGCTCGTCGCCGACGGCCTGACCCCGGCAAGCGTCATCCACCCCACCGCGGTCATCGCCGAGACGGCGTCTGTCGGCCCCGGCTGCCTCGTCGCTGCCGGCGTCATCGTCAACCCCGACGCCCGCGTCGCGGAGGACTCGATCCTCAACACCGGCTGCATCGTCGAGCACGACTGCACCGTAGGCGCGCACACCCACCTCGGCCCCTCCTCCACGCTGTGCGGCGCCGTGACCACCGGCGAGGGCGTGCTGCTCGGTGTCGGCGCGAGTGTCGTGCCGGGTGCGCGTATCGGCGCCTGGAGCGTCGTGGGCGCGGGAGCGGCGGTCGCCTCTGACCTCGGCGAGCACTCGGTCTACGCCGGCGTGCCCGCCCGCCTCATCCGCCGGGCCGGAGGCGCGCGGTGACCCGAACGCTCGCGATCGACGGGGGTACACCGCTGCGCAGCACGCCGCTGCCCGGTTGGCCCGCGCCCGGTGAAGACCAGATCGCTGCGGTCACGGCCGTTCTGCGCTCCGGCCGCATCAACTACTGGACCGGCGAGCAAGGACGCTCGCTCGAGGCGGAGTATGCGGCCGGGCTGGGGCGTGCGTACGGCATCGCAGTCGCCAACGGCACCGTCGCACTCGAGCTGGCGCTGCGCGCCTTCTGCATCGGCCCCGGCGACGAGGTCGTCGTGCCCGCGCGCACGTTCGTCGCGACCGCCGCCTCCGTCGTGGCGGTGGGCGCCACGCCGGTCGTGGCCGACGTCGACGCCGTGAGCGGCAACCTGAGCGCCTCCGCGCTCGCCGATGCGCTCAGCGAGCGGACCCGCGCGGTCATCCCCGTACACGTGGGCGGCTGGCCCGCCGACATGGACGAACTGGTCGCGCTGGCGTCGGCGCACGACCTCGTCGTCATCGAGGACTGCGCGCAGGCCCACGGCGCGACCTACCGCGGCCGTCCTGTCGGGGCGCTCGGCAGCCATGCTGCGACGTTCTCGTTCTGTCAGGACAAGATCGTGCCGGCCGGCGAGGGTGGACTTCTGGTGCTCGACGATCGTGACGCCTACCTGCGCGCGTGGGCCTACAAGGACCAGGGCAAGTCGCTCGAGGCGGTCCTGAGCCCCCCTGAGCCCGAATCAGGCCCGTTCCGGTGGCTGGTGGACTCCTTTGGCACCAACTGGCGCATCGACGAGCTGTCGGCCTCGCTTGCACGCACCGGGCTCGCCAAGCTTCCCGAGTGGGTGGCCGCGCGCCGGCGCAACGCGACCCGGCTCGCCGGCGCCCTGGCGGACCTGCCCGCTCTGCGCGTCGCGCTCGCGCCCGCGGACACGCAGGATTCGCACTACCGGCTCTACGCCCGGGTCGTACCCGAAGCGCTTGCGTCCGGCTGGCACCGCGACCGCATCATCGCCGCGATCGCCGCGGAAGGCGTTCCCGTCCAGTACGGCACCTGCGCTGAGATCTACCGGGAGCGAGCCTTCGCGGCCGCCGGCCTCGGGCCGCACGGGGGACGGCTTCCCCACGCCGCCGGGTTCCACGACACGCAGCTCGCCTTCTTCGTGCACCCGACCTTGGCCGACGCCGACATCGACGATACCGCGCACGCCGTCCGAGCGGTCTTGGAGGCGGCGTCGAGATGACACCGAACGACGCCATCGCCCGCGTCCGCGCCCGCGGGCTGCTGTGGAACTCGCTTCTCGTCGTGCTCGACATCGCCGT
>CAZCRB010000249.1:0-1883 GCA_964500985.1 uncultured Eubacteriales bacterium
CGCGATCCGGCTTGCCCAGGTAGATCTCGTGGTGCTTGCCGGTGATCTCGACGCCCGTCTCGTCGGCGTACTCGAACAACCGCTCGACCGTGCGCCGCTCCTCTGTGTAGGGGCCGAGGTGCATCATCTGGATGCTCAGGCCTTCCGAGAACGTCGCGACGCGGATGTCGGCCAGGCGCGCGAGGTCCTTCTTCTCGGCGACCGAGGCCCGCACTTCATCGACGAAGTCAGAGGTGACCTCGTTGGGCAGCACGATCATCAGCCGCCAGGCGAAGGCGTCGCGTGTCGCGGGCGAGAACTCGTTCAGGCCGGCGGGGTCCCAGTACAGACCCTCGAGCGGCATCACCGGGTAGCGCACCGAAAGGCGCTTCTTGGCGGCGAACTTGACGGGGTACGCGAGCCCGTAGAGCGACTTCACGGCTTCTTGGAACGTGGGCCCGCCGATGTCGCCGGTCCCGTCGAGCATCAGGAACCGCGAGTTGGGGACCTTGGCGAAGCACGGCTCGGTCGCGCTCGGCTTGTTGAGCTTGGCGAACTGCTTCTTGAGATCGACATCTATCATGGGGACCGCTTTCGGCCGGAGTGTCTCGGGAGTCAGAAGACTACACGGGATTATGCGCTTGTGCCGTCCGGCACGTCGGGTGCGGCCCGCAGACGCTCGCTCTGTGCGGCCGAGCGCTCATTCGAACAGCTGGCGTTGCTTGCGCAGGTCGGAGGCTTTCCGGAACTGGCGCAGCGCGGTCGCGGCGATCACCGACAGCAGCAGGAGCTCGACCACGAGCAGCGGTGCCATCCATGTTGACTCGTTATGCAGTGCCGAGTTGATCGCGACCGTGGCAGACGGTATGAGCGCCGCCGAGATCGCCGTGAACATCGTCGCGATGCGCGTGTGGTGCGCGATGCGGGAGTCCAGGTCCGTGAACACCTCGAACTCTCCGTCCCGGCTCCGACGGCGGAAGTACACCCAGCGCCCGTAGGTCGAGACGGTCTCCACGCCGCTGTCGTGCATGAAGGCGAGATACGCGCGGCCCTTGTCGCTCGTCGGGGAGTCGCCGAGAAGCTCGAGGCGATACGTCCACTCGCCGGGTGCGCCGGCGGTGAACTCGTAGCGCATCCAGGTGTACCGCTTCAGGTCCCAGCCCTGCGCGGCCATCTCGTTGAGCCAGCGCTCTTCCTTCTCGTAGTCGACGAAGGGCTTCCACACGATCTTGGTGTTCATCGGGACCCCCCTTGGGTCGCTCGTCGCCCGTTGGCGAGCAGTTCTTCGAGGCGAAGGAGTTCGGTCTCGACCGCAGTTCTGCCGAGGTCGGTGATCTCGTACTCCTTCTTGCGGTCGCCGTCGGCCGAGGGGAGCGGGCGCACCCAGCCCTTGTCGCTGAGCGTGGACAGGGCGCCGTACAGCGTGCCCGGCCCCATCGTCACGCGGCCGTCACTGAGTTGGGCGATGCGCTGCATGATCGCGTAGCCGTGCATCGGCTCGTAGAGGGAGATCAGCACGTAGAAGACCGATTCGGTCAGCGGTGCGGTGGCTGTTGGCGCGGGCATGGGCGGTTCCCTTGGCTGCGGACTATATCGGCGTGTGATATATCGTACCACGGTATAGCGCGCTGCGATATAGGGTCCCTGTCGATTCCCTGCCGCCCTGCGACGGTGCCGGATCCCCCGGGCAAGGAAACCGCTTGACAAACGAGTTTCCGTGGAGGAAACTGAGCGCACAAGGAGTTTCCACCACACGAAAGGCGGGAGGTGCGACGTGGGACAGAAGGAGCAGATCGCCGAGACGTTCGAGCGCTACGTGACGCGCCTCGGCTACGCCAAGACGACGCTTGACGATGTCGCGCGGGAGCTCCACATCAGCAAGAAGACCATCTACGTGCACTTCG
>CAZCRB010000250.1:0-1857 GCA_964500985.1 uncultured Eubacteriales bacterium
ACTCCGGGCTCGACGAGGTTCACGCGCACTTCCACACCCACGGCGCCAAGACGGTGTTCATCTCGCGCTTCGCGATGGGGGTGAAGAACTTCGTTCCGGCCGTGGCGGGCGCGACCCGCATGCCCGTCTTCTGGTTCGAGCTCTACACGTTCCTGAGCGCCATCGCCTACACCACGATCATGTGCACGATCGGCTGGTTCTTGGGGGCCAACCTCGACATCGCGCTTCGCGTCGCGTCCGGTATCGGCTGGTTCGGGCTCACGATCCTCGCCGTCTTCGTCGTGGTGCTCTACTTCGCTCGACGGCGGCTGCGCAGGGGCCCTCGGGGCTCCACTGGCGAGAGTGCCGACGAGGCGGACGAGTGAGCACGCGCGACACGGTGCTCGCGAGCCTGCGTGCGGCGGGCGAGGCCGGCGTCAGCGGCGAGGCGATCGCTTCGGCGCTCGGCGTGAGCCGGGTCGCGGTCTCCAAGCACGTCGCCGCCCTCAGGGCGCTGGGGTACGGCATCGAGTCGCGCGCCGGTGCCGGCTACCGGCTGACGAGCACTCCCGACCTCGCGCTGCCCGAGGAGGTCTCGCCGCTGCTCGTCTCGCCGTTGTGGAGCGAGATCTCGGGCGGGCTCGTGACCGCATCGACCAACGACGACGCTCGCGCGCTTGCGCTCGGAGGCGCTGCGGAGGGGACCGTCGTGGTCGCCGCCCGGCAGAGCGCGGGACGGGGCCGTCTCGGACGTGACTGGAGCTCACCGGAGGGCGGGGCGTACTTCTCGATGGTGCTGCGCCCGGGCGTGGCCCCTGCTGAGGCCGGTCCGCTCGCGCTGGTGATCGGACTCGGCGTCGCCCGCGGCCTGGAGTCGCTCGGTGTCCGGGTCGGGCTCAAGTGGCCCAACGACGTGAACCACGAGAGCGGCAAGCTTGCCGGGATCCTGCTCGAGATGTCGGCCGAAGCCGACCGGGTCGAATGGATCGTCGCCGGCGTGGGCCTCAACGTGCATCGCCGGCCGGGAGCCGATGAGCGGGCCGCCTTCGTGGCCGACGCGGTGCCGGACATCACGGTGGCACGCGCCGCGGCCGCGGCCCTGGACGGCATCGCCGCCGCCTATCTTGAGTGGCTCGCTGGCGGGTTCGCCGCGCTGCGCGATGAGTACGAGGCCCGCTCGGTCCTGACGGGTACGACGGTCACCGTCAGTGACGCGGCCGGTCGGGTGCGCGCTGAGGGCGTGGTGGCCGGCGTCGACGACGGCGGGCGGCTGCTCGTCGAGACGGACGGGCGCATCGAAGCGGTCTCTTCCGGCGAGGTCACGCTGCGCCGTTGACGCGTCGACTTCCCACGGCTACTGTAAACGCTCCAATCTGCAAGGTTTACAGAGCGCGACGGGAGCCCCGATGACCCCAGCACGAGACGCCGGCGAGATGACAGCACCCAAGGGCGGCGCGCGCCGCACCACGCGCACCGCGGACATGGTGACGGCGGCGCTGATCGCCGCGCTGATCTCGGCCGCGGCGCTGGTCACGATACCCGTGGGCGCCGTTCCCGTGACGCTGCAGACGTTCTTCGTCGTCCTCGCCGCGCTGCTGCTCCCGCCCGCGTGGGCCGCCGGGTCGATGGGGGTCTACGTGTTGCTCGGGGCTGTCGGCGTGCCGGTGTTCTCGGGCGGTAAGGCCGGGCTCGGCGTGCTTGCCGGCCCGACGGGCGGCTATCTGATCGGGTTCGTGGCAGGCGCGGCCGCCGGCGCCGCGCTCAGGGCGGTGCTGCGCCGCCGCGGCGTGAGCGCACTGGTCAGCGATGGGTGCGCGGCCGCTCTGACGGTGCTGCTGGTCTACGCGTTCGGCGTCGCCCAGCTCGCCGTCGTCGCGA
>CAZCRB010000251.1:0-1840 GCA_964500985.1 uncultured Eubacteriales bacterium
AGACCAGCCGCACCCGGTTGTGCATCCAGCCGGTGGCGCGCAGCTGGCGCATGCCGGCGTCCACGAACGGGTAGCCGGTCATCCCGTCGCGCCACGCGAGCAGCGACTCGGGATCGTCACACCACGGGAACGCGGCGAACTCGGGCCTCAGGGGGGTGTCGAGCGCATCGGGCCTGCTCGCGAGCGTGTGGTACGAGAACTCGCGCCAGGCGAGCTGGCGGACGAGCGGTTCGGCTACGTCCTCGCCGACGGCCCTGACGCAGGCGACGCGGACCTGGCGCGCCGATAGCTCGCCCCACGCGAGGTGCGCGGAGAGCTCGCTCGTCGCGTGCAGGTCCGGCCGGTCGCGGTCGCGCGCGTAGTCCGCGAGCCAGCGCTCGGCGAACTCCTCCAGCCGCTCAAGCGCCCCGGCCTCGCCGGGTCGCCAGCGCTGCCAGACGCGATCGGTCGCGGGCGGCCGGTCGGGGCCGCGGCTCGGGGCGGGGGAGGGCGACGGGATGCGGGACGGCGCCGACAGCGGCTCGGCGGGCGCCAGCGTCCGCGACCAGGCGCGGAAGTAGGGCGTGAACACCCGGAACGCGCCACCTGACCCGGTCTTGAGGGAGCGCGGCTCGCTGAGCAGCTGCCCTTCGTGGACGACCAGCCGCACGCCGAGCGCCCCGAGCGCGTCAGACACCGCGGCCTCCTCCGCGGCCCCGGCGGGCGTGTGGACCCGGTGGCAGCGCACCTCGTCCGCACCGGTCTCACGCGCCAGCTCCGTCAGCGCGACGGCCGCCGCTCCCTCACGGACGACGAGCGACCCGCCCCGCGCGCGCAGCTCGGCATCGAGCGCTTCGAGCGAGCGGGCGAGCCAGGCCCGCGAGGCCGCCCCCGGCGCGAACGGCGCCGCCTCGGGGTGCACGAAGACCGGGACCACGGCGTCGGCGCGCGCGCAGGCGGCGGTGAGGGCCTCGTTGTCGTGGAGCCGCAGGTCCCGCCGGAACCAGACGACCGTGACGGGCATTCGTACTCCTTCATGGTCGGGTATATCCACGAGACAACAGTGCCCCATTGGAGGCTCCCGTGGCAGAGATTCTCACCGAGAAGGTACCCGTCGGCATCAGCGCGTGCGTGTTCGCCTGCCCGGTGCGCTACAACGGCCGCGCGTTCGATGCGCTCGCCACCATCGGGCGGGAGCGACAGGACTTCTCGTTCACGCCGGTGTGTCCGGAGTGTCTTGCGGGCCTCGGGGTACCGCGCATGCCCATACACCTGACCGGCACCGGGCAACAGGTGCTGGCGGGCGAGGCCCGCGTGCTCGACCGGCGCGGGCGCGACCGGACCGAGGAGATCGTCGCGGGCTCGCAGTCGGCGCTTGCCGCGCTCGAGCGCGCCGGGGTCGAGGCGTTCATCGCCAAGGAGTCGTCGCCGTCGTGCGGGCTGTACAAGGCTCGGGTCGGCAAGCGCAGGACCGAGCAGAGCGGCGGGTCCGGGGTCTTTGGAGCGATGCTGCTCGACCGCGGCTGGTTCCTGATCCCCGACGAGGGGCTCGCAAACCCGTTGTTGTGGTGGGACTGGCGCCGACGGCTCCACGCGTGGCTGTGGCTCCGGAGGCGGACGTTCCTCTCGAGCACGGACGCCTATGACTCCTGGCACGTGCTCAAGTTCGTCGTGCAGGAGACCGACCGGCCGCGCGCCGACGCGTTGGGCAGCCGCCTGGCCGCGTTGCCCAAGCATCCCGCCGAAGAGGAGCTCGAGGCCCTGCGCCAGGAGATGCTCGACGCGCTGCGCACGCCGTCGACCCGCGCGAGGATCAAGGGGGCGCTGTTCAAGGCCTACTCGCATGCGCGCAAGAAGGGCG
>CAZCRB010000252.1:0-1828 GCA_964500985.1 uncultured Eubacteriales bacterium
GAGGCCGTCTCAAAACAAAATTTGAGGCGGCCTTTCTTTTTTTACAATTTTCTTAATTTTTTGTGATACCGGTTTTCCAAAACCTGATTCGGATTAGTGAATCTGATTGGTCAGTTCTGTCCAACAAATTTTCTGGGATTTTTCAGGACTAAAAATGAAAAAACAGGTTTTTTTAGGCCCCGATTTTGGATAAATTGTGTGCAAGGGCGATCAATCCGGTCTCGATTTCCACTTTTGCTTTACCCCGGAGCATAAATCTGCGGAACCCTTTGTTTTGTTTGATGTTTCCAAAGGTTGCTTCCACGTCTGCCGGACGTTGTTTTCGGTGTTTAATGCCTTCGGCACTCAGCAGTAAGTCCCTGGCTTTTTGTTTATGGCGTTCCAGGTTGTGGTTTACTTCAATGATGCGTTCGCCTTTGGCTTTATGGCAACCCCAGCGAAGCGGACAGCCCTGGCAGTTCTGTGCCTGGTAATAGCTTACCTGCTGTTCAAACCCGGTGAATGAGGTTCTTTTCCCTTCTCCAACCTTCTGCATTTTCTGACCCATCGGGCAATAGAAACAATCCTGCTCCGGGTTGTAATAATGATTTTCTCTGCGGAAAATGTCTTCCTTAAACTTGCGGGTTTGTTCCTTGTGGAAGTAGTTGAACTTAACAAACCCTTCGATTTGTTTTTCTTCAATGAATTGGTAGTTTTCTTCCGATCCGTAGCCAGAGTCGGCCGTTGCCGTTTCGGGGTAACTGCCATACTGATCTTTGTGAGATTCCAGGTGCTCAATCAGAGTGGTGGTATCGGTGGTCGTTTGGGTAACGGTATAATTGACCACAAATTGATTGTTGGTTGAGATTTGCCAGTTGTAACATGGTTTTAGCTGTCCGTTTTTCATGTGGTCTTCTTTGGTCCGCATGAAGGTGGCATCCGGATCGGTCTTGGAAAAACTGTTTCGTTCCCCCAGTATCTCTTGCTGTGCCTGGTATTTGCGTAAGTTTTCGGGCCAGTGTTTTGCCCCGTAATTAAGCTTTTTTTTTACTTCCGTATCGATCTCTTTATCTTTCAACTTCTGGTTGATTTGCCTGATCGTTTCTTCTACTTTTTCGGCAGAGATCTCTGTAAAATCAGGCGTTTCAGGCTCCTGAAGTTCTGTGTTATAAACCTTTTGTGCATATGCCCACAACGATTCGAGCTGGGTCTTGATCTTTTGTTCCTGGGTGGCTATGGATTTGCCCCATACAAAGGTATAGCGGTTGGCATTGGCTTCGATCTTGGTACCGTCCACAAAAACTTCCTTGATGCTCAGGTGACCTTCTTCTGACAACAAAACAACTACTGCCGAGAAAATATCTTTCAGGTGACCCTCTAACCGTTTGCCCCGGAAACGGTTGATCGTATTATGATCGGGCTTGTTCATCCCGCTGAGCCACATGAAGTAGATATTTTCTTTCAGCGAGTCTTCCATCTGGCGACTGGAATAAATATTGCGCAAATAAGCATAAACAAGCACTTTGAGCAACATTCGCGGATGGTAACCCGAACTGCCGCCTCCTTTATAGGTATGAATCAATGGATGGATATCGATCTGATCGATTACCCGGTCCACAATCCTGACAGGATGGTTCGCCGGAACCATTTCATCCAGGCTGGGAGGCAATAACATCGCCTGTTTGGGACTGTAGGATTTGAAGGGTATTTTTCGTGGTGTTGTCATGCTTAAATTTACTAAATACCTGACAATCAACCAAAGCGACTAAAAACAAAGTTTATACAATGTGATGACCTTCGCCGTTTTTTTAAAATAAAAAAAAGAGGCTGAACTCTTTTGAGACAGCCT
>CAZCRB010000253.1:0-1820 GCA_964500985.1 uncultured Eubacteriales bacterium
TGCGCAGGTCGCTGTGCGAGTAGTAGATCGACCCGTTGGGGCCGAGCGCCAGCGCCAGAGGATAGGCACCGGTCCCTGCGGCGAAGGAGCTTTCGTAGACCAGGGCATCCTTGTCGGTCGGCACGAACACGGCCGTCGCGCTCGCGGGCAACACGGCGGTGATCGCCGCAGCTGCGAGTACGAGACCCGCGAAGATCGACGCCCCTCTTTTGCGTGAACCCGTCACCACGTACTCCTCCTCGTGTACGGTCCGCTCCGTCCCGAGCGTGACCGATCAGCAACGCGAAACGACACGCACGCGCGTGTCACCTACTTGTATCGAACGACGCAGGCCCGAACCTTAGACTTGCGGCCGCGAAATGTGAGAGCAATCACATCGCTGCGCGCCGCTGATATCGGGAAACGAACCGCCCGTCGCTGGTCTATACTCTCGGCGGGCAGTGTTGAAGACACGACAGCCAGATCTTACCAAGGAGACGCGCCCGCATGACCGAACAGCAGTCCGCGAGCCCAATGGCGAGTGTCGGTGGTGGCAGCCGCTCGCGCAACCGCCGACGGCGTCACACCGTCGGCCTGCTCGTGACCGCTGACACCGCGGCGATCGTGGTGGCCGCGATGCTCGCGACGTGGATGCGCTTCGGGTCGCTGTGGGCGCCGGTCGGCTTCGAGGACCCGCAGCTGCACGTCGCGTTTCCTCAGCTCGTCATCTTCATCACCCCCGTCTGGGTGCTGATGCTCGCGTTGGCGGGTCTGTATCGCGTGGAGCGGATCGTGTGGGGGCTTGCCGAGGCGGGCCGCATCGCCCGCGCGCTCTCGTTCGGCGTGGTCGCGATCATCCTGGCCACGTTCGTCCTGAAGCTTCCGGGTCTGTCTCGTGCGTGGACCCTGCTCTTGTGGGTCCTGGCAATCCTGCTCGTCCTGCTCTTCCGCGGAGTGCTCGCCACCTGGACCGAGTACCGGCACCGCCGCGGCTACGGCCTGCGCACCACGTTGGTCGTCGGCAGCAACGCCGAGGCGAGCGACATCATCCGCGTCCTGCGCTCCAACCGGTCGGCGGGGCTCGTGCCGATCGGCTGCGTCACCTCGTCGCTCGCCGAGCGGCTCGAGCTGGACTTCTGCTCGGACGACGTGCCCGTGCTCGGCAGCGCGCGCGAGATCGCGCAGATCGTCGCCACGACGCGGGCCGACACGGTCATCATCGCGTCGTCCGCGTTCGATCACGAGGTCCTCGCCCGCATGATCGCCGAGCTGCGCGTGGCAGACATCGACGTCCACATCTCCTCCGGTCTGTTCGAGGTGCTGACGAGTCGCGTGCTCGTGAGCGAGATCGCCGGCGTGCCGTTGATCACGGTGCGCGGCATCTCGCTGTCGCGCGGAAACCTGCTCGTCAAGCGGCTCTTCGATATCGTGCTGGCATCTGCCGTGGTGATCGTCGGACTCCCGATCTGGCTTGTCATCGCCGCTCTGGTGAAGTTTACGAGCGCCGGCAGCGTCTTGTATGGCCAGCCGCGCATCGGCCGCGACGGGCGGGAGTTCCAGATGCTGAAGTTCCGCTCGATGTATCGCGACGCCGACGCGCGCCTCGCCGAGCTCCAGCACGCCAACGAGGCGTCGGGCCCGCTGTTCAAGATGAAGGACGACCCGCGTGTCACGCCGGTGGGCAAGTGGATGCGCAAGTTCTCGATCGACGAGTTCCCCCAGCTCATCAACGTGCTCAAGGGCGAGATGTCGCTCGTGGGACCCCGTCCGCCGCTGCCGGCCGAGGTCGAGCGCTACTCGTCCAACGCGTGGCGGCGCCTCGAGGTCACGCCGGGCATGAC
>CAZCRB010000254.1:0-1814 GCA_964500985.1 uncultured Eubacteriales bacterium
GCGCCGTCGGCGGTCGCGATCGCCAGACCCGTGGTCGCCCCCGCGCGCCACCCGTGGGCCAGCGTGCGTTCGATGCACAGAACACCCATGGCGCCGACCGGGGCGGCGACCGCGATCCCGATCAGGAACGTGCGCGCGAACAACGGACCGACCAGCGCCACGGACTCCATCGCCTACCCCGCGGGCAGCGGCGGCACAAAGGCGCGCTCTACCGGCGAGGACAGCACGATCGTCGTGCGTGTGCGCGCAACGCCAGGAATCGCCTTGAGGCGCTCGGTCACGAACTCCTCGAGCCCGGCGGTACCCGCGCACACCACCTTGATCAGGTAGTCGTCGTCGCCGGCCACGTGATGACACTCGAGGACCGCGGGGGTCGCATCGACCGCAGCGAGGAAGGCCGCCCGGTCAGCAGGCGCGCCCAGGGTGACGGAGACGAAGGCCGTGAGGTCCAGACCGAACGTCGCGGCATCGACCTCGGCATGGTAACCGCGCACGACGCCGCGCTCCTCGAGCCGCCGCACCCGCTCGCCGGTCGAGGGCCCCGAAAGGTCGACGAGCTGGGCGAGCTCCGCATAGCTGGCGCGCCCGGAGCGCGCGAGGGTCGACACGAGCGCACGGTCTATCGCGTCCATTTCCTGCCCTTCAGAGGTGATATTATCCCTGCGCCTTCGAATACTAGCACAGAAATTTCGCTAACCTCGCAAAGACAGGATGCCCGCTATTCCGACGCCTCGCTCGCCAGGATGACGGCCTCGGCCACCTCTCGCAGCGTCTTACGCTTGTCCATCGCCAGCTTCTGCAGGCGCTTGAAGGCCTCCGGCTCACTGATCCCGCGCGCCATGAGGATGCCCTTCGCGCGATCGAGCGCCTTGCGCGTCTCGAGCCGCTCGTTGAGGTCGGCGACCTCGTCGGCGAGCGCCGCGGACTCGGCGAACCGGCTGACCGCCACCTGCATCGCCGGCAAGATGTCGGTGCGCGAGAACGGCTTGACCACGTAGGCCATCGCGCCCGCGGCGCACGCCTGCTCGACGTAGGAGGCCTGCGAGAACGCGGTCACCATCACCACGGGCGCGATGCGCTCCTCGCCGATCGCGCACGCGGCCTCGATGCCGCCCACTCCCGGCATGTTGATGTCCATGAAGATGACGTCGGGCGAGGACGAGCGCGCGAGCTCCAGTGCCTCTGCGCCGTCGCGCGCCTCGGCCACGACCTCGTGACCCTCCTCCTCGAGCATCTCCTTCAGGTCCATGCGGATCAGCGCTTCGTCTTCCGCTATGAGAACGCGCATCGATGCTCGCTTTCTTCTTGCTCGGCGCCCGCACCCTCAGACACGAGAGGACCCTGCGCGGCGCGGCGCCTCCGTACGGTCAGTCATCGGCCAGCGGGACGCGGACGGTGATGGTGGTGCCGCGGCCACCGCTGAACGACAGCGTACCGCGAAGGTCGTCGGACACGACGGTGCGCACGATCGCGAGACCGAGATTGGCGCTTGAGGCCGGGTCGAAGCCGTCGGGCAGACCGTGCCCGTCGTCGCGCACGGTGAGCACCAGCTCCCCGGGTACGCGACGCATCGATACCTCGACCGTGCCCTCTTCCCGGCCGACGAAGCCGTGCTCCAGCGCGTTGTGCACGAGCTCGGCCACGGCCAGGGCCAGCGACGTCGCCACGTGGGCCTCCACCTCGCCGGTGGTGCCCTTCACCGCCACGCGGATCCCCGGCTGGTCCCCGACGAGCCCGCGGCGCACGAGATCGACGACGGTGCGGGCCACCTCGGCGAAGTCGACGCGCTCCTCTTCAGAGCCCGCGAGCAGGTC
>CAZCRB010000255.1:0-1794 GCA_964500985.1 uncultured Eubacteriales bacterium
GCGCAGGCCAACGCGATGACCGCGTACAAGATCTCGTCGGGGCAGACCGCCTTCACCTCGAGCGGTGGCTGCAACACCAACTGCGCGCACACGGCAACCACGCCGTACTGGCCGTAGGCCGCCTCGCTTCATCGCACGAGAGGGGGCCCCACCGCACGGTGGGGCCCCTTTCATGCCCCGAGCACACTACTCGCGGCCGCCGACCCGATGTAGGGTGGTGACACCATGGCAATCGACGAGCACCCAGTGACAGAGCCTGCATCCGCGCCGCACGGGCGGCTCGGCATGCGGTTCGCGATCATCTTCACCGCGCTGGTTGCCGCGGCGTTGCTCGTCGCGGCGCTCTCGCTCGGCTCGTGGGGCACCTCCCGCCGGACCCTGGCAAGCGGCCAGACCGCAACCGTCACGTCGTCGGCCGAACTCCTCGCGGCGTTCGATTCCCTCGGCGCTCACGGTGTCGCGGTCCTGGCCGCCACCGAGGACCTCGGTTACACGCCCGTTGAGATCGCGACCCCACAAGTCGCGCTCCAGTGGCCTGTCGCCCCCTCGGACCTGAAGACCTACTTCCGCGAGAGCATCGCGCGCAGCTCCTGGTCGTGGGTGCTCGTCCGTACGGGTGCCGCTCGTTCGCTCGACTACGTCTTGCCCTCGCGGCACTTCAAGGCCCGCGTCGAGGAAGGGCGCGAGAAGGGCTTTCCCGGCATCGCGCCCGACGGCTCCTCGATCCGCGCCAATGACGAGGGGTTCGTGCGCACCATCTCCGACCGCGTCGGATCGCAGGGGTCGCCGCTCGTGCTGGTCGTCGACGCGTCGTACTTCCGCACCGGCACCGCCGAGGAGCTGATGGCCGCCCTCAAGCGGGCGGGCGTCCGTCCCGATGCCGTCGTCATCAACACGGCCACCGACGCGACCGACGTGGACGATGCGGCACGGGCCGCGCTCGAGCAGGCCGCCCCCGAACTTGAGGCGTTGGTGAGCCGATGAAGTCGCTGCCGTCTCGTACGTTCATCGTCCGTACCGGGTTGATCATGCTCGGGGCGCTGATCGCGCGCGTCTTCCTGATCGGCTCGTACCTGCCCACGCGCGACGACTACCTCGTGCCGGTGACCGCCGACTTCTACACCGCGACGGGCCAGCCCTACCCGGTCATGCCGTTCCACCCCGCATTGCGCAATCTCATGACCTCGCTGTCGATGGAGGTCTTTGGCCGCGGTGCCGTTGGGGTGAAGTTCTTCAGCCTGCTGCTCGGCACGTTGTTGGTCGCCGCGGTGGCGCTGTTGGTCCGCCGCGCGTCCCGTGACGAACGGGCCGGCATGATCGCCGCACTCCTCGTCGCCGTGGACATCCTGCTCATCGACTACTCGCGCCAGGCCATCCAGGAGGTCCACGTCGCGTTCTTCGCCGTTGCCGGCGCGTGGCTGGTGGCCGAGGCGCTCGCCCAAGACGAGACGCGCGCCTGGCGCTGGATGCTGCCGCTCGCCGGGTTGAGCTTCGGGCTGGGTATCTCGTCCAAGCTGTATGCGCTCATGCCGCTGCTGGCGTCCATCGCCGTGTTGTCCTGGACGAGCGTGCGCCGTCGGCACTGGGACGAGGTGGTGCTGCTGGTAGGCTCGCTTGTCCTCCTGCCCGCCGCCGTCTACCTGCTCGTGTGCGCGCCGTGGTTCGGCCGCGGCTACGGGCTGGTCGAGTGGGTGGGCTACCAGTACGCGACGCTGCAGGCGACCGTGACCCACTCGCGCCCGCCGGTCGGCTTCTTCGCCAACTCGAAGCCGGCGCTGTGGTTCATCGTGCCGT
>CAZCRB010000256.1:0-1785 GCA_964500985.1 uncultured Eubacteriales bacterium
CAACCGTTGATTCTTTTGGACCGGAGTATTCTATGCGTATTTGGCTGCAACCGGATAAAATGGCGCAGCTAGGGGTTACAGCAAGTGACGTTTCTACGGCTTTAACTACACAGAATATCCAGGCCCCTGTAGGCTCGATAGGATCGAGACCGACGGCGGAAGAGCAGGAATTCCAATATTCCGCCAGCGCCCAAGGTCGTTTAACCACTGAAGAAGAATTCGGTAACATAATTGTCCGGTCTTCTGAAGGTAAAAACTTGAAGCTTAAGGATATTGCAACAATCGGCCAAGGATCCCGCAGTGATGCTATCGTAGGTAGACTTAACGGCGGCGATTCGGTTATTTTTCCGGTTTATCTGACAAGTGATGCTAATGCCTTAGAGACAGTAGCTAATATTAAAGCAGTTTTGAAAGACGCGGAGACGCGTTTCCCACCTGGTATGGAGCTTACAATTGTTCAGGATAATACAACTTATATCGTGGAATCCTTGACCAAAGTTGCTCATACTTTTGTTGAAGCTCTATTATTGGTTTTATTTGTTGTTTACATTTTCCTCGGAAGTTGGCGGGCAACGCTTATCCCGATGCTGGCCGTTCCTGTTTCATTGGTCGGTACCTTTGGTGCCTTCATCTTCTTAGGATTTACTATCAATACCATCAGCATGTTTGCGATGATTTTGGCAATCGGCTTGGTTGTCGATGATGCTATCGTAGTTGTCGAGGCGGTAGAACATCATATCCAGGAAACGGGGTTATCTCCAAAAGAAGCCACCTATAGAGCAATGAAGGAAGTTTCGGGGCCAGTTGTGGCTATTGCCTTCATTTTGGCTTCCGTATTTATTCCGGTTGCTTTCCTCGGCGGTACGGTTGGACAGCTGTACAAACAGTTTGCCTTAACAATTTCGGTATCCATGGCTCTTTCGGCCTTGATTGCTTTGTCTTTGACTCCGGCCTTGTGTGCTCTTATACTGAAACCACGCACTGCCGAAACAGAACCAAAAGGTATTTTGGGTAAAATTGTCGGGGGCTTTAACGCCTGGTATGCCGGAGTGCTCTCCAAATATACGGTTAACGTGGAAAAAGCCATCAGACATACCAAGTTGGTAGTTGCCGCGATGGCTGTTATGGTAATTGTTATTGGTATCATGGCAAAAACTCTGCCTTCAGGTTTCGTTCCTGACGAAGATCAGGGCGCTTGCATTGTTGCTTATAATTTGCCGGAGGCCTCATCAAGTAATCGTGGTATACAGGCAATGTTAAAGGCAGGACAACAAGTTGAAAAATTGCCTGGGGTCAAAGCAGTCATAGAAGTTTCCGGTATGGATATTCTCACAAATGCGCCAAAAGCCAGCGCCGGTCTTTTGGTTGCTTCCATGGAAGACTTCGATAAACGTGACGTTGACGTACAATCAACTATCAAGAAAATTTATGGTATCGGTGCGGGTATGCCGGAAATGAGCATGATGGCTTTCAATATGCCAGCTTTGCCAGGTGCTTCCAGTACAGGTAACCTCGGTATGTACCTAATGAATCTGGGCGGTGATTCTACTGAACAGATGAACACCTTGGCACAAACCTTCCTGCAAAAAGCTAACCAAAGACCGGAAATAAAAGTTGCTTACACAACTTTTAACACCAATACTCCTTCATATAAATTTACTGTTGACCGCGAGAAAGCAGAATCACTGGGTGTACCTGTATCTAGTGTCTATACCGCTCTGCAGACTTTTCTCGGCGGTTCCGAAATAAATGATTTTAACCGCTTCGGACGTACCTGGAAAGTTG
>CAZCRB010000257.1:0-1784 GCA_964500985.1 uncultured Eubacteriales bacterium
GAGTTGTCGGCGTTCTGGCGCGTCATGCCGCTCATCTCCTCGAGCGAGCTCGACGTCTCCTCGAGGTTGGCGGCCTGCTCCGACGACCCTTCCGCGAGCTGCTGGCTTGCCGAGGCGACCTGGTTCGACGCGCTGGTGACCTGCTCGGCCCCAGCGGTCAGGCTCGCGATGACACGCTCGAGCGGCTTGGTGATCGAACGGGTGATGAGCCACGCAAGGCCCATGGCGAGGGCCACCGCCACGAGGATCGCGACACCCTGGAGCCACGACGCGCTCACTTGAGCGGTATCGGCGCTCTTCATCAGCAAGGCGGCGTTGGCCTTCTCGTTCTCGATCATCTTGTCCAGGACCGCGACCGACGTGTTGTACGTGTCGTTCTCCGGACCCGTCGCGTATGCCTTGGCCTGGTCGAGGTACTTCTCGTCACCTGACTCGGCGAACTTGTCGTAGAGCGCGACGACCTTGTCGTCGTCTGCCATCAGGGCGGCCCAGGCCGTCTCCATCTCGCCGATGAGCTCGCGGTTCGCCGCGTTCATCCCGGTCGCCTTGTAGGCCTCGAGCGCGGCAGACGCGTCCTCGTTGTTCTGGATGCGCGACTGCCGGTACTCGTCGGCGACGTCCGCGGCAGGCTCGAGGAGCAGCCCCTGGCTGTACGTGAACATCGACTCCTGCATCGCTTGGAACGTGCGCAGCGTGTCGATACCGGGAACCGCCTGCTCGGCGAGCAGGTCGGCCGGGGTCATGATGCGATCCATGCCCACGAACCCGATGGCGCCGATGGCGACCACGAGCAACGCCATCAGGACGAACCCGATCACGAGCCGGACACTGATCTTCAAACCGTTGAACCACGTGCTCATCTGGTGCACCTTCTTCTGTGTTGCGGACCCGGCGCGCACGCGCGCGCCGGCTCGTGCGGACTAGAAGTCCGCCAGGTCCTCGTCATCCAGCGGGATGACGGCTTCCGGGCTGACTGCGCCGGTGTGGTGCGCGGCGGAGGCCGCCACGGCACGACGGCGCCGGACATCGTTGGTCATGCTGTGAACGCTCGCGCTCACGTGGCCGTACTCGCCGGTTCCGGCGATCGTCTCGATACCGGTGGCCTTGGCGCCGCGCACGGTGCGGATGAGCACCGAGACCATGTCGGAGAGCTCGCGCGCCTGAGCCGAGAGCTCCTCGCTGGCGCTGGCGCTCTCCTCGGCGTTGGCTGCGTTTGCCTGCGTCACGCGATCCATCTGCGCGGTCGCGATGTTGACCTGGTCGATGCCCTGGGCCTGCTCCTCGCTCGCGGCGGCGATCTCGCCCACGAGCTGGGTGACGCGGCCGACCGAGGTGTCGATCTGCTCGAGCATGCCGGCGACCTGGGCGGTCACGTCGACGCCCTTGTTCGCGCTGACCTGGCTCTCCTCGATGAGCTCCGAGGTGTTCTTGGCGGCCTCGGCCGAGCGCTGCGCGAGCGCGCGGACCTCCTCGGCCACGACCGCGAAGCCCTTGCCGGCCTCGCCGGCCCGCGCCGCCTCGACCGCGGCGTTGAGGGCGAGCAGGTTGGTCTGGAAGGCGATCTCGTCGATCGTCTTGATGATCTTGGCGGTCGCGTCGCTCGACTCCTTGATGCGGTTGATGGCCTCGCTCATCTCCTCGACCGAGCCCACGCCGCGCATCGCCGCCGTCTGGGCCTCGCGGGCCATGGCATCGGCCTGGCGGGAGTTGTCGGCGTTCTGGCGCGTCATGCCGCTCATCTCCTCGAGCGAGCTCGACGTCTCCTCGAGGTTGGCGGCCTGCTC
>CAZCRB010000258.1:0-1748 GCA_964500985.1 uncultured Eubacteriales bacterium
ATGCGGTAGCCGTCCGGTGCCATCGGCTCAGCGCCGCCGCTTCGTCCACGCCGTGGCCGCCAGCGCGACGGTGAACGCGCCGAGCGCCGCCGCGACGAGCAAAAGCCACTGGTTCATGTCCCATCCCCCTTGCGTACGGCGCCGCGCGTGAGCTGCGCGGGCTGCGGCCCGTTTGGCGTCGCGACCAGTGTACGCCTCGATCGCAGCTCGGTTCCTCTCAGCAGTCGAAGACGAACCAGCAGATGCTGTTCCTCAGCCGCTGATCGTCCAGCACGAGTTCGCGGATCGCGTCCGGGAGCTGCTCGCGCTGCCAGCTGCACTCGGCCAGACCGGCGGCCTCGGCCTCGCCGGCGGGTGCGGCCGCTCGCACGGCCTTGATCGCGTAGGCTGCCGCGCCGAGCTCGTGCGCGGCTACGTGCGACACGGCCACCGCCTGGCCCGCCGCGTAGGCGGCGAAGCGAGCGGCCCCGCGCAGGTCTCGGGCGGCAGCGTTGGCGCCGGCCGCCGCGCGGGCCTGCGACATCGTCATCTCGCCGCGGGCCCAGGCGCGGGTGCTCTCGATCGTGCGGCGGGGTCGGGGGTCGAGCGGGCACTCCGCTTCGAAGAGGGGCAGCACGTGCTCCGCGCACGCAGCGGCCCACAACGCGAGCAGCCGATGGTCGGCGTCGGTGAGCGTGCCGCCTCTTCGGATGGTGATGAAGCGCGGGTCACGCACCTTGGGCAGGATCACCAGCCACCCGCCTCCTTCTCGTTCGCTGGCCCGGGCGAGGCAAGCCGCGACACGCGGCGCCCCGCTCGTCAGTCTAGCGCCCTCCGGCGAGCCCACGGCTGAGACCGGGGGTTTACACAACGCTATTCTGCGGTACTATGTACCAGTAACTAGTGATGCTTAGTAGACCAGAAGGCGGTGTCAGGTGGGCCGGCAGATGACCGAGATGCTCAAGGGTACGCTCGAAGGAATCGTGCTCGCGATCCTGTCCGAGAAGCCCGCGTACGGCTACGAGATCACGGCGCGGCTACGCGGGATGGGATTCGCCGACATCGCCGAGGGGACGGTCTACGCGCTGCTCATCAGGATCGAGCAGCGCGGCTTCGTCGACGTTGAGAAGCACCCGTCCGAGAAGGGCCCGCCGCGCAAAGTCTACTCGCTCAACCCTAGGGGGCGGGCGTACCTCGAAGAGTTCTGGAGGACCTGGAGCTTCCTTTCAGACCAGCTCACGCAGCTCCGTGAAGGAGGCCGGTGATCATGTCTCTCTCCGATTTCGCGGTGAAGGTGATCGGTGACAAGCAGCGGTGGCGGCGGTACAAGGCGCGCACGAAGCGCCTGCCGGAGAAGTACCGCATCGCGATCGACGCTATCGAGCGCTACATGATGTACAGCGGCGGACCCGATGATGGCGACGCCGCCGCAACGATGTTCGAAGACCTCGCCGACCTGTTCGAGCAGGCCGCGGCCGACGAGACCCCGATCCGCGACATCGTCGGCGACGACCCGGTCGAGTTCGTCGAGACGTTCGTCCAGAGCTACAAGACCCCGGGATGGATCGCCAAAGAGCGCAAGCGCCTGACCGATGCCATCGAGCGTGCCGAAGAGATGGAAGAAGTGACCCGCTCGTGAGCGCCCACGGGGCCGACGTCGCGATCCGGGTGCGCGGTCTGGTGAAGTCGTACAAGGACCTCGACGTGCTGCGCGGCGTGGACTTCGACGTGGCGCGCGGCAGCATCTTCGCCCTGCTCGGCTCGAACGG
>CAZCRB010000259.1:0-1740 GCA_964500985.1 uncultured Eubacteriales bacterium
GCTATTCCTTCAATTAATCTATTTACTCTTTCTTGATTTACCTCTTTCATTTTTGCCACCTACCTTTTTTACTTTTGTAGTAGCCTTTGCCTTAGCCCAACCCTTGCCTGGTTTCGCGCTTTTCTTACCTGGTTTTACACTTTCGCTCTCTGGTTTTACACCTTTCATGTCGAGTTTTGCACTTTTTATGCCAGGTTTTGCGCTTTTCAGCCCAGGTTTTGCACTTTTCTTGCCGCCTTTTGTCACAGCGGCCGGTTTGTTTGTTTTTACAGAAACGGCAGTCTTACGCGGCAATCTTCTGGCAACAGTTTCACCTGCTAAATTCTGTCTTTCCATTTGCACATTCAGTTTTTCTTCGATTTGTTTCAGCCAACGCATTTCATCAGCAGTATATAAAGTAACCGCTATGCCTTCTCTGCCCGCTCTGCCAGTACGTCCTATGCGGTGTACGTACCAATCCACATCATGCGGAATGTCATAATTTATGATGTGCGTAACGCCTTCAATATCCAGACCACGCGCTGCCAAATCAGTTGCTACCAGTACTTGAAGCTTAGCATCACGAAAAGCTTTCATCACCGTTTTTCTCTTAGCCTGTGACATTTCGCCATGCAAAACATCAACATTATACTGCTTAGTTGCCAGCGATTCTTCTAACTCTATAGCCCGTTCTTTACTAAAACAAAAAACAATCATCAAATAAGGATTATAACGCTGTATAAGAGTTTCAAGTGCCTTCTGTTTATATTCTTCTGTCGTCTTTATGCAAATCTGTTCAATTCCTGCTACAGTAGCCTGTTCTGGGTTAATATCAATTACTGAACAATTTCTGGTAATTTTTTTCCCCAGTTTTCTTACTTCTTCCGATAATGTTGCTGAACAAAGAACTGTTTGTCTCTCATTACTAGTCATACCTATCAATTCGGCAGCTTCATCAATGAATCCTTGCTCAAGCATTTCATCGACTTCATCAAGAACAAGATAATTGACGCCGCCTAAGCTGGTGTTGCCTCGGCGAACATGATCAAGAAGGCGTCCAGGCGTACCAACCATAATATGCGTCACATTTTGCATTTTATGTTTTTGTTGTTCCAAATCGCGACCGCCGCAAACCGCCAGAATCTTAATACCGGTTTCTCCAACCAATTTTTTGGCTTCCATTGAGATTTGCATTGCTAATTCTCTGGTTGGTGCGATTATTAATGCCTGCACATATTTCTTTTCCGGGTTAATTTTTTCCATCAAAGGAACCAGAAATGCCAAAGTCTTACCAGTTCCTGTCTGAGCTCTGGCTATAACGTCCTTCCCTGCAAAAATTGCGGGTATTACCTGTTCCTGCACAGGCATTGGTTTAGTAATACCTGCCTTTTTCAGAAGGTCAACTGTCCTGGCACATACTTTCAGACCAGCAAAACCATTTGTCATTACAATCCCTCTTTTCTATTGAAATGTGTTATACGCAAAAGAGCGCCCCAAGCCGGGCGCTCTTTTAAAAAAATTTAAGAATTTACTGGTGCCGAGGACCGGAATCGAACCGGTACGGAGATCACTCTCCGAGGGATTTTAAGTCCCTTGCGTCTGCCAGTTCCGCCACCCCGGCATGAAGTGGAGGCGACACCCAGAATCGAACTGGGGATAAAGGTTTTGCAGACCTCTGCCTTACCGCTTGGCTATGTCGCCATAAAATGGAGCGGAAAACGAGATTCGAACTCGCGACCCCCGCCTTGGCAAGGCGGTGCT
>CAZCRB010000260.1:0-1715 GCA_964500985.1 uncultured Eubacteriales bacterium
GCCGAGAAGGCCACCGAGGCGCTCAAGAAGATGATCCCGCGCAACGCCCGGGTCATCCGAGACGGCCAGACCGTGATGGTGCCGGCCGGTGAGCTCGTGCCGGGCGACCTGATGGTGCTCGAGGAGGGCGACGCGATCTCGGCCGACGCGCGCCTGATCGAGGAGTTCGAGCTCAGGACCAACAACGCGACGCTGACCGGAGAGTCCGAGCCGGTGCGCAAGACGGCCTCGGCGCACGACGACCCGCTTCTGACGCCCATCGAGATGCCCAACATGGTCTTCGCGGGCACGTCGGTGGCGTACGGCGGCGGCAAGGCGATCGTCTACGCGACCGGCATGAACACGCAGTTCGGCAAGATCGCCGAGCTCACGCAAAGCGTCGAGTCCGAGCTCAGCCCGCTGCAAAAGGAGATGGGCAAGGTCACCCAGCTCGTGGCGGTCATCGCCACCGGCGTCGGGGTCATCTTCTTCGTCCTCGGCTACTTCTTTGGCGGACTCGAGCTCATCGAGGGGTTCGTGTTCTCGGTCGGCATCATCGTCGCGCTCGTCCCGGAGGGGCTGCTGCCCACCGTCACGCTGTCGCTCGCGATGGGCGTGCAGCGCATGGCCGAGCGCCACGCGCTCATCAAGAAGCTCTCGAGCGTCGAGACGCTCGGCTGCACCACCGTCATCTGCACCGACAAGACCGGCACGCTCACCAAGAACGAGATGACCGTCCGCGACATCTGGGTCGCGGGGCAGCACCTCGAGGTGTCGGGTGGCGGCTACGCCCCCAACGGCGACGTCAAGCGCAGTGGCGCGGAACTCGACGACAAGCAACGCAAGGCGCTCGCGATCCTGGTGAAGGCCGCGGCGCTGTGCAACAACGCCCGCCTCATAGAGCCGGGCGGGCCCGAGGACTCGTGGACGATCCTCGGCGACCCGACGGAAGCGGCGCTTCTGGTCGCGGCCAAGAAGGCCGGCTTCGACTACGAGGAGGAGCTCGACAAGACGCGCCGCGTCTTCGAGCTGCCGTTCGACTCGGTTCGCAAGCGCATGACCACGATCCACATGGACCACCGTTTCGGGCGGATCGGCTACGTGAAGGGGGCGCCCAAAGAGGTGCTCGACCTGTGCACGCACGTCGAGACGCTCGACGGTGTCGTCGAGCTCACCGCCGACGAGCGCGCCAAGATCATCGCTCAGAACGACGAGTTCGCCCGCGGCGGGCTGCGCGTGCTCGCGATGGCGTATCGCACCATCGAGAAGAGCGAGAGCGAGTTCTCGCCCGAGAAGACCGAGCGCGACCTCACGTTCGTCGGCCTCATGGCGATGATGGACCCGCCGCGCGACGAGGTCGCGGTGGCCGTCGAGGAGTGCGCGACCGCGGGCATCGAGATCATCATGATCACCGGCGACTACGGGCTGACCGCCGAGTCGATCGCGCGCCGCATCGGCATCGTGCGCGGCGACGCGGCCCGCATCGTGACCGGCAACGACCTCAACGAGATGACCGACGCCGCGCTGCACGAGGCGCTCGCCGCCAAGAACATCCTGTTCGCGCGGGTCTCGCCCGAGCACAAGATGCGGATCGCGCAGTGCCTCAAGGACATGGGCCACATCGTCGCCATGACCGGTGATGGCGTCAACGACGCGCCGGCGCTCAAGGTCGCCGACATCGGCGTGGCGATGGGGATCGCCGGGACCGACGTGGCCAAGGAAGCCGCCGACATGAT
>CAZCRB010000261.1:0-1707 GCA_964500985.1 uncultured Eubacteriales bacterium
GGGTGTAGCTCAGTTGGTTAGAGCGTCGGACTGTGGCTCCGAAGGTCGCGGGTTCAAGTCCCGTTACCCACCCCAACTGCATATCGCTTGGCGCCCGGAGCACGACGCGGACGCCGACTTGGGCCGTTAGCTCAGCTGGCAGAGCAGGGGACTCTTAATCCCAAGGTCCGGGGTTCGATCCCCCGACGGCCCACCATCAAACCCACCGAGAGCCGGTCCGCACAGGGCCGGCTTTCGTGCATGCGAATGTCAGCCGTTTTGCTATGATGGGGAGCCGTTTACCTGCGGGCGTGGCGGAACTGGCAGACGCGCTGGATTTAGGTTCCAGTGGGGAAACTCGTGGAGGTTCGAGTCCTCTCGCCCGCACCAAACGAAATTCAAGCAGCCGGCCGGCACCGGCTCGTCGATCTGAAAGGAAACACATCGTGCTCACCACGTCCGTCGAGCGCCTCGAAGGCACCATGGTCAAGCTGACCGTCACCGTCCCCGCCGCCGAGGTCGACTACGCAATCGCAGACTCGTACAAGAAGGTGGCCTCGCAGGTCCGCCTCCCGGGCTTCCGTCCGGGCAAGGCCCCCCGTCCGATGATCGACAACGCGGTCGGCCGCGACTACGTGCTCGCCGAGGCCACCGAGGCCCTCGTCAACGAGACCTACTCGCGCGCTCTGGACGCCGAGGACCTGCGCCCGATCGAGGCCCCCGAGGTCGACGGCTTCGACAACGTCGTCGCCGGCGAGGAGTACACCTACGTCGTCGAGGTCGAGCTGCGTCCGGAGCTCACGCTCACGAGCGCTGACGACTTCGCCATCGAGCTTCCCTCGGCGGAGGCCACCGATGAGGAGGTCGACGTCCAGCTCGAGGTCACGCGCGAACGCTTCGCCACGCTCGAGCCCGTCGAGGGCCGTGGTGTGGCCGCCGAGGACTTCGTGCTGCTCTCCTTCGTCGGCACCGTCGACGGCGAGGACTACGAGGGCAACACCGTCGACAAGTACCTCTACGAGATGAACCGCGGCCTGATGCCCGCCGAGTTCGACGCCGGCATCATGGGCGTCGAGGCCGGCGCCGAGACGCGCGTCGAGTTCCCGATCCCGGAGACGAGCTCGAACGAGGAGTTCGTGGGCAAGACCGCCGCGTTCGACGTGACGGTCCACGAGATCAAGGCCAAGAAGCTCCCCGAGGTCGACGACGAGTTCGCCGGCAACGTCGGCTTCGAGTCTGCCGACGAGATGCGCGAGGACCTCAAGAAGCGCATCGAGCTGCAGAAGACGATGAACCGCGACCGCCTCAAGGAGCGCCGCAGCCGCGAGGAGCTCGCCACGCGTCTCGAGGGCGACATCCCCGAGACCATGATCATGTCGCGCCAGGGCTCGCTCATGCGTGACTTCCTCACCATGCTCGAGCAGCGCGGCCTGACCGCCGAGCAGTACATGCAGACGGCCGGCGTCGACATGGACACGATCGAGGCCGACATCCGCGAGCAGGCCATCCAGTCGCTGCGCGAGGACCTCGCCCTCGAGGCGCTCTTCCGCGCCAAGGGGCTCGAGATCACCGACGAGGACGTCGACGCCGAGATCGCCAGCGTCGCCGAGGCCACCGAGACGCCCGTCGAGGACGCCCGCACCCGCTGGGTCGAGATGGGCCTCATGCCCGTTCTCAACGAGCAGATCATGCACCGCAAGGCGGTCATGTGGCTGATCGAGAACGTCA
>CAZCRB010000262.1:0-1671 GCA_964500985.1 uncultured Eubacteriales bacterium
GCCGATGCCGATCGGCTGGGTCTCCGTGCCGCCCGCGTTCTCGGTCACCGCCACGGACTCGGGCTCGGGCGTCGCGAGCATCCGCTACCAGTTCAACGCCGACCCCGAGTCCTCGTACTACGCCACCGCGACGGCACCGGCCGTCGACGGGTTGGGTCAGGTCGCGTTCCGCGCGATCGACCGGGCGGGCAACGAGGAGATCACCCAGTACCTCAACTACCTGCTCGACGTCACCAAGCCCGTCACCGACATCTTTGGCGTGCCCGCGGCCTACGTCGGCTCGTCGGTCAACGTCTATCTGTTCCCGGCAGACGCGACCTCGGGTGTCGACCACACTGAGTACAGCATCGACGGTGCGCCCGCCCAGGTCCTGCCGGCGGGTCACACGATCGTGCGGGTGGAGGGCGAGGGCGCCCACTCCCTCGAGTACCGCTCCTTCGACGTCGCGGGCAACGCGGAGACCTCGCGCAGCGTGACGGTCCCGATCGACCTGACGGCGCCGCACACCACCATCTCGGGCGTCCCCGTGGGGTGGTCGACCGCCGCTGACGTGACCGTCACCCTCAACGCCACCGATGCCCGGGCCGGCGTGTCAGAGACGTACTACGTCAAGAACGGCGGGACCCCGCAGCTCTACACCGGGCCGTTCACGGTCTCGGAAGAGGGGACCACGACGCTCGGCTACTTCTCCGTAGACAACGCCGGAAACGTCGAGGACGAGACCACCACGACGATCTCCATCGACCGGTCCAAGCCCACCGTCGTTCTGTCCGGCGTTCCCGCGGGATGGACCCCCGATGCGCAGGTGGATCTCGTCGTGAGCGGGGCCGACGGCGTCTCGGGCCTCAGCTCGTTCGCCTACCGGATCAACGCCGGGGCGACCAAGACGACGACCGGGGCGTTCTCCGTGACCGGCGAGGGCGACAACACGGTCGAGTACTGGTCGATCGATGCCGCCGGTAACCAGAGCGTGCACCAGGTCGCCCACGTGCGCATCGATCGTACGGCCCCGGTGACCACCCCCACGGCCCAGACCGAGTGGGTCAACCATGCCGTGCTCGTGTCACTGACCGGCTCCGACCCGCTCTCCGGCATCTTCGGCACCTTCTGCTCGATCGGCGCCGATCCCGAACAGCTCTACACGGCACCCTTCGTCGTGAGCGCCGAAGGCCAGACCCCGGTGACGTTCCATTCCGAGGACCTCGCGAGTAATGTCGAGGCATCCAAGGTCGTCACGATCAGCATCGACTACACCGCGCCGACCGGTTCCGTGAGCATCAACGGCGACAAGTCCGTCTGCTCGTCGCGCACGGTCGGCATCGCCGCCAACGTTCCCGACGCGGTCACGATGAGCTTCGACTACGGCGCGGGATTCTCGTCCGCTGTCGCCTACAGCGCGGCTGCCACGGTCACGGTTCCGGCTGATGGCGTCTACACGCTCAAAGCGCGCTACTTCGATCGTGCGGGCAACACGCTGGACGCCTCGCGCAGCGTGCGGGTCGACACCGTTGCGCCGACCGTGGGCATCACGGGGGTGCCGGCGATCGGGACCACCAACGGCGACGTGAACCTCGACTTCACGGCTGCAGACGCCGGTTCGGGCGTCGAGTCGATCCGGTATCGGGTCAACGGCGGCACCGAGTCGAAGTACACCGGGACCCTGACGTTGTC
>CAZCRB010000263.1:0-1661 GCA_964500985.1 uncultured Eubacteriales bacterium
GCGGAGGCATCAAACATTTCGATCGCGCTCCTGCCGATAATCTGCCAGCCGCCCGGCGTACTTATTGGATAGCCGCCAGTCTGCTGTCCTGCGATGCCGATACTGCGTGCAGGAATGGCAAGGCGCGGGGTCTGTCTTCTGGGAGTTGCAATCCGCGGATCCATACCGCCCAGGAATGGAAAGCCAGGGCAAAAGCCGATCATATAGCAAAGATATTCGCCGGAGCTGTGAATCTTCACTACTTCTTCCTCAGTCAGATGACAGTATTCCGCCACGTAAGCCAGATCCGGTCCGTACTCACCGCCGTAGCAAACAGGTATTTCAACCACGTTGGGAGCGGTTTCCGGCATCAGCTCGGACTTCTGGACATATTCTGCCAGCAGCCTGCCCACAGCAGCAAAACTCGTCTCGCCCTTTTTGGCCAGCTTCTTTTTCACTACCCATGGGTCATAATTGACAGCCGTACCGGTATAAGTAGCTACAAACTCAATATAGCCGGGAAAAGGATTCTGTTCCAGATATTCCGACAGGCGTTTCACCTTTTTGTGAATAACCGGACTGATTTCCTGCCCGAATTTTACAAATATGCAATTTTCACCAACGTTTAACAGCTGGTATGACTTGTTCTGCATATCAAGCACCTCATAATTACGTTCTGTTTAATTTTCAAAACAATTTAGGCAAATAGTTTGCTGAGCTGGGTAGTCATGGTGAAATAGCCCATGTAGGCAGTCATCACAACTACGATGGCACCAAAAACAGCCATCCAGACCGGATGTTTGTATTCGCCGACAATCTTCTTGTTATAAGCGGCAACCAGCATAACGCCCAAAGTAATCGGCAGGATCAGGCCATTCAAAGTTCCGACGAGAACCAGGATTTTGACCGGCTGTCCAACAACAGCGAAGACCATAGTTGAGAAGACAATGAAGCCAATGATGAACCAACGATAATTCTTCTCAATGACCGGGCTGAAGGAACGAAGGAAAGAAACGGAAGTATAAGCAGCCCCGATTACGGAAGTAATAGCAGCTGCCCACATAACGACGCCGAAGAACTTGTAGCCAAGGTCGCCTGCAGCCAACTTGAAGACAGAAGCAGGAGGATTGGCAGGATCAAGAGACATGCCAGCGGACAAAACACCCAAAGTAGCAAGGAACAAGAAAATACGCATGATACCGGTTGCTGTTACGCCGATAACGGAACTGCGGGAAATCTGTGGCAAGGCTTCAATACCGGTGACGCCGGCATCAATCAGACGATGGCCGCCGGAGAAAGTAATATAGCCGCCGACTGTACCGCCGACCAGAGTGATAATTGCCACCAAATCGATGGTGTCAGGGACAAAAGTTTTGACAACTGCTTCGCCCATAGGAGGGTTAGAAGTAATTGCAATGTAGATAGTCACAAAAATCATCAGAAAACCGGCAATTTGTGCAAATTTATCCATTGCTTTGCCTGCTTCTTTAATAAGGAAGATACCAATGGCAATCGCCGCACTGATAATAGCACCGGTGATTGTGTTAATACCAAAAATTACATTCAGGCCGAGACCTGCACCGGCAACATTACCGATATTGAAAGCAAGACCGCCCATAACGATCAAAGCTGCTACAAAATGTCCCAAACCAGGGAGAACCATGTTCGCAATATCCTGACCG
>CAZCRB010000264.1:0-1650 GCA_964500985.1 uncultured Eubacteriales bacterium
CGATGATCGGATGCATCTTGAGCATCCCCCACTCGACGGTCGAGAGCGGCCGGTCACCGGTCGTGACGACGTCGCCGGCCGCCGACATGCCCACGTCGTGCAGCAACGCGGCGATGTGAAGCGCTTCGAGCTCGTCGCTCTGCAGACCGGCCGCCCGCCCGACCGACATCGCCAAGTCCACCACCCGATCGGTCGCACCGCTCGCATACGGGTCCTTGGTCTCCATCGCCACAGCCAGGGCCCTTAGGGTGTCCAGATACAGGTCTCGGGACGATTCGAGCGCATGCGCGTTTCTCAGCGCGGCGGCCGCCAGGGTGCCGAGGGTCTCGAGGGTCGCGAGCAACCCCGGTGAGAACTTGGAGCCGAAGGAGCGACTCCCCACGTTGAGGACGCCGATGACACCGGTCGCGTCGGAGATTGGGACCGATACCGCGGTACAGATCCCGTGGCGTCGCGCGTGTGTGCGGCGGCCCTCGACGTCTTCGACGATGAACGGCTCGGCGGAGGCCAACACCCAACCCGCGATGCCTTCGCCCGGCTTGAGCCGCGTCTCGGCGACGACGTCGTCTGACAGGCCCTTGGCCGCCCTGATCGTCAGGGCGGCATCCTCGTCCGTGAGCATCACGCTGCCCGTGTTCGCGCCGGTGAGCTCGACCGCGTTTCGCAGCAAGGCCTGCGCGATGGCGGTGGAGTCGACAAGCGTCGCGAGCTCGCGGGCCGCGGTCACCAGCACGCCCGCCGCTTCGACGCGCCGGCGCGCCACGACGAGCGCGAGGGTCGAGGACAGCGTCACGCGCAGCTGCGCGGTCACTTCGGTCAGGGTGTCGGCGTCGGGTTCCTCGCCGAGGAAGTCCAGTGCGACCACGCCGGTGATCTCCTCGGCGTTGAGGGGGACCGCGTAGCGCCACACGGTGCGCGGCGACGGCGCGTCCCCCGCCGTGCCCCAGGGGGCCACGATCGCGTGGCCCCGCTCAAGCGCCTGACCGAGGATTGGGTCATCAGGGCTCACCGGCTCCGGTGAGGGACGCATCGCGCCCGTGGCGGCAACGAGCCGCAGCGTCCGGGTCGACTCGTCGTGAAGCCACAGGTGCGCGCCGGCGACCTCACCGGCGGCCCCGGCCGCGGCGGCGAACGCCGAAAGCACGTCACCGGGCGCCGAACTCGCCGGTGCCCGCACCTCGGCGTGCGGACGTGACTGCTCGACCGGGAGGCTCTGTGGCACGCCTGCCCCAGCCAGCGCGGTCAGCGTCGCGGCGACGAGCAGGGTGCCGGCGGCGACAAGCGCTGCGGGGAGGTCGGCGACCATGCCGACCAGACCGGTGAAGATGCCGCCGGCCGCAAGGACGATCACGACGATGCGCAAAGAACGGTTCACTGGCTCAACGACCCCCCGGGCGCAGTATAGCGCTCCGGAGGCCGCCACCGGCCACGATCAGTGCGCCGTCCGTACTCAGTCCGTGTGTACGAGAACCGCGCACAACCCACGGTGCACGGTCACGACCGCGCCGTCGCCGAGGACGCGGTTGCCCACTCCCCACGAGGAGAGCGCCGGCAGCGTGGCGGCGTCGAGCGGCCACCGCGCGCCTTTGACCGACACGACCGCGTCCTCGAACACGCCGATCAGTGAGAACACCGCTCCGTCGCCTTCGA
>CAZCRB010000265.1:0-1643 GCA_964500985.1 uncultured Eubacteriales bacterium
GAGTCGCGCACCTCCTGGTTCCGCCGTCCAACGACGTACGGCGCCTGGTACCCCCGAAAGAGGGTCCGTCAGATCGGACCCGGAACTACCTCAAGGAGGTGTAGGCGTTGCAGTCGATACTGACTCGTTTCTTCGATCCGTCTGCCGTCAAGGGCCAGTGGCCCCGAATCCTGCGAAGGGCCGCCGTTCGCACGACGCTGCTCACCGTGGTGGCGTTCGTCCTGCTGACGGGGCTCGCGATGGCCGGCGACCCCACGGGCGCGGCGACCGGTGACATCACCAGCATCGCAGCCGAGACCGTCGGCAAGCCCACCCCTGCGGAGCTCGGCGCGGCGTTGGGGCACCTGACCATCAGCACCAACATGTTCTTCGTGATCGTCGGCATGGCCTTGATCTTCTTCATGCAGGCGGGCTTCATGCTCGTCGAGACCGGCTTCTGCCGCTCCAAGAACGCGGCGCACGTGGCGATGACCAACTTCATCGTCTTCGGCGTCGGCGCGCTGGTCTACTGGCTCGTCGGCTTCGCGCTGCAGTTCGGCGGCTTCGGCAGCATCGCCCTGCTCGGCGGCGTTGAGCCACTGGACAAGTCGTTCGCGTTCGCAGACGGCTGGGCTGTGATCGCTCACAAGGGCTTCCTTCTCGGCTCCTTGGGTGACGGCACCCTCGATGTCGGCATTTTCGCCTTCTTCCTGTTCCAGCTCGTCTTCATGGACACCGCCGCCACCATCGTCACCGGCTCCATGGCCGAGCGCTGGAAGTTCTCGGCGTTCATCCCCATGGGCGTGTTCATGGCCGCGGTCGTCTACCCGATCTACGGCATGTGGGTCTGGGGCGGCGGCTGGCTGTCGCAGCTCGGCAACACCATGGGTCTGGGTCACGGCGTGCTCGACTTCGCCGGCTCGTCGGTCGTTCACGCGGTGGGAGGCTTCTCGGCACTGGCCGGTGCCCTCGTGATCGGCCCTCGCATCGGCAAGTTCAAGAAGGACGGCACGCCGATCGCCATCCCGGGCCACGACATCCCGATGGCCATCCTGGGCACGATCGTCCTGTTCTTCGGCTGGTTCGGATTCAACGGCATGAGCACCCTGTCCGCGGGCGACATGCGCTTCTCGATCATCATCGCGAACACCCTGCTCGCTGGCTGCGCCGGCATGATGACCGGCATGTTCACGGCGTGGAAGCTCTGGGGCAAGCCCGACCCGTCGATGGCCGTCAACGGCTCGCTCGCCGGCCTCGTCGCGATCACAGCACCGTGCGCGTTCGTCAGCCCGTGGGCCTCGATCGTCATCGGCGCCATCGCCGGCGTGCTGGTGGTCTTCTCGGTCATCTTCATCGAGCGCAAGCTCAAGATCGACGATCCGGTCGGCGCCTCCTCGGTCCACGGCGTCAACGGCCTCTGGGGCATGATCGCCCTCGGCCTGTTCGCCGACGGCACGTACGGCGACGGCTTCAATGGCGTCTCGGGTGCCGTTCGCGGTCTCTTCTACGGCGATCCGGGCCAGCTGGTCGCGCAGCTGATCGCTTGTGTCGTCGTCGCCGCCTGGGCGTTCGGACTCTTCTACCTGTTCTTCAAGGCGCAGAAGGCGATCATGGGTCTCCGCTCCTCCGAGACCGATGAGATCGCCGGCCTCGACGCCACCGAG
>CAZCRB010000266.1:0-1631 GCA_964500985.1 uncultured Eubacteriales bacterium
TGGATGTAGCGCTTGCCCTCGGACACGTCGATGGTGTCGAGGCGCTGCCACTCGGAGAGCATGCCGAGCGTCAGGACCGAGAGCACCTGGGTCTGACCGCGGGTGAACAGGCCCGAGCCGTGGCTGCGCGGCAGGTAGCCGGCGACCGTGGTGATCTGGCGAACCTCGTCGAGCTTGCGGCCGTCGGCACGCTCGCCCTCCTCGAGAACCATGGCGCGCATGGTCTTCTTCTCGAGCTGCTTGAGGGTGGCCTTGATGTCCTTGCCCTGGGCGGCGAGCTCCTCATCGGAAAACGTGGCGAGCAGCTCGTCTTTGACCGCCTGGACGGCGTCCATACGGGCGTGCTTGTCGGGATTGTGCAGCGCGGCCTTCATCTTGTCCGCACCCGCGGCGAAGATGCGCTCGACGAGCGCCGGGTCGACGACCTGGAGCTGGACGTCCATCGGCTTGATGTCGACCTTGGCGAGGAACTTCTCCTGCACGTCGCAGAAGGCGGCGATGGCCTCCTGGGCGAACATGAGAGCAGCGAGCATGTCCTCCTCGGACACCTCGTAGGCGCCGGCCTCGAGCATGAAGACGGCGTCCTTGGAGCCTGCGACCACGAGGTCGAGATCGGAAGCCTCGGCCTCCTCGAACGACGGGTTGACGAGGAACTCGCCGTTCTCGTCGCGACACACGCGGACACCGGCGAGCGGGCCCTCGAACGGGATACCGGCCGCGAGGAGCGCGGACGAGGCTCCCATGATGGAGATGACGTCGGGCTGGTGGGTCTGGTCGGCCGAGAGCACGGTGGCGATGACCTGGACCTCGTTGCGGAACCCGTCGGCGAACGACGAGCGGATGGGGCGGTCGATCATGCGAGCGGTGAGCACGGCCTTCTCGGACGGACGCGACTCACGCTTGATGAAGCCGCCGGGGAGCTTGCCCGCAGCGTACATGCGCTCCTCGAAGTCGACCGTCAGCGGGAAGAAGTCCAGGTCCTTGGGGAACTTCGACGCGGTGGCGGTGACGAGCACCATGGTGTCGCCCTGGCGGACGACGACCGCTCCGCCGGCCTGCTTGGCCAGCTCTCCGGTCTCGAGCGTGTACTCCTTGCCGTACAGCTCAAACGTTTCGACGATCTTGGTCATAAGCGTTCTCTTCTTCCCTGTTCCTGCGGCCGCGCGCCCCATGCGGCGGCCCTGCCTCTTGGCAGCCGTATCGGACGACTGCGCGCGGCCCGCATCGAACGGACCGAATCAGCAAAGAAGGCGGGAGTCTCCCCCCGCCTTCAGTACTCCCTATGGGTTGTTACCCGCGAATACCCAGCTTTGCGATCAGCTCACGGTAGCCGGTGATGTCGGTCTTCTTCAGGTAGCCGAGCAGGCGGCGACGCTGACCGACGAGCTTGAGAAGGCCACGGCGGGTGTGGTGGTCCTTCTTGTGGATCTTGAGGTGCTCGGTGAGGTCGCGGATGCGCTGCGTGAGCAGGGCGACCTGAACCTCGGTCGAACCGGAGTCGGAAGCGTCACGGCCGTACTCGGCGATGATCGCTGCCTTGGTGTCCTTCGTAAGCGGCATAGCAGTTCCACCTTCCTGTGGAGTCCGCCCCCGTCCGGGATGGGCGTCGGTGGGGACGCACCTCTCAGGCG
>CAZCRB010000267.1:0-1619 GCA_964500985.1 uncultured Eubacteriales bacterium
ATCCGGTGTTTCGTCACCATTAACCGGCGTTGGTACAGCTACAATGATGAAACCAGCCTTCTGCAAATCCTTCTCTTCAGAAGTAAATTGCAGCGCAGTCTCTCTGATTTTCGCCTCCCCGACTTCTTCGGTCGGATCGATACCGTTTTTATAATTGCTGATTTTCTCTTCATTGATGTCAAAACCGATGGTGTTTACTTTATCTGCAAAAGCAACCGCTATCGGCAGACCTACATACCCGAGTCCTACTACTGCCAGATTCGCTTCTTTGTTGATTATTTTGTCATATAGTTCCACGTTTATCGCCTCTTAATCAGCACTGAAATCAAAAATAAACTGTGTCCAGATCGTTCTGTTCTTTTCATCTGTTATCTTATCTTTCAGGTCATAGTACTCCAAACCAAATACGATATTTTTTGCCACCGCATACTGCATCCCTATGCTGTAACCTTTGAAACCGTCCATATAGCCAGCCAAACCATTCATCGTGTGTGCCAAATAGGTATTGGCGGATTGGTCATAATATTTGGCATAAATATCATATGTATGGGCGCGCCACTCTTTCAATCTGCCGTGGGTCAGCGTCAAAACATAACCATCACGGTCACCCTTTGCATCTTTCTCGCTAGCTCTCAAATACATAGCTCCCAAAGAATAATTCCCAAAATCATAATTGCCGCCGGCACTCCAGATAGTGTTATCCGCAGGATTTCCCTCGTCATAATTAATGCGATGATAGCCAACTGCGGCATCGTAATCATAATCTTTGTAGGACGCTGTCGCCACGAACATCTTATTGTCGCGTTCAATATCCGCCTCACCATAGAGAAGGCTGTATTTTATGACATCGCCGAATTCAAACTTAATACCGTCAAAACTTGTATCATAAATATTGCCCTCTGCCATCAGATTGCCAAAAACACCGGCGGTAACTTTGGCTCCGCCTAGCGGCCCTGTGACATAAGCACGTTCAAACCCGGTTTTGCTCTCTTCGGCATTGGTATGCAAATTCTGCTTATTTTCCAGCATCGCGTGATAGTCCCAGGTTTCGTTAACCTTGCCGTTGATGTAAATACGCGAACGCAGCTGGTGATCATCGTTGCTGTCGTGCTTGCTCCGGTAGTTATCAACGTAATGCCACCTTATCTGTCCGTTGAAATTAACATTGTCATCTGCAGCTTCCAGTTTGGCAACCCGCACGCCTAAATTGTTAAGTTCTTCTGCGAACTCAGTAGAAAGTTTTGGCAAAACGTTTTGTTGGACGTCAGTGCTGTACTTATCCTTGTTCGCCAGCGCCGCGCCTACTAATTGCGCCATTTCATAACGTGTAATTATTTTGTTTCCATCATAATCCTTGCCTGCCGGCAAAACGTTGCCTTGCTCCAGCTTTGCCAACGAAGCATAAGCCCAGTGACCTTTCGGTACATCCGTGAAAGGATTAGCTGGCGCTGCTGAAACCACCGAAGTCATAAGCAAAGTTGCCGCAAATGTCATTAATGCAATCTTCTTAATCATGGCACACCACCAATTTGCTTTATTTATATGCTTTTGAAATTAAACTTTTTTACAAACCCAGGATTTAGGTATACTTATTGGTAATTAAAACATCATTAAGCTCT
>CAZCRB010000268.1:0-1617 GCA_964500985.1 uncultured Eubacteriales bacterium
TGGTCCCGTGCAGTCTAGGCGAACCCGTCGCCCTGTTCGATGTCTACCGGGTCCGGGTGGCGGCGATTCCACGCGACGAGTGCCACCTGCCCAAGCATGACCAGCAGTATCAGGCCCGCGACCACGAACCACTGCGGCGAGCCGACCAGGGCCGCGACCACCGCGAACGCGATCACTGCCACCTCCGGCCCATAGCGCACAACGAGCGCGCGCCACGACCGTCGGTGTCCCGGTGTGGCGTCGGAACCACGTCCGAACTGCACCTCGAATGCGCGGAGCACCGCGTCCGCTTCCGCCTGAGTGAGCTTGCGACCAAAGCTCACGCCACGCGACGGGTAGCCGAACCACATACGCCCCTCGTCGCGATAGAAGCTAGGCGTCGATTGCTGCCCACGGTCGATGAGTATCGACTTCTCGATCGTGTCGATCTGCACCGTGTCGTCTCTGACGGTGACGACCTCGTCCTCGCCCGCTACCAGCGCATACACGGTGACGCTGACCGCAGCGGCGATCCAGAACTCAGCCGAGGACTCATAGCCCGTGTGCGCTCGCGTCAGCTCGCGAAAAGCCCCGTACACGCCCGTAATCGCACCGAGCGCGAACGCCCACAAGATCCGGTCGATCAGGGGCGTCCGTAGTCTGATGATGACCCGGTCGAGTGACGACGGGTATTCGAACACGACTCTTTGCACCGGTCTCCCACGTCAGCTGTCGGGCAATCTGCGCACCACGCACACTACCGAGAATACCGCGCGCTAGCGAGATGCCGCGTAGACATGGGCCTTGCGTGGCCTCAGGCGCGCCGCGAGCCGTCGACAGTCTGCGGCAAGAACAGAGTGGTCACACCGTGCGGATGCTGCTCGATATGGTCGACGACCCAGCCCTTTGGGCCGGGGACGAACGTCCACACCTCGCGCAGGCGGCGTGGAGCCATCGCGTTTCCGTCGACAAGCAGCCCGCTCGTCGTGTCGACGATGTAGTCGGTCAGTGTGGCATCGATCCATACCCAGACCTTGTCACGGGCCGGGTCAGCCGGAGCAGACACTCCAACCACCGCAGCTCGTCTGAATCTCAGGTCGACCATGACGTTGCGCCGGTGACCCTCGTGCATGGCCTCCAGCTTGGCGGCGAGACACTCGAGCAGATCATCGCTCATCGACGTTCGTGCCCGGCGAAGGTGATTCTCGGCCCAAGCCTGCTGCACGTGGGTGAAGACAGAACGCGCCCTGTCTTCGATGTGTGAGCGGGTCCATACCGACTCACCACGCCCCACACGCGTGAGCGCGCGACGCACGAGCAGTGCCTTCAGATGATAGAAGCCGGTGATGAACATCCACACCATGCCGCCGATCGCAGCGACGACGCCCCAGAACTCCCACGGCGGGGCGGCTCCGGTCAGACTGGCCCTGCCCATGCCGCCAAAGCCGCCCATGCCGCCGACGCCGCCTCCGGCCGACGCGTACGCGAGCGTCGGCAGGGCGGCGCACGCGGCGCACACGCTTGCGATGATGGCTACTCGGTACTTGATGTCGTCCCCCACTCGGACCTCATACGTTGCCGCGATCCTTCTCGGCGGGTGCAGACATCATGTCCTTCAGCTTGACCTCGGGGTGGTGA
>CAZCRB010000269.1:0-1603 GCA_964500985.1 uncultured Eubacteriales bacterium
CTCTCCTGAGAAGGGGAGGGCCGCTTTGTTTGTTCTCAACGGTCTTGGTTGTCAGCACGCCGCGCTATACTCGTGAGGTCCTGGCCGCTTGATCGGTTGGAGCGCATGTGACTCAAGGTGCGACGGAGCCCGTCACCCAAAACGAGTCGATAGCACCAGAGTGGGACGTCATCGCCCACCATGCCCCCGATGCGCTGTTGGCGCTGTCGCGTGATGGACGGATACTCGCGGCCAACGACACGGCGCTCGTGATGTACGGCCGCAGCCGCGCGGATCTGCTCGGCCGGTCGGTGATCGACCTCGGGGTCCCCGGCAGTCGTATCATCGACGCGCGCCTCATCGGTGCGGTCGACCCGCGCGGCATCACCTTTGAGACCACACACGTGCGTTCTGACGGCTCGCTGTTCACCGCTGAACTGTCGTGCGCGCTCACGAGCCAGCACTCCGATGCGCCGATGGTGTGCGCGGTGCGCGACATCTCATCGCGCAACGATCGCGATGCCCGGCGTGATGACCTGCTCACAGAGTTGGAGGCCGCCAACCACGAGCTCGAGGGGCTCTTGCGCATCGTCTCGGCGGCGGTGGGGCGCCTTGACCTGGACCGCTTGTTCTCAGAGGTCCTCGCGACGCTTGCCGACGTCATGGCAACGAACATGACACTGCTGTTCCTGGCCGAAGACGGTGGGCTCAGGCTCGCCGCCAGCAGCGGTGAGGCCGTCGTCGCTTCGGAGCTCGATCGCGACGGCGAGTTCGTGCTCGCTCCGGACGAGGGTTTCGCGGGAGCGGTGGCCCGTGCCGGCGAGCCGCACTGGGTCCTGGACGTCCGTTCGAGCGCGATGGCGCTTCCCGTCCACGAGCGGCGCAAGTTCGTGTCGATGCTCGGGGTGCCGCTCTACCTCGACGGCGAGCTGTACGGCGTTCTCGAGTGCGCGTGGGGCGCCGAGCGCCTGGTGAGCGACGCCGAGCGCGTCATGCTGCAGGTCGCGGCCGACCGGATCATGAGCGCGGTCGCCGGCGCCCGGAGCCATCAGCGCACCCTGCGGTCGAAGTCCTTCGACTCCGCACTGGCCGAGGCCAGCGGTCTGCTGGCCCTCTCGCTCGATCTGACCGAGACGATGCCGCGCGCGCTGGAGACCTGCCGCGCCGCACTGGGCTGCGACGTCGTCGCATTCGGGAGGATCGAAGGCGACACCTACGAGATCATCTCGGCGGCGGGCATGACGCCTTGCTGCGTGCCTGCGCCGCAGACCGCTCACGCCGCGGACGGCGTCGGTCTCGAGCTGCCGGTCCTGGTGATCGACTCGACGAGGGAAGACGCATCGCGGTGGTTGCGCGCCGAGCTCGGGTTGTCGCGGGCGACCCTCGTCCCCGTTCCGGGCGTCACGGAGTGGTATGGGGCGATACTCTTCGGCGCGGCCGATGACTCCGGGCAAACCGACGACGACCCCGCACGCGAGTTCATGTGCGAGATGGCCAAGGCGCTGTCTCACGCGTTGCACAATGCGCGCGAGTACGAGTCCGCACACCGGATCGCTGAGACCCTGCAAGAGGCGTTGCTCAACGTCGACAAGGGGTCGCACGGGGTCGTCTACGGCGAGCTGTA
>CAZCRB010000270.1:0-1599 GCA_964500985.1 uncultured Eubacteriales bacterium
GTTTTAACTTCTATTGGTTCTATTCCTGGAATCCTGCGCAAAATGGCAAGATGTTCGGCAAAGGAACCTTGTAAGGCTAATACGCCAACCTTTTCCATTCTTACCAGCCTCTTTTGGCGAAGGTTTGCGCTTCCGAGATGGTGGCGATTTCTATGCCAGGCATTGCTTCACCCAAATCTTCGGATACTTCAGCTACTACCTTCGGGTCGTTGTAGTAAGTTGTTGCCATGACGATGGCACGGGCACGCTTAGCAGGGTCGGCACTGCGGAAAATTCCGGAACCAACGAAAACGCCTTCACTGCCGAGTTTCATCATCAGGGCTGCGTCAGCCGGAGTGGCGATGCCGCCGGCAGAGAAGTTCACAACAGGCAGTTTGCCATTCTTTGCTACTTCTACGACTAGATCATAAGGCGCGCCGTTGTCTTTGGCGAAAGTCATGAGTTCTTCGCTAGGCATATTGGACAATTGACGGATTTGCGACATGATGGTGCGCATATGACGTACAGCTTCTACGACGTTGCCTGTTCCGGCTTCGCCTTTGGTACGCATCATGGCAGCGCCTTCACCGATGCGGCGGAGTGCTTCACCCAAGTTGCGGGCACCACAGACGAAAGGAATTTTGTATTGGTGTTTGTCCAGATGATACATGTCATCGGCTGGTGTGAGAACTTCGCTTTCATCAATATAGTCCACACCGAGAGCTTCCAGAATTTCTGCTTCGACAATATGGCCGATTCTGACTTTGGCCATAACCGGGATACTGACGGCTGCTTTGATTTCTTTAATCATTTTCGGATCACTCATGCGTGCTACGCCGCCTTCTTTACGAATGTCGGACGGAACACGTTCCAAAGCCATGACGGCTACTGCGCCAGCTTCTTCAGCAATCCTTGCTTCTTCTACGTTGGTAACGTCCATGATGACGCCGCCTTTGAGCATTTGAGCTAAATTCCTATTTAATATTGCACGATCTGTCATGTTAAATTCCTCCAAAAGTTTATTGTTTTTACAGTACACTATGCGACTAGAATACAACAAATCTGTCACAGATAAAAGCGTCAGTTTTGATAATTTTCAAAGGGACAGTTTTACGTTCAGACAAATAAAAAACGCAACGTTCCATAGGGAACGCTACGTTAGAAAAAGCAAACATATCATTAATTAAATAAGGCCCTCAGATCATGAGAAGCGATGATTTCCTCATTGGTCAAGCCGCGGGCTTTCAGGTTGGATAGGGTATCCAGCACAGTTTGTGCCCAAAAGCAGAGAGCATATTCTTCCGTCGTAAATGGTGAATCTTCGGCTGTGACATCATAGAGCAGATCAAGCAGACTTCTTTCACCTGCCAGCGACAAATAGATCAGGGTGTTACGGGTAGGACCCCAGACAGCATCGTCAGGTGCCATCATAAAAAGTGCAGTGACAGCTTCGTCGCCGCCAGTTTCATACTTCCATTCCGTACCGCTGATATTTTCTGTCAGCAATTTGTTCAGCACAACTGCATCGAATAAGGGAAGAAATAATTCCACGCCTTTGCGTGTGTCATCATCAATAACCTCACAGGCGCAAACGGCATTAAGTTTTTTAGAATCGGGATG
>CAZCRB010000271.1:0-1591 GCA_964500985.1 uncultured Eubacteriales bacterium
TCAGCCCGGGCATCGAGAAGGCGCTCCAAGAAGGGCTCGCGACCGTCCAGGTCAGTGTGGACAGCGGGACCGAAGAGGCCTTCCGCCGCGTGAAGCGCAACCGCCACTATCACGAGGTCTGGGAGAACATCGGGCGCTACGCGGCGACGGGCGGGGACGTGAGCGTCAAGTACATCCTGCTGTCGCTCAACTCCGACCTCTCCGAGATCGAGGCGTTCGTCGACCGCTGCACGGCCGCCGGAGTGAAGTCGGTGTGCATCTCGGCGGACGCTCGGGCAATCTTCGACCGGCCCGCGGACGTCGACCCGATCACCGAGAAAGAGCTCGTCGCGGCGGCGACGCTGTACCGGCTGGCCACCAAGAACGGCATGGTCGCGAGCCTCGCCGACATTTGGACGCCCGAGCAGCGCATGGCCATCGTCTCCTCAGTCAGTGCGGCCACTCTTGGCGAGCGCGTCGCCGAGCTGGACGAGCGGGTCGCGGCGCTGGGCGAGGAGGTCGCCGCTTCGGCTGGCCGGGAGGCCGCGCTGAAGCAGTCGGTCGCCGCGCTCGAGGAGTCGCTCTCGTGGAGGGTGACGAAGCCGCTGCGCGCGGCGAGCCGTCTCGTCCGAGGCGGGGGCGCGCGCGGCCAGAACCCGGAGCGCTAGCCGTGCAGGTGGTGTTCGTCCTACTGCCGGTCGCGCTCTGGGTGGTCCTCCTCTTCGCGTTCGCCGCGGGCGACGTGCTCTTCCGAGAAGCGGCGCTCGCGGCGTCGACTGTCGTGGCAGTCTTCGTGGTCGCGTCGACCGAGTTCCTGTCCGCGCTCGGCGCGCTCACAACGGTCTGGGCGGTCGTGACGTGGACCGTGGCTGTCGTCGTCGCGGCGCTCCTGTTGCGCCAGCGGTGGCAGGGAGGACTCGCGAGGGTCCGCCGGACCGCGTGGCCCTCTTTGGACGCGTGGGACCGGATCGTCGCCGGCGTGCTCGTGTTCTTCGGGGTCGGGACCTTCCTGGCCGCCGTGCTCTATCCCACGGTGAATTACGACAGCCTGACCTACCACATGCCCCGAGTGCTCATGTGGTTCCAGAACCACTCGATCCGCTTCTATCCGGTCCCTGACGGGCGGCACCTGTTCTTGGGGACGTTCGTGGAGGAGGCCGTGCTGGTCCTCAAGCTCCTGGCGGGAGGCACCGATCGCCTCGCGAACCTCGTGCAGTGGCTGTCCTACTGTCTGGCCGTGTGCACCGGTTCGCTCATCGCGTTTCGTCTGGGGGCGTCAGCTCGCGGCCAGCAGGTCTCGGCCCTCGCGATCGCGGCCGCCCCGCTGGCGCTTCTCGAGGCGTCCACCACGCAAAACGACCTGACGACTGCGTTCTGGTGCATGGCCGTCGCCTATCTCGTGCTCAGGTACGTCCGGACGCCGCCGAGCGCGATGCGCGCCGTCGCGGTGACCGGCGCCTGGATCGGTGCGGTCCTGGCCTTGGGGGTGCAGTCCAAGGCCTCGGCCTATCTGGTCTGCGCGACGTTCCTGGTGTGGCTCGCGGTCGCGGCACTCATGCGAGACGGGCTGAAGCGGTCGGCAGTCCTGGCCGGGTGTCTGGTGGTTGCGACT
>CAZCRB010000272.1:0-1587 GCA_964500985.1 uncultured Eubacteriales bacterium
AGGTCCAGCGACATGGTCCCTCACTTCACGTGCGGCAGCGTCCGTCCGCCCCCATTGTAGGACCGGAGAGTGCGCTGGTCCGCCTACGAGATCTTGCGGCGGTAGATGCCCATCGCGACGAGGTAGGCGCCGACGAGCAGCCCGACGCACCAGGCAAGGGCGACCCAGATGTCGGTGCCGACCGGCTGCTGCGTGAGCAGGTCCCGGATGGCGTTGACGATGGACGTCACCGGCTGGTACTCGGCAAAGGCGCGCAACGGGCCGGGCATGGTGTCGGTAGGCACGAACGCCGAGCTGATGAACGGCAGGAAGATCAGCGGGTACGAGAACACCACGGCGCCGTCCGCCGTCTTGGCCGAGAGCCCCGGGATCACGGCAAGCCACGTCAACGCGAGCGTGAACAGCGCGAGGATGCCGGTGACCGCGAGCCACGCCAGCGCGCCCGCCCCGGACCGGAACCCGATGAGCAGCGCCGTGAGGACGACCACCACCAGCGACATGAGGATGGCGACGAGCGACGTGGTCACGTGCGCCCACAGCACCGACGAGCGCGCGATGGGCATCGAGTGGAAGCGGTCGAAGATGCCACTGTTCATGTCGAGGAAGAGCCGAAACGCGGTGTAGGAGACGCCCGAGGCGACCGTGATGAGCAGGATCCCGGGCAGCAGGTAGTTCACGTACGGCCCAGGGCCCGAGTCGATCGCACCCCCAAAGACGAACACGAACAGCAGCATGAACGCGATCGGCATGATCGTGGTCGTGATGATCGTGTCCATGCTACGGGTGATGTGGCGAAGCGAGCGTCCCGTCAGGACGGCGGTGTCGCTCAAGAAGTGCGCGTTCATGCTCGTCCCCCACTCGTCTGCGGCGACGTCGCGTCACCGGCACCGCCGGCTTCCGGCCCCTGGGCACCGACGACCGCGAGGAACACGTCCTCCAGCGTCGGCTGCTTCTCGACGTACTCGACCTTTGCGGGGGGAAGCAGCAGCTTCAGCTCGGCGAGGGTGTCGTTCACGATGATCCGGCCGCCGTGGAGGATCGCGATGCGATCGGCCAGCTGTTCGGCCTCGTCGAGGTACTGCGTCGTGAGCAGCACCGTCGTGCCGCGCGCCGCGAGGCCCCGGATGGTCTGCCACACCTCGATGCGAGCCTGCGGGTCGAGTCCGTTGGTCGGCTCGTCGAGGAAGATCACCGGCGGATCCCCGATCAGGCTCATCGCGATGTCGAGACGGCGCCGCATGCCGCCCGAGTACTCGGCCACGCGGCGACCGGCGGCATCGGTCAGCGCAAAGCGCTCGAGGAGTTCGTCGGCGATGGCGCCGGGGTTCTCGAGATGCCGCAACCGGGCGACGAGCACGAGGTTCTCGCGCCCGCTGAGGATCTCGTCGACGGCCGCGAACTGGCCCGTGAGGCTGATGGAGTCGCGCACCTCGGCGGCGTGCGTGGCGACATCGAAGCCGTTGACGCTGGCCGTGCCCGCGTCGGCCTTGAGCAGCGTGGACAGGATCCTGATGGCCGTGGTCTTGCCCGCGCCGTTCGAGCCGAGCAGGGCGAAGATGCTGCCGCGCGCCACGTCGAAGTCCACGC
>CAZCRB010000273.1:0-1583 GCA_964500985.1 uncultured Eubacteriales bacterium
TCTTTGGCTACGCCAAGCCGGTGCCGGTCAACCCGAGCAACTTCAAAGACATCCGCAAAGGCGACCTCATCACCGGCTTCGCCGGCCCGGCGGCCAACCTCGCGCTGGCGTTCGTCGGTGCGGCCGTTGCGTGGGGCGCGGTGCTGCTCTCGCCGGTGATGGGCACCGCGGCCCAAGGCATCTACCTGGTCGGGTACCTTCTGGTTCAGACCAACCTCGTGCTGATGTTCTTCAACCTGATCCCGATACCGCCGCTGGACGGCTCGAGCATCGTGCCGATCTTCCTGCCGGACTCGGCGCTGCACGGCTGGTACCGCCTGCAGCAGTACTCGTTCGTCATCCTGCTCGTGCTGTTGTGGGTCGTGCCGTCGCTGACGCGCTTCAATCCGCTCGGCGCGTACTTCGACGCCACGGTCATGCCGCTGATGGGGATCCTGCTTCCCGGCTAGGCCCTACGGCGCCGGAGTCAGCGTCGCGTCGGCCGTCCACACCGCGCCGCCGGTGATCGCGGCGTTCGCCGCCCCCGTCGCGTATCCGGGTAGGTCGAAGCGCGCGTTCGTGTAGCCCACGCCGACGTTGTCGATCCGATAGGTGCCCGTCGCGCTCGTCTTGGTCTGCTGCGGTCCCACGGTGACGGTCGCATTGACGGCCGCCGAGCCGTCGGCGAGGTGGACGGTGCCCGCGATGGAGCCGCCGCTCGGCCACGACGTGAACGAACGCGCGTGGCACGCGGAGGTGCAGTCGCTCTTGCGCCACGAGGTGGGGGTGTAGGACTGGAGCCGGATTCCGGCCAGACCCGTGGCCAGTGTCGAGTAGGGTGAGGGGTCCTGCGCGTAGCCGAGGAGCCGGGGCAGTCCGCCCCCGTGCGGCAGCTGCAGGTGGCAGGACACGCACTGGCCCGTCCCGTCGCGGTGCTTGTCGCTGTCGTGCACGATGTTGCTCCAGGTCGTGCCATTCACGAGGTCGTGGCACTTCGCGCAGATTACCGTCGTCGACGACATGCCGTTGGCGGTCGTGTCGTCGAGGCGCAGCGATTCGTAGGGGTCGGGGTAGCCGCTCGCCGGCGTGGACCCGCCCATGCTGATCGTCGCGTGGCAGTCACCGCACGCCGTGACCGAAGTGCTCGTCCACGGCGCGATCAGAAACGTCGAGTCCGCCGGACGTGTCCACGTGTACGTCGTCGAATAGATCGTGAAGGAGTCGAGCATCGCGTGGCGGGATGAGAAGGCGCGGTGAAGCGAGAGCGACCCGTCGGTCAGCCCCAGCCCGTCGCTGGCGTGCACGACGCTGTAGAGAGGGTACTTCCACTTGAGGGCGTGCGCGCTGGCCGGGAGCAACACCAACGAAGCCGCGAGAATGGCGGCTACAAGAGTCGTTCTCCGCATGGCAGACCACCTCCATGCACGAATACTGCGCATCGGGACGACGGTGTGTATGTACCCGCGTGGCAAAGGAGGCGGCCCTCCGTTCGGCCGAACGGATGACGGTGCGCTGCGCTACAATCAACCCCGCCTGCTCATCCGCCTACGAGGGGATCTCCGCGCGTGACCAAGAAGCGTACGCTCACCGGCTACCGTCCCACC
>CAZCRB010000274.1:0-1580 GCA_964500985.1 uncultured Eubacteriales bacterium
CCGGCCTGGTAGTCGGTGTCCATGTAGTTGTACTGCAGCTGGCCAAAGGCCCAGTCGTACTCGTCGATGATGCGCGGGAAGTCGGCGGCGGCGCCGTGGAACGAGAACGCGGGGAAGCGGATGAGGCCGCGCTGGACCGCGCCGTCGAGGAACTCGCGGACCCCGAGGTCGCGCATGCGGTCCCACGACTCGCCGTTCAGGCCGTGGACGAGGTAGAAGTCGATGTGGTCGGTCTGCAGCCGCTCGAGCTGCCGTGCGAGGAAGCCGTCCATGTCCTCGCGCGTCTTGACGAGCTGCTGCGGCAGCTTGGTCGCGAGCTGCACGCGCTCGCGCCAGTCGCCCTGCAGGGCGCGGCCGACGAAGGGCTCGCTCTGGCCGGGCTGCCCAAAGCTCGCCGCGTGGTAGAACCAGGCGGTGTCGACGTAGTTGACGCCCCGCTCGATCGCCTCGTGCAGCAGTGCGGTCGCGGCGGCCTCGTCGATACGTTCGGGCGAGCCGAGGGTGGGCAGGCGCATGCAGCCGAAGCCGAGAGCCGACACGTCGACGCCGGTTGTTCCGAGCGGGCGGTAGCGCATGGGTGCCTCCTGGGCGGTGCGGGTGAGGGGACGAGGGTACGGCTGCGGTTTGCGTCTGGCAAGCCGCTCGCAGATAGTGGGGTGCGCTCGCGCTGGTGCGAGCGCGGGAGAGGAGTCGCGCACTGTGAGTCGCAAAGCCGTCCGCACGATCGCCATCGTGCTGCTCGTCATCGTCGGGGTCATCGGGATCGCGGGGGTCGTGGGCTACAACATGCTCATGCGTCCGGCCACCGAGGTCGCCGCAGGCACGCCGGTCGAGGTCGTCATCGCCAAGGGCTCGAGCAGCGAGAGCATCGGCACGGCGCTGGCCGAGAAGGGCATCGTCACCAACGCGCTGATGTTCCGGCTCAAGGCGCGCCAGGCCGGCATCGACGCGAAGCTGCGCGCCGGCACCTATGCCCTGACCACCGGCATGGGCTACGAGGCCGCACTCGCCAAGCTCGCCAAGGGTCCGGACATCGTCTACTACGACATCGTGATCCCGGAAGGGTTCAGCGCCAAGCAGGTCGCCGCCCGCTTCGCGAAGCAGGCGGGTGTCTCGGAAGACGAGATGCTCGCGCTCGTGAACTCGGGAGCGCCGCAGTTCGCCGCCGAGCACCCGTATCTGGCCGACGCGCACGCCGACTCTCTCGAGGGATACCTGTTCCCGGCGACGTATCGCATCAAGAAGGGGACGCCGCCGGACAAGATCGTCGAGATGATGCTCGACAAGTTCGACGCGGAGCTCGCCAAGGTCGACCTCGGCTACGCGAAGTCCAAGAACCTGACGCTCAACGACGTGCTCACGATCGCCTCGATCATCGAGCTCGAGGTCAAGCTCGACAAGGAGTACCCGCTCGTCTCGTCGGTGATCTACAACCGGCTCAAGCAGCGCATGCGTCTGCAGCTCGACTCGACGGTCTTCTACGGGCTGCCGGAAGGCACGAAGATCCTGACCAAGAAGGACCTCCAGAACGGCCACCCCTACAACACGTACTCGAACTACGGCCTGCCGCCCGGGCCGCT
>CAZCRB010000275.1:0-1579 GCA_964500985.1 uncultured Eubacteriales bacterium
AGTCGAAGAACAAGCCGTTCTGCGACGGGAGTCACGTGGAGACGGGGTTCCACGCACATTTGTGAGGGCAGGGGCGGTTTGCAGAAGATGGATACGCGGACTGCGAGTCGCAGGAATACGGACCGCCGAAGTGCTTGTTAGACCGTCGAGGGCTAGAGAGGGTTGCAGCGCTTGCAGGGACGCTTTCCGCCGTCTAGAAGCGCGTCAGCATCCTTGTGGTGTCGTGCGCGCCTCTTCGAATTGAGAACGGCCGGACAACCGTCCTTGTGAAACACGGAACTGCCCTCGATAGTGACAAACCCAAATGAGTCCTGCAGCACATCCAGGAGCAAGATGGCCTTCAGCGAGTTCTCCTCCGACGGGTAGTCTGTGTCTCCGCCGTGCAGAATCGCGTGTCGGCTCAACTTTGACCGTGACGGGCTTCCGTGCTCAAACTGCGCCAGCAGTACCTTCGCCACAAAGGATTGAACCGCCTGGTTCGCGGCGTCTTCGATACGACTATCGCCGTCAGAATCAAAGTGGGCGTTTAAGTAGTCTTGGTACTGCTTCCCGTTCATGCGTCCAACGTGACCGAATCCGTCAGCGATTACGCCCTCGACCTGTGCCACCACCGTAGGCACAGATAGCTCATAATCCCCCGCTGCGTGCGCCTTGATTGCCTTCTCCAGAATCCTCTTCCGGCGGCCAAGCAGCTTTGTCCGCCCCCATTTTCGGACCTTCCGTTGGAGTCTCTCCGGGGTGTAGAAGTCGCACAGCACCTTCTCGATATGAGGCGTTGCGGCTTCAGCGCCCTTCTCATCCGCAAGACGAAGAATCTGATTGACCAGCGAGAGTGGGAGATCCGCCGGCGGCGGCCAGCCGATCTCGATCATCAGCTGCGAGAAGCGGATGTCTCTCTCAGCCTGCTCTCTGATTCGTTGCGACAACTGCTCGAAGTCGCGAGCAAACCGCTCCATGATCGAGCCAACACGGTTTGTGAACGCTGGAGTCAGTGCTTCAGCAATGGACTGAGACAGGCCGGCAGAATTGAGGGCGCGGGTTGCGGCGCCGATACTCACGGCCACTGAATTGGTGTTTGCCCGTAGCGCCCGCAGTGTTTCGCTCTGCATTTTGGACGCGAAGTTGAGCCCTGCGCCTCTCAGTAGTCGGTTGTTGAGCATCGATGATTGAGCACCCAAGGTTCGCTGCACCTCTTGAATGCTGCGCGTGAAGCTCGCATTTCCTATCGTTCGGTTCATCCGCGTCGCAAAAGCTGCGTTCTGGATGCTGGCAAACTGCCTCGTTAGACCACTGACGTTGACTCGAGATATCTCTTCGATCGTACGGCGCTGCTGTTCAAGCGCGCGAGTCAGACTGGAATTCAAACGCACGATTGGCTCGTCGGGCGGCGTGGAGGGATTCGGTTCTTTGCGCTCTTCCTTCAATGCGCCCCCAAGGTCAGCGGTCCCGAATCAGATCGATGATAGCGAAGATGCGCAGTTGAAATCGCGTGCGGTCTAACAAGCGTTTCGAGCGGACGGCGCAAGGTAGACTGACCTGGAGCGGCACAGGCCGCCGCTCAAACGCAACACGTTCGACG
>CAZCRB010000276.1:0-1577 GCA_964500985.1 uncultured Eubacteriales bacterium
GGCATCAGCATGAGACATTGCTTTGCGGTAGGGACGATCGCTTGTCATGGCATCGTACGCATCGGCAATAGCCAAAATCCTACATTCTAATGGTATTTCCTCGCCAGATAGTGCCAGAGGATACCCCCCGCCATTCCACCATTCGTGATGTTTTAAAACCCAATCGGCAATCGGCAACAGTTCAGGAGCAGATTGAGCAATACGATAACCAATTTCCGAATGTTGCTGCATTTCATTTTTTTCCTCCGGATTCAATGGACCTGGCTTTAACAAAATACGATCCGGTATTCCAACCTTGCCAACATCATGAAATTGAGCAAAAAGACGAAGGTCTGAGATTGTACTCGATGAGAGTCCTAAAAAATTTCCCATATCAAAAACAATTTTTTGCAGCCGATCGCCATGCCCCTCCGTAATGTAATCTCTTGCTTTTAGTAATTCCATAACCGTCTGGACAATGGTGCTGCGACTACTTTTTCGTTGATGAAGTTTTTCTCTGTACATATTATTGTCCGCTTGTTTATACAATTCACGCATGGAAATTGCATTCGTTTCCGCTAAAGCACAGCCAACAGAAAGGCTGATTAGGAATTGTGTTTGCGAATGGTTGAATTCTCTGGCCTTTGTTCGTATTCGTTCACACGCTTGATCCAAAATTTCAGTATCTGCAGGCGATAATAATACGGCAAATTCATCACCGCCTATACGTGAAACAACATTATTATCAGGAAAGCACGCCAAAAGGATTTGGGCTGTACTTTTCAACAAATTATCTCCCCGCGCATGACCTAAAGAGTCGTTGATCAACTTCAATCCATCAACATCCAGCATGATCAACCCAACAGATCCTTCACTCCGCTTGTCAAGGCGCTGCATTTCTTCTTCAAAATAAGTTCGATTATATAAACTGGTCATGACATCGTGAAATCCTCGATACTGGAGCAGTCCCTCGGTATAACGCCGCTCACTGATTTCACGCTGTGCCTCTCGATACAAATAAGCATTTTCGTATGCAATAGAAGCCAGTCCAGCAAACTGATCAATGATTTCAATATCCTGGTCTCCAAAGCAGCGACCAGCATCCGTATGCCAAAGGCCTATAACGCCAACTACCTCTTTTGCACTTTTGAGTGGGAAATAAATAACAGATTCCGCCACTTCCGCCGCAGGAAAGGAACGATGCTCCCATTTTTTGTAATTGTTAATTAAAACCAATTTGCCGGTTGTCCAAACTTGTCCAGCTGCCCCTTCATCAATAGGATTGCGCGATCCCACCATTTGAGTGGCTGGACCCGTTGCCACAACGCGTACGCGCTCTGTTCGATCTTCATTAAAGAGAAGAACGCTGCCGGTAGAAGCACCCGTGATTTCCGCTGCTTTCTTGACAATCGTCTCTAATAAATTAACAACATCCTGGCGGCTCATAATGTCCATAGCCGTTTCGTGCAAAAACGCAAGCAACTTATTTTGCCTATGCAGCGCGGCATCAGCAACTTCCCTCGCAATGAACTTTTGCCGCTGCTGGATAAGGTCTTTCTCGATATAATACTGACGAATTAATTTCCATAATGCCAGCA
>CAZCRB010000277.1:0-1546 GCA_964500985.1 uncultured Eubacteriales bacterium
CAAGATCAAGCGCGCCCAGATCCGCCACGAGAGCGGGGTCAAGGACAGCTAGCCCAACGCCGTTCGCAAGGCCGGCCGACGAGCCGTCCGAGGCGACCGCCGCCGGGCACGAGACGCTGACCGTGACGCAGAGGCGGCGCCGGCACGTGTGCCGACGCCGCCCAGCAAAGCGCTCCGAACCTCAGTCCTACTTGACGACCACCTTGCGCCATCCCGACGTCGCGGGCAGATAGAGCCCCTCTGCCGGTGCGACCACGCGAACGCGGTACGTGCCCTTCTTGAGCTTGGCCTTGTAGGCCCACGTGCCGGCGGCGGTCGTGCTCACGCCGTAGCGCTTGTAGCTCTTGTACTTGCGCTTCGAGTAGACCTGGACTTCGAGCGTCACGCGCGCGGCATGCGGCGGGGCGATCGTGCCCTTGAGCGAAGTGCCCTTCTTGGCCGTGGCCTTGCCGGATACGCCCGGCGTGCCCACGGAGACGGAGATGGGGGCCGAAGTGGGTGGTGTCGGCGGTGTCGGTGGTGTCACGACCTCCACGTTTACGACGGCAGAGGCGCTCTTGCCCGCATAGCCGGGACAACCCGCGTAGACCACGCGGTAGGTCGTCGTCCTGTCGGGCAACGGCACGGAGGTCGTGTACGCAGACGCGTCCTGCGTGACCGTTGCGATGCGGCTCCAGCTCGCACCGTTGGTGCTCGACTCGAGCCGGTACTCCTCGCCCTGCAGCGGCAGCCCACCGACGCCCGTCAGACTCGCCTCGATCGAGACCGAAGCCCCCGCCTTGGCTGCCCGAATCCCGAAGGCCGGCGTGCGCACGACGTGCAGCGAGTTCGCGGAGGCCCGGGCGCTCTCGTTGCCGGCGGCGTCGATCGCCGAGACCGAGTACTGACAGTCAACGCCGCCCGGCACGGCGTAGTCGTCGTAGGAGGCGCTTGAGCACGTGGCGATGCAGACCGCCTCGGTCTGCTCGGCGGCGCGGCGCCAGATGCGGTAGGCCGCACCGGTGTCGTCCGAGAGCGTCCAGGTGACATGCGCGGCCTCTCCGTCCACGGCAACAGCAACGTTGCCCGGAGCTCCTGGCGCCACCAGATCGATGGCGAATGTGCTCGTACTCGTGCCGTGGTTGCCGCGCGCGTCGTCTGCAGAAACCATCAGGTCGTGCGCGCCGTTGCCAAGCACCGGCAGCTGCGCGGCAAAGCACTGCAGCGACGCATCGAAAGCCACCGGCACGTCGACTCCGTCCACCTGAGCGGTCACTGTGTCGGTGTCGAGCTTGGAAGTGGGATCCATGGCGGTGAAGAACAGCCACGGTCTCGCGATGGCGAGCGTCGCGCCGTTCTGGGGCGACGAGATGGCGATGCTCGGGCCGCTCACGTCGGCGCCGGCCGCGAAGGTACCGAAGCGCGTCGTGACGACCGTAGCGCGCGAGCCCTCGACCTTGGCGCCGAGTGCGACCCAGCGCCCGAGCTCGTCGTCGAACCGCCACAGGTCGATAGCGTCCGGGTCGATGCCGGCCGCCGAGGCGGCGGACCAGCCTACCGACACCGT
>CAZCRB010000278.1:0-1546 GCA_964500985.1 uncultured Eubacteriales bacterium
TGCCGACGGACCGTGACACAGCACGCACTGGTACTTGTCGGACGTGCCCGCGGGATACTTGGCGTGCTCATCGATCAGCGAACCGGCGTGACAGCGCGTGCAGGTGGGGTTGCTCGAAGCGTGCGCCGCCGTGGTGGACGCGTCGGTGTGACGAGCGACCCGGGGATACGCCGCGTTATGACAGTCGGTGCAGCCGAGCGCGATACCGCGCCCGATGGGGCCGCCGTGATCGAGCTGGTGACAATCGGACTGCACGCAGCCGAAGCCGGCAGCGACCTGGAAGGCGCCATGGCCCGCGGAGAAGGCGGCCGTGTGGCAACCCTGGCAGACGTTGAGCGGGTGGGCCGCCGGGAACGTCGTGTGACAGCTCGAGCACTCCTCGCCGGTCGACATCGGCGGGCGGTAGTTGAAGGTCCAGGACTTCGTGGTGGTGCCCCCCTGCGCGTCGCGCACGGTGAAGACCACCGCGTGCTTGCCGGCGCTGAGCGGTGACCCCGGGGTGTGACGGTAGGTCTTGGTGCCCGCGTCGAACGCGGTGGCAACCGCGACGCCGTCGATCGTCATCGTGGACGTGAACGACGATCCCGCGGAGACGAACGCGGCGCTGACGCTCGTCGGGGCGCTGGCGAGCACGGCGCCGTCAACGGGCAGCACCGACGAGACCGTCGGCGCAGACGAGTAGGTGAACGTCGTCGTGTACGTCGAAGCGCCGTTGACCCCGTTGACCGTGTACACCAGCGTGTTGAGCCCGGAGACGATCCGGTTCGCCGGCAGGTACGCGACGATCTTGACGACCGACCAGTCATCGACCACCCACACGTAGGACTCGGCGTCTTCGTCCCACGCCATGTGCCCGACCGGATGATCCACCCCGACGAAGCTCGGGAGCGCGCCGTTGATGCGGGCGGTGGCCGAGAACACCGGCGCGGTGTCGTCGGCGGTCACGATCGCCACCGAAGGCTTGACCGCGACTGCGGCGCCCGTTGCCGGAGAGGCCCCGGAGAACGCCGCGGTGTTCGCGGCGCCGGCGCTTGTCACGGCGCCGAACAGGGCTGCGGCACACACGCACAGCAGCATCGCCAGACGGCGCGTCGTGCGCCGCCCCATGCTTCCCCACGACTCGAAACCCACCGTGCTTCCCATACGCGTGACTCCCTAAGATGCCTGAGTCGGTCTGATATCGAGACTCTCAGACGACAATCTACACGCTTCGGGCCGAATGTGGAGTCCCCTGTGTGACGAAACGCACACTTCGGTGACGGTCAGGTGAGCGCGGCGAGGCCGCCAAGACCGAGCGCCGTCGCGCCCAAGGCCAACAAGAGCGCCCCCGAGGCACGGGTCACCCACAGCAAGACGCGGCCTCGCAGGGCGCCACGCGCCACGGTCACCGCCGTCGTCAGCACGAGCCACCAGGCGAGCGAACCGGCCGCCACGCCAAGCGTCGCGGCGGCGGCCGACGAGGCGCCGGGCTGACCGACGAGCCCCGAGCCGGCGAAGACCGCAGCGAAGGCCATGATGGTCGTCGGGTTCGTGAGCGTCAGCGCCA
>CAZCRB010000279.1:0-1539 GCA_964500985.1 uncultured Eubacteriales bacterium
GGCAGGCCGGTGTTGATCGCGTTGCGGTAGAAGATGCGCGCGAAGCTCTTGGCGATGACCACCGAGACGCCCGCGGCCTTGATCGAGATCGGCGCATGCTCGCGCGAAGAGCCGCAGCCGAAGTTCTCCTCGGCCACGAGGATGTCACCGGACGCGACCTTGCCGACGAAACCGGCGTCGAGGTCCTCCATGCAGTGCTTCGCGAGCTCTGCGGGGTCGCTCGTGTTGAGGTAGCGGGCCGGGATGATCACGTCGGTGTCGACGTCGCGGCCGTACTTGTGCGCGGTGCCACTGAACTTCACGGTGCTCTCCTTGTGCCGTGCGAGCGGTGGAGAAGCATTGTAGCAGGGGTTCAGCGGCGTCGCGCCTTGGCGCGGTCGAGCACCGCGACGGCGAAGTACGCGTTGGCCACGAACAGGAACGGCATGTACGGATACACGTAGCGCGACAGCCCGAGGTAGTACCCCGCCCCCACCGTGATCACGACGACGTTGAGCAGCAGCAACAAGAACTCGGCGCGCGCACGCGAACGGATGCTGAACACCACCAACAACACGAGGCCGAGCACAGCCGACGCCGCGTGGATACGCAGCACCCAGTATCCCGAGATGCCAAAGACCTTGTCCCAGTAGAACGGCAACAGCCACGCCGCCGCCGGCTTCATGACCGCGTAGGTCACGAGCAGCCCGGCCGGGTCCGTGCGCCAGCGTTGCGCGATGCGCTCCCGGGCGGCCTCGGCCAGCACCTGGTTCTGCTCGACCTCGTTCAGACCCCGGCCGTCTATCAGTGCCCCCATCGCCTCGAGCGCCCCGCTGCCGTAGGGCTCGAACCGCTGATAGGCACCCTCGAACAGCGGGGCGGCCCCAAAGGACGTGAACGGCACGAACTCGCCGAAAACGCGCTCGTTACGCAACCACCACGGCGAGAACGCAAGGACGAACACCACGCACACGACGGCGACCTGTTTGGCCAGCAGTCCCGGCGGATAGCGCCGAACCAACAGATAGACCAGCGCCGGGAGCAAGAACCCCACGGCAGCCTGTCGCAGGTAGACCGCGACGATGAACAGGGCGAGCAGACCCCCGAACCGCAACCAACCCGGATGATCGGCCAACCGGATGACCATGAGTGTCATGAGAAGGAGAACCAGCGTGAAGGGGTTCTCGGCAAGCGTGAGCGTACCCACGTAGATGTGCGGCATTGAGAACGTGAGGAACGCGGCGGCCACCAATCCGACCCGCACGCCGGCCACTCGTTCGCCGAGCAGATACAGGACGTAGATCGAGCCCAGCGACACGAGCAGCAAGGCGACCTTGATCGCGACGTACTCCGCCGCCGAAGTCGTGGTCAGCGCCGAGAACGCCGCGAGGAACGCCACGAAGCCAGGCATCACGCGGGCGGAGTGCGTGACCCCGTAGAAGGAGAGTCGCCCGGTCTCGACGAGCGCGCGCGCAGACGCGAGATAGCCCACGGCGTCATCGAACCCGCCGTCGTAGGCCACGCCCTTGTTCAGCAGGGCGGCGACGCGAATGACCGCGG
>CAZCRB010000280.1:0-1535 GCA_964500985.1 uncultured Eubacteriales bacterium
CGGGAGGACGTGGCGGCGCTGTTCCGCCGCGACCGGATTGTCCCCAAGGAAGGCTTGGACGACTAGCGCTCATGAAGGCCACCGACTTCGTCACTCGCATCTTCCCCAAGACGATCGCCTACCGGGCGACCCGCGCAGGACTCATGGCGCCCATCGGGCCCATGACGCTGACCTTCTCGGTGACCAACCGATGCAACAGCCGCTGCAAGACGTGCAACATCTGGCAGATCTACCCCAACCACTGGCAGGTTGCGGAGGACGAGCTGACGCTCGACGAGATCGACAGGATCTTCGCTTCGATGCCCCCGGTCTACTTCTTCAACCTCTCGGGCGGGGAGCCGTTCTTGCGCGACGACCTGCCCGAGATCGTGGACTTAGCTGTCGAGCATCTCAGGCCCGCGATCCTCCACACGCCCACGAACGGGATCATGACCAAACGCATTCTGCGGCAGACGCGGGCGATCCTGGAGAACCTGCGCGCCCGCGGTCTGGACACGCCGTTCACCATCAAGCCGTCGATCGATGGCATCGGCGACCTGCACGACGAGATCCGCGGAGTGAAGGGCAATTGGCCGCGCCTGCTCGCGACGATCGAAGGTCTCCAGGAACTGGCCGAGGAGTTCCCGAACCTCCACGTCGAGCTGGGCACGGTGGTGTCGAACTTCAACAAGGATCGACTCGACGAGATCGAAGACTTCGTGCACACGCTCGGCGTCCAGAGCTACCGCAACGAGATCGCCGAACAGCGAGAGGAGTTCTTCAATATCGGGGACCCCATCACTCCTTCAGGCGCAGAGTACGGCGAGCTGATGCATGGGTTCGCCGCCAAAGTGAGGGAGAACCTGCCCAGCAAGCGGCCGCTCGCGCGGCTGACGGAGTCTCTGCGCCTCGTCTACTACGAGTTGGCGGCTCGCATCGTCCAGGAGGACCGGCAGGTCATTCCGTGCTATGCGGGCATCAGCAACGCTCATCTCACCCCTCACGGACAGGTGTGGCCGTGCTGCGTTCTTGGCTACGCCAAGCCGCTTGGCGATCTGCGCGACGCCGACTACGACTTCATGGCGGTGTGGCGCTCGCCGCAGGCGGACGCGGTCCGAGCGTCCATCAAGGCGGGGGAGTGCGCGTGTCCGCTCGCGAATCAGGCCTACTCGAACATCCTGTGTCACACCCCGAGTCTGCTGAAAGCCGCGGGCAACGTCGCTCGGTATCGCGCGGCTCGTCGACCCTAACAGTCCGCAGATAGTCGCTGGTAATTAGTGGTAGTGTGATGCATCTCACAGGTGTAAATTCCTGACATCTTGCGAATTTGATGTCCACGACCTGCGGTGATAGGTAAGTTGTGGTTTTCGTGTGGACAAGCTCACTTCATCTCCCTTTAATAGTCTAAATCCTCAGGGTCGTGGACTCTGTGGAAGCCGCGCTACCGGCTCAGACAACGGCGCGGAGCACAACCATCTATCGGTTGTCGAACTTGGAGGGGTCAAGTGGGAACCACACTGTCGTGGAGTTCGATTCGTTCCTGTACGCGCTCGGTC
>CAZCRB010000281.1:0-1519 GCA_964500985.1 uncultured Eubacteriales bacterium
CGCGAGGGCCGAGACCTGCTGGCCGCGAGCTGACGCCCCCAGACGAAACGCGATGAGCGAACCGGTGCACACGGCCAGACAGTAGGACAGCCACTGCACGAGGTTCGCGAGGCGATCGGTGCCTCCCGCCAGGAGCTTGAGGACCAGCACGGCCTCCTCCACGAACGTCCCCAAGAACAGGTGCCGCCCGTCAGGGACCGGATAGAAGCGGATCGAGTGGTTCTGGAACCACATGAGCACTCGGGGCATGTGGTAGGTCAGGCTGTCGTAATTCACCGTGGGATAGAGCACGGCGGCCAGGAAGGTCCCGACCCCGAAGAACACGAGCACGCCGGCGACGATCCGGTCCCACGCGTCCAAAGAGGGCCACGCGGTCCGGCGGACCCTCGCGAGTCCTCCCTGCCACCGCTGGCGCAACAGGAGCGCCGCGACGACGACAGCCACGGTCCACGTCACGACCGCCCAGACCGTTGTGAGCGCGCCGAGCGCGGACAGGAACTCGGTCGACGCGACCACGAAGACTGCCACGACAGTCGACGCCGCGAGCGCCGCTTCTCGGAAGAGCACGTCGCCCGCGGCGAACGCGAAGAGGAGGACCACCCAGAGCGCGACCGGCAGTAGGACGAACACCACCTGCACGGCTAGCGCTCCGGGTTCTGGCCGCGCGCGCCCCCGCCTCGGACGAGACGGCTCGCCGCGCGCAGCGGCTTCGTCACCCTCCACGAGAGCGACTCCTCGAGCGCGGCGACCGACTGCTTCAGCGCGGCCTCCCGGCCAGCCGAAGCGGCGACCTCCTCGCCCAGCGCCGCGACCCGCTCGTCCAGCTCGGCGACGCGCTCGCCAAGAGTGGCCGCACTGACTGAGGAGACGATGGCCATGCGCTGCTCGGGCGTCCAAATGTCGGCGAGGCTCGCGACCATGCCGTTCTTGGTGGCCAGCCGGTACAGCGTCGCCGCCGCGACGAGCTCTTTCTCGGTGATCGGGTCGACGTCCGCGGGCCGGTCGAAGATTGCCCGAGCGTCCGCCGAGATGCACACCGACTTCACTCCGGCGGCCGTGCAGCGGTCGACGAACGCCTCGATCTCGGAGAGGTCGGAGTTGAGCGACAGCAGGATGTACTTGACGCTCACGTCCCCGCCCGTCGCCGCGTAGCGCCCGATGTTCTCCCAGACCTCGTGGTAGTGGCGGTTGCGCTTCACGCGGCGGAAGGCCTCTTCGGTCCCGCTATCCACGCTGACCTGGACGGTCGCCAGCCCTGCTTGGAGCGCCTTCTCGATGCCCGGGCTGAACTTGATGCCCGAGGTGTTGATGACCTGCGAGATGCGGTTGGCGACAAAGAACTCGCACGTCTCCTCGAACGTCTTGAGGGTCGTCGGTTCCGCGCCGCCCCACGGCACCACGGTCTCGCCCGGCCGGATCGCACCCTGTTCGAGCAGTGCCGAGAAGAAGGCCCGGTGGTCGCACGTGGCCTCGAACTTGACGGGGAGCGTGCCCTCGCTGCCGTAGCAGTAGATGCACG
>CAZCRB010000282.1:0-1519 GCA_964500985.1 uncultured Eubacteriales bacterium
ACGCAACTCACGAGTATCTCTGCGAGCTCATCGAGCGGAAGGCGGTAGCCCGAGTCCGACTTGATCTCCGCGCGCAGCTTCGTAAGGACTGATTCGCTCAGCACGAGGCGCGCGATGTTGTGGCCGGCAATCGCGCGCTTGCGCTGATAGTAGGCCTCGAGTTCGTCCTTTCGTAGCGCCTCAGGAGTGAGGAGGTAGAACAGATTGACCTTCTCCCGCGGAGGCATATCCTCGTCGAGCAGGCTTAGCTCAAAGACGAGCTCCGTTGCGACCGGCTTTGTGAACAAGACGCGGTGGAGTTGCCATTCCGCACCGTTGGTGAGGATGACCCACTCGACGCCCTGGTTGGCGGCATAGGAAACTGCCTGATACAGATGCTTCTCGTTCAGCCGAGTCGAGATGGCTTTGACCTCAATGATGATGTAGTGCTTGTCATCGCGGCGAACCACGAAGTCCGCGAAGTTGCCCTTGATGCGGAACTCCCCAGTCAGATTGTCGAACGCGTCCCATCCAAGCACGTCGCTGACGATCGACGAGACGATCATCCGTGTGTCGCTCTCCTTGGCGGCATTTGCGCGCGCTTTCTGAGCGACGCTCTTGTACTTGCGGAGCCCTCGAGAGATTCGATCCTTCGCCTTGTCCTGGTAGACCGCCATCTCGTCCCCCTCCGGACGTACTGAGCCAACCACCCTAAGTCTAGCCCAAGGACGCCGCGGCCTAGGAGTGCTTGGTCGCTAGCCAACGTTGTTGCGCATCAGCTGCGGCCGGTGCGCGCACTTCCGAGTAAACCTGCTGGCCGTCAGCTGGATGCGTTCGTTAGGCGTCCAGGCAGACGCTGCGACGTGGCGGATCTACCGTCGCCCATTGCCACCTCTTGTCGTGTTGCCAGGAGGATGGTGACGGGCTATGTGGTCCACTTCCGTTTGGCACAAGTCGTCTTTGGTCGCGCCCTCTTTGGCCACCGCAAACCGGATGCACTGAGTGTCGGTGTCCAGCTTGCCGCTTCGTGCATGCTGCTGCTGGCGCACACGCAAGTCGTTGGTCTGACCAACATACTCTCGCTCACCAGTTGCCTTGTTGATGTGATGGTATATCCCCGGCTTGTTCGGGAGCGGAGAATCGGGGCCCTTGACCTGGTCCGTCTGCCGCATCCTTCCGGGCGGCACAGCACTACCACCAGGGCTGCGGGTTTGCCCGCGGTGGCCCGCCGTCCCTTCATCAACCTCATCGAGGAAGTCGTCTTCTTCGTCGACGTCTCCGGTGAGCGCGAGGAGAAGCCCGCTTTCGATCGCCGCGATTCCCGCTTCAAAGAGTGCGTCAACCAGTACTGGGATGGCGGCGACCGCGAACTTGGCCGCGCGGTCGCGCCAACTGCGATACGGGCGAACAGGATGCCCGAGTGGTGGTAAATGCGACTCCGCGTGATATGGAGAGCAGACTTCACAGACTCCGTCATCCGCGTAGATGACTGCGCCGCAAAGCGGGCATGATTCCATACGCTCCCCCTACTCGACGGCCA
>CAZCRB010000283.1:0-1506 GCA_964500985.1 uncultured Eubacteriales bacterium
CGGTGTGCTTGTGAAGATGGTGGATCCACTTCAAGAGTGATGCGAGCACGGCCGTGGCCGCATCCATCTAACAAGCGCATCAACCTGATGCCTTACGGCATCAGCGCGCTTCGCGCGATACACTCGACCTGCACAGGTTATGCGCAGACACGTTAGCTTGACGAACCACAGGGAGAGCGCTTGTCCGAGCCGGAAGTGACGCCGCAACATCAGCTGGTCGGACTCGGTGCGCTTCCAGCAGAGCTGAAGAGACCGAACTGGGTCGCTTTCGCCTTCGGTCCCCTGTGGGCCATCGCCTACCGCGTCTGGCCGGTGCTGTGGATGTACGTTGGCCTCGTACTCGTCGACGTGGTACTCCAGAACTTGTTGTTGTGGCTCGACAAGGCGCTGTGGGAACGCTACGCACAGCTCGACTTCTACGTCGCTCTCCTTCTGTGGCGAGTGCTCTCCGTCTGGGTGTCCCTGAACGCCAACCGGCTGTTGTGGGCCCGCGAATCCGCGAGTCCAGTCAGGCCACTTGGCTCCTACAAACAGGCGCTTCGCAGCTGGACTGCCGTTGCCGCGGTGTTCTTGGCGCTCGATGTCGTCAACACCGCTACGCTGATCGTTCAGGGGCATCGCGGCGTCGTGTTCGGCGTGGCGCGCGCCGCAATCATCTTCGGTTTGCTTGCGTACGACAGACTGGTAGTCGAGCGCAAGCTAACAAGCGCATCGACCTGACGCGCAGAAGCGCGTCACCGCTTCGCGGTAGAGTGATCAAGGCGCGCAGGTCATGCGCCTCAACGTTAGGCGGAAACGGCGCATGTCCCTCATCGGTGTGCGAGGCACGTTCAGTGTTGCGTCGGTCACCCCCGACGACTTGGACGTTCTCATGCCTTCCATCGCGGCCCGTATGGCCTCGGTAGGCGCGACTCGGATTGAGCGCGAGGGCTCGCGGCTTTCCTTTCGGAGCGGCTTCTTCCTGTTCAGTTGGAGCGTCCTTGCGCCAGTCGGATGGGCAAGCATTGAGATTGAGCCGGGCAATCCCGGCATTGTCCGCTACGACTTCTCCGTCACCCTGATGTTTCTCGCGACCTGTCTCGGGTGGTTGTTCTGGGCCAGTAGCATCGTGTCTACCGGTCTCCGGGATTCCGCCTCGCTCTACGCGCTCGGGCTGGCGACGGCGGTATGGACGCTGGTATGGGTCGTGGCGTGGGCTCGTTTGCACGCACTCGCTCGCGGGTCAGTCGATCCTGCTGGTTGGGGCGCGAGCGCCCTGAGGTGTCCCGGCTGCGGAGAGCCCTACCGGCCAGCGGACTATCGTGAAGGCGCGCCGGAGTGGCACTGTGAAGCCTGCGGAGCGACCCTGCCTCGGTCGAAGGCGCAGTAGCGGAGGGTTCCGCCTAACAAAGGCATCGAGCAGAACGCCAGAAGGTAGACTGACCTGCAGGGGTGTGCGCGTCCGCTCATGCCCAAACACGTTAGGAAGAATGGACACGATGTTTCACCGCAGAATGACCGGCACCA
>CAZCRB010000284.1:0-1505 GCA_964500985.1 uncultured Eubacteriales bacterium
CTACCAGAACCGAGTACCATTTATCCTGACCAAGGACTGCGGTAATAATAGATTCGGGTATCCAGTTGTGGATCAGTGCGCCAATGCCAACACCGATTAACACATAACGCCATACTCTTTTTACTATTTCCAGCGCCTGCTCTACTGCATAGTCTATGCGTTCTTTTCTAGTCAGTTCTTCTGGCTCATATTCAACTCCTACCGGTTTATTGCCGTAAACAAAAGGTTCAACATATTTTTCCATTTCCATTTTCCCGATGATGGTGCCGCCAATTACCGCAAGGACTAACCCAACGACTACATAAGCAATTGCAATTTTCCAGTTAAAAATGCTGGCAAGTAAGATTACCGAAGCAATATCCACTAAAGGCGAAGAAATTAAAAAGGAAAAGGTTACGCTCAGCGGTAATCCAGCACTCGTAAAGCCTATAAAAAGCGGAATGGACGAGCAAGAACAAAAAGGCGTTACAGTGCCCAAAAGTGCCCCTAGCACGTTACCAGAAAAACCATTAAACCTACCCAAAATCTTTTTCGTTCGTTCCGGCGGGAAATAACTTTGCACATAAGAAATGACAAAAATCAAAAACGCCAGTAAGATAAAAATCTTGATAACATCATAGATGAAAAAGTGCAGACTGCCGCCTAATCTGTCCGCCATGCTTAAGCCTAGTACGTTTTCTACTAAGAACTTTACCAGATTGGAAAGCCATTCCATTTTCAGTAATTGGTTGTTTAAAAAATCGAAAATATTCATTGCTTAATCTCCCTTATCTCCTGAACAGTAATTTACTTCAGTTTCCCGCTTTCAAAGCGTTTTTTCAAATCTAAAACCTTTTCCCTGATAATAGCCGCTGTTTTCAAAAACGCTTGCTTATCTTTTCCTGTTGGATCCTCTAAGCCCCAATCTTCGCGATGTTTACAAGGTACATATGGGCAAGTAACATTACAACCCATGGTTACAAGAATGTCTATCTGCGGTAATTCAGCAAGCAGCTTCGAATGCTGCGATATGTTCATATCAACACCATAGAGTTCTTTAATAACGTCAACAGCATCCTGATTTATCTGTGGTTTCGTCTCTGTTCCGGCCGAATAAGCCTCGAATACATCTGAGGCAAGTATTTTGGAAATTGCTTCCGCCATTTGTGAGCGGCACGAATTGTGCACACAGACGAAGGCTACTTTTGGTTTAGTCATGTAAATTCTCCCTTATATTTTTCAACATATTGCTAAAACATTAAAATACAGACACTACTTTATCCATCAATATTTCTATACATGATCCTCGACGAGCAAGGGCATATACCATTAAGGTAGGGAGATTTTAATATAGCGTCAGGCACCTTTTCACGGCCAATATCAAAAAATCCATAGCGCTCCATGGTATCGCCAATTGTTTCGGTAATCAAATATATATCGTAGCTTGCAATGCTTTTAGCAAAGGCCAGTGCTTCTTCAAGCAAAGATCTGGCAATTCCTCTATTACGCATCTCACTTATAACCGC
>CAZCRB010000285.1:0-1482 GCA_964500985.1 uncultured Eubacteriales bacterium
GTGCACGACTGGGGATCGACGCGCACGCCCAGGTCCATCTCGGGATTGGCCACGTGGACCCATCCGCCGCTGAGGCGTACGTCGGTCTCCAGGTTGGTGGTCGAGTAGAAGCCCTCGGGAAAGACGCCGTCGCGCGGCGCCGGCTTCCACGTCACGTCGGACGGCTCGCTGGGGACGGCCCCGTGCTCCTGGATGGCGAGCAGGATGTCGTCGAGCACGACGAGATCGGGGGCGCTGATCCGCAGCACGGCCACCGACGGGTCCTCGTTGGTGCGGCCGACCTCGAAGGTGAGCGTCTCGAACTCGCCGCCCATGGCGATGATGTGGTCCATGACCTCGGACATGATGCCCGAATCGATCAGGTGCCCCTCGATCCGGACTTCCTCGAATGCTCCGTGCTGCATGGAATCCTCCCGCCATGGAATAGCCGCGTGCGTGCGGCCTCGCTCGGGACAGTATCCCCGAGACGGTGCGACGAGAGAAGATGTGCGCTAGTAGTGGTTGTGCGCGCCAGTGCGGCCAAAGGTGCAGCCTTGAGCCACGCCCTCGCTATCCAGCGTGTAGGCGCCCTCGGCGACGGTGGGATCCTGGGGATCGGCCGGCACCCCCGCCGCGGGACAGTGCGGGGCCTTGACGAGGTTCTCGAGCACCAGCGGGTGCGATGCGTTGACGACCCCGGCCATGCTCGCACGCGTACGCGACGAATCGGTCGCCAGCCACGTCTCTACGGCGCCCTCGACGATGCGCTGATTGCCATAGCACGTGCGCCGCTCCGCGGTCGCGGACTGCGAGATGAAGACCGGGATCGCGACGGCGACCAAGATGCCGATGATGAGTACCACCACCATCAGTTCTACGATCGTGAAGCCATCTGTCGCTCGCGCCGCGCGGTCCCCCACCGCTCCTCCAGGTGCCACGGGGTGTCTTAGTGAGGTCTATCGGCACGAGCGGTGCGTACCGTTAGCCGGTTCTGACACGCCCTGCCGTGCGCTCAGGCCTCAGCCATCGCCTGCTTGAGCGCCACGATACGGTCACGGTACTCCGGCATCGAGCTGCCGAGGATCTGCGTCGCAAGGATGGCCGCGTTCTTCGCGCCGTTGATGGCGACGCACGCGACCGGCACGCCGGTCGGCATCTGCACCATCGAGAGCAGCGAATCCAGGCCGCCCAGATCGCTCGTCTTCATCGGGACGGTCACGACGGGCAGCGGGGTGAAGGCGGCGACCACGCCACCGAGATGAGCAGCCTTGCCGGCCGCCGCAACGATGACCTTGATGCCGCGGTCCGCTGCGGTGGACGCCCACTCGTGCACGCGATCCGGGTTGCGGTGCGCGCTCGCCACGAGCAACTCGTACGCGACGCCGAGCTCAGCGAGCTGGTCGGCGCACTGCTGCATGACGTCGAGGTCGGACTTCGAACCCATGATGATTCCTACGAGGGGCGTGTCAGCCATCGCTGCCTCCTGCGGTGTCGGCGGATGCG
>CAZCRB010000286.1:0-1478 GCA_964500985.1 uncultured Eubacteriales bacterium
CCTTCGTACTGCGGACCGGCAAGGATACGCACGATCGGCACCGAGAACGCCTGCAGCAGGCACACGGCAATCGATCCCATGACCAGGAAGAGACGGCTGGCGTCACGGTAGGCGCCGTCATCCTGACTGGTCCGAAGGTTCCTGAGCATGAATGGCAGGAAGGCCGTGTGGAACGGCCCGACGAACAGCGCGGTGATCAGCGTGCCCACTCGGTAGCCTGCGGAATAGACGCCGACCACGGTGGTACTGCCGAGGAACAGCAGCAGCAGGTACCGGTCAGAGAGGTTCGAGATCCACGACGCGAGGTTAGCCGGGACGAGAGGCAGCCCCTCACCGAGCAGCCGTGGGATCCAAGCGAGGCAGCCGCGCAGCGCGAACCGTAGTTCGAGTCGCGATGCCAACCACACAGCGGCGCCCGCGCTTCCGAGGGCCATACCGAGCACCGCGCCGATCGACTGAGCGTCCGTCAGTGCGAACAACAGCGCGGCGGAGCAGAACGTGATGCCGATCCGAAGGCCGTTGGCCATCGCGTACGCCGCGGGACGGGCGTCTGCTCGAGCAGCTGCAAGCGTCAACTCGTAGAGGGAGTCGAATCCCACGAACACCGCGATCGCAACGATCAAGCTGACATCCAAACCGATGCTCAGTCGCGTGCCCATCCGATCGACGAAGACCGCTCCGGCTGCACCGAACAGCACAGCGGCAACGACTACCCAGAGCGCGGCGGCGGCGGTCACCCGCGGCACGTCATCTCGGTCAGCCGAGATCCGCTCGTGCATGAGTGCCGTGTTGGTCCCCGCGATCACCAGTGTGCGCAGAACCCCGGATGCAGAGAGCGCGAGCGCCAATACGCCGTACTCCTGCACGCCCAGGGCACGCGTGTACAGCGGAAAGGTGAGCAGCGTCCCAAGCTGGCCGAGAAACGAGCTGAACGCGTACACCAGCGAGTGGCCGCCAAGCGTGCCGACACCGTTGCCGGGAGCGGAACCGGCGGCTTCCGGGTCTCGTCGACTCACGTGCCCATGCCCAACAAGCGAGCCGCTCGCATCACGGCAGCGAGATGAAGCTGGACAGATACACCGTCAGTCCCCAGCCGAAATACTGGTCGAGGAAATAGGCGACGATCGCGGCGATCGCAAGGACCACCAAGAACGCAAGCAGTCCGGCAAGAAGCCTGCCGAGGAAGCGGGCGAACTTCCTGCCCGGTGAGAGCTCGGGGACCCAATCCAGGTCCGGCTGGACTCCCGTCTCGCCCGACTGAGCGGACTTCTTCGCAGAGCCTTTGGCACCGGTGCCTGCGTAGGGTGCAGCCCCGTAGTACGACCGATAGTAGTAGTAGCCGCCGGTGTAGTACCCGTAGCCGTACCCGTAGCCCGGCTTGTTCTTGGACTCGTCCAGCCCCCAGACGACCACACCGATGACACGTGCGCCGACCTTGCCGAGCAACTCGACCGACTTCTGAGCCGCCTCTTTGGTCG
>CAZCRB010000287.1:0-1438 GCA_964500985.1 uncultured Eubacteriales bacterium
AGGGCATCACCGGCTTCATCACCGAGGTCACGTTCCGCGTCCGCGCGCTCGAAGAGGAAGTCCACCGGCTCTTCTCGTTCCGGTCGGCCAGCGATCTGGGCCGCATGCTCAGCGCGGTGTCCGCCAACGACATCGCCGTGTGGTCGATCACGTTCCTGAACCCCGAGTCGACCCGTCTCAAGAAGCAGCTGCCTCACCGGCACGGGCATCCCTACGAGGAGACCCACCAGCACTTCGAGCCCGACATCGAGCCGGCCTACCTGGCCGTCATCGCCTACCCGGCATCGCGGCGCGGCACCGTCGACGAGCCGCTCGCCTCGGCGGTCAGCGCGTCGGGCGGCACGGAACTCGACGCCGAGACAGCCGAGCACGAGTGGGAGCAGCGGTTCGCACCCATGCGCCTCAAGCGCGTCGGGCCCTCGATCGTGCCGACCGAGGTCGTCGTGCCGCTCGCGCAGATGCCGGCGGTGCTCGACGAGATCGACGAGAAGATCGGCCAGCCGTTCATCCTCGAGGGCATGGTCGGCAAGGGCGACAAGGTCGTCTTGCTCGGATTCATCCCCCACGACGAGCGTTCGTTCAACTTCAACCTGGCGTTCGCGCTGTCGCTCTCGGTCATCAAGATCGCCAAGGCCCATCAGGGCGCGGCGTACTCCACCGGCCTGTACTTCCGCAACGAGGCGGCAAGCGTTCTGGGCTCCGAGCGGATCGCGAAGCTCAAGTCGTTCAAGAGCGCCACGGACCCCCGGGGCATCCTGAACCCGGGCAAGGTGTACGGCGGCGGTGGGATGCTCGACTTCATCATGGGCTCGGCCCAGGTGTTCGAGCCGGTCATCCGGCCCATCGCCAACGCCGCCAAGCCCCCGGCGGGACCGGGCGACCTGTCCAAGGACGTCAACGGCATCCCCGGTGACGTCGCTTTCATGGCCTACGCATGCGCCCGCTGCGGCTACTGCGTGCCCACGTGCGAGCAGTACTCGGGTCGCGGCTGGGAGAGCCAGTCGCCGCGCGGAAAGTACGCGTACCTGCGTGAGGTCATGGCGGGGCGCGAGAAGTGGGACCGCAAGGCGGTCGACACGATGCTCGTCTGCACCACCTGTGAGGTCTGCAACACGCGCTGTCAGCTGCAGTTGCCCATCGAGCACAACTGGATGGACATGCGCGGCAAGCTCATCAACGAGGAGAAGCGCGGCACGTTCCCGCCGTTCGAGATGATGGCGGCATCGTTGCGCGGCGAGAACGACATCTGGGCGGGCAAGCGGGAGAACCGCGACGCCTGGGTTCCCGCAGACGTCGCCGAGAAGATCCCGGAGAAGAGCGACATCCTGTACTTCGCCGGCTGCACGGCGAGCTTCGTGGAGACCGACATCGCCGAGGCGTCCATCCGTCTGCTCCAGGACGCGGGCCACTCCGTCGGCTACATGGGCAAGGACGAGGC
>CAZCRB010000288.1:0-1426 GCA_964500985.1 uncultured Eubacteriales bacterium
GACGCAGAAGCGGCCCCTCGTGGTCGAGAAGGAACGGCTCAACTTCGACGAGCCGGTGGCGGACGACGCGACCTGCTAGGCGTGTGCCGGCGTCAGATCACTGACGGCCGGGTGAACCGGTTCGACTTGAGCAGCGCGACCGTGAGCGTCGACGCGGCCATGCAGAACGCCCACGTACCCGCGATCCACGGCGCACCCCAGAGCGTATTGTTCGCGTGCACGGCTCCGGCGTAGATCTCCAGCCAGAGCACGTGCGAGACGTAGATGCCGATCAGGTAGTCGCGTCCCCAAGCCAGCTTCTCGGCGCCGAACCACTTCGCGCCGGAGACGGCTCCCTGCAGGATCAGGAACGCCCCGAGCACCCACAGGGTGGTCTCGACGGTCAGCACCATCGACGCCGAGAACCGCGCCGACTGAAGCCTGAACAGCCCGACCGCCAGCATCGACGCCGCGGCCAGCCCCTGGTAGACCCACGCCGGCGTGCGCCGGGGGCCGAGCGCCCGGATCTCCATGCCTCCGAGGTACGCGATGAACCACCGCGGCGCGTACACGAAGTTCTGGAGCGGGTTGGCACCGATCAGGTCGTTGTTGGCGAACCAGTAGATCGCGAGCGCGGCAGCCACGGCGATCCCGAAGGCGATCCGGCGCTGGGTCGCGGTTCGAACGAACACCTCGATCACAACAGCGCAGTACACCAGCATCGGCAGTGACCACAGTATCCCGTGCGCCCCGGCGAAGAACGCGACCGTCCACGCGGGCGGGATGAAGGGCGCCCCACCCTTGAGCACGTGACGCTGCGCCCAGAGAAGGTAGAACACGCTCCAGATCACGTAGGGAGCGCCCAACCTCAAGATGCGCTTGCCCAGCCAAGGCCAGCCTCGGCCACCGACCTCGCCGTGGAAGTAGCCCGATACGGCGAAGAAGAAGAACAGGGCCGCCACGGGCACGGCGACCAGGAAGGCGCCCAGCGTGCTCCCCGCGGCGCGCGAGTACGCCGCCGTGTGATGCAGGACGATGCCGCCCGCCGCCACGTACTTGAGCCCGTCGAGCGTCGCGTTACGGGGCGCTCCCACCGCCTGCTGTGCCTCAGCCACGCGACTCGTCCGAATCCGCAAACAGGTTCCGGATCGCGTCGATCTCCTCGCGAGGAAGGAACGGGTACTGGTCGATGAGCGAGGGCGACTCGAACGTCCCGTCCTCTCGGCGACGGGACATGATCTTGGGGCGCTTCTCCTGGTCGAACGAGATGTTGACCTCGCACAGCCACGGCCGGTCGTCGCCCATCACTTCGGGCAGGCCCGCATCCAAGTCGTCATTGGTGCGGAAGTAGCGGTACTCCAGGCCGTAAGCCTCGGCGAGCGCGTCGAACTTGGGATTGCCGACGCCCGACTCGGGGTGGCACCCGACGAACCTGCCCTCGAAGAAG
>CAZCRB010000289.1:0-1392 GCA_964500985.1 uncultured Eubacteriales bacterium
AACGCGTGACCTTCACAGCGTAGACGACCCGGGCGCCCAAAAAGTAACGCCGGCTTTGGCGTACCGCCAACAGCAACGGCCGCGTCGAGGCTGGCCGGCATCTGACGAGTTCATCGAGCCGAACGTCAACAGGTAGAATCGACCAGTCGGCGCTCGCGCGTCTGCTCACGAGTGGAGGCGCTGGAGCGAATGCGGTCCCAGAGGAGGTAGGTGCTTGGAGAGCCAGCGCAGGCACGTGAGGGAAGCAGGTGTCTTCTTCGCGCTCACCCTCGGCCTGTCCTACTTGGTGTTCTGGGGTCCGCTCGCGTTCTTCCGCGTCGAGACCGTCAACTTCGTCACCAAGGGCGTGGGACCGGCTTGGGCGGTGGCCCTCTTCGTGCTCGGCGGCTTCGTGCCGTCCCTGGTGGGGCTCGTGCTCACCGGTGTCTACGAGGGGCGCGCGGGGCTACGGCGCGTTGGCCGAAGGCTCGTGGCCTTCAGGATCGGGTGGCGCTGGTATGTGGCCGCGGTGGGTACCGTTGCTGCCGCCACCGCGGCGCAGATCGCGATCAACCGCCTGCTGGGCTACGAGTTCGACTTTGGCCTGTTCGTCGTCCAGCTCGGAAGCTTTGTCCCACTTCTCATCCTCGGTCCGCTCTCAGAGGAGATCGGGTGGCGGGGCTTCGCCCTCGATCGGGTTCAGACGAGGTGGAACGCCCTGGTCTCGTCGCTGATCGTCGGCGCCTTCTGGGCGGCGTGGCACTTGCCGCTCTTCTTCATGGTGGGCACGTCGCAGAACGTCTTGGGCATCCCGTTCGCGGGCTTCGCGGCCGGACTGATGGCCGTGTCCGTCCTCTTCACGTGGCTCCACAACAACACCAAGGGCAGTCTGTGGACCGCGGTGTTCTTCCACTGGATCTACACCTGTGCGGCCCAAGTGGTCGCCACCGGCGTGCACAGGACCGCGTTCTACAACTGGTTCGAATACGTGCCATACATCGTGATCGCAGTGGGCATCCTCACCGTATGGGGGCCGCGCTTCTTGAGCCGCGACGAACGCGTGGGCGTCGAGATCGCGCAACGCGTCGCATCGCCCTGACAGTGGATTCGATCCGACCCGCCTAGCTCGCGGGTCAAGCCGAACAGGTGAGGCGGATGAAAAGGACACTCCTGCCGGAACTCGAACGTCGCACCGACCCCGTCATCCCGCTGCGGCAGTTCATCGCGCGGGTGGTTCGCAGCGGTGTGCTCGCGCTTGCGCTCGTGGTAGTGTCACTGGCGCTCGGCATGGTCGGCTATCACCTGCTGGAGCGCCTCAGCTGGACCGACGCCTTCCTCAACGCGTCCATGATCCTGGGGGGCATGGGCCCGGTGAACCCGCTGACCAGCCCGGGCGGCAAGCTGTTCGCGGGC
>CAZCRB010000290.1:0-1386 GCA_964500985.1 uncultured Eubacteriales bacterium
GACAGCTCTCCGCCGATCTTGGAGCGGATCCGCCTGACGTGGACGTCGACCGTCCGCGAGCCGCCGTAGTAGTCGCTGCCCCAGACCCTGCGCAACAGCACCTCGCGCGAGTAGGTGCGGCCGGGGTGCGTGACGAGGAACGCGAAGAGTGCGTACTCGAGGTAGGTGAAGTCGACCGGCTCGCCATGGATGTAGGCCTGGTAGGTGGCGAGGTTGAGCGTCAGCTCGTCGAGCCTGACAAGCTCTTGTTTCGTGACCTCTTCGCCGGGCCACAGCAGGGCGCGGGCCCGCGCCTGCATCTCGTCACCGGAGGCGCCCCGGACCACGAAGTCGCTCGTGACCCTGACCGGCAGCCGCAGGGCGGCGAGGCCCTCCGGCTCGACCAGCGCGAGCAGCCTGACATCGGTGCCGCCCGCGGCCGCGTGCTCGACCACCTGCGCGAGAACCTCGGGAGAGCGACCTCCGTCGAGCACGACGAGATCGGTCTCCCCGTCCATGAGCCGCTTCTGCATCTCGCCCACGCTGCACTCCGCGACGTGAACGTCGAGCGACGAGAACGCCGCAGCCATCCAGGCTCGCGTATGGCTGTCGTCGGACACTGTGAGCACGCGTTTCATGTGCATAGTCTACTCCGAGTCCCGGCGTCCGCAGAGTGATGACCTGCGGGTGTGTTCTGAGTCTATGACCGAGATGTTGCAGGTGGGTTTCGGCGCGCGAAGTGCCCTCGAGCGTCGCACGACGAGCAGTTCTAGCGCGGCCCCGGCCCCACCGCGCGGTCCGCTCGTCTAGACGAGCCTTCCCGCCATCATCCCGAGGGCCGCCGCGGCCAGGCCGAGCACCGCGCTGCCGAACAGGTTGGCGGCGCCCTGGCCGACCAGCCCGCGCTGCATCAGGTCCAGACTCTCGAACGAGAGGGTCGAAAACGTCGTGAAGCCCCCGAGGATCCCCACGCCCAAGAAGATCCGCAGCGACGGCGAGACCAGCCCGCGCTCGGCCGACACCGCCATCAGCAGGCCCAACAGGAACGACCCGGTGACGTTGATGAGCAGCGTGTGCCACGGGAACGACGAACCCCACCGCTGCACCATCCAGGCGCCCAGGGCGTAGCGCAACCCGCCGCCAAGGCCCGCCCCTACCATCACCTGCGCGAGATCGAACAGCTTCACGTCACCCTCCGAGACAGTCCTGCCTGCCGAGCCAACCGTAACGCAAGCGCCGGACGGGGGTATCCCCGTCCGGCGCCCGGTAGAGTCGCTATCGCGCTGACCGTGAGCTAGATGACGCTCAGGTAGCGGTCGAGCTCCCACTGCGAGACGTACTTGATGTAGTCAGCCCACTCGGCCTTCTTGTTCTCGCTGTAGAAGGCGTGAATGTGATCGCCGAGGA
>CAZCRB010000291.1:0-1352 GCA_964500985.1 uncultured Eubacteriales bacterium
ACCAGCCCGATCGCCAACGACAGTGGCACGCGCAGCTTCATGTCGACCTCCCGTGCTCCTTGGTCTCCCGCCTCCGGTTTCGCTAGTCAATGACGATCGCGCCGTGCGGGGCCGATCGGGGACTCAGGGCGCCGCCGGAGACCCTCTTGCTCCAGGGCGACGCTGCTAGTGATGAACCGCAAGTTCAACGAGCACGACGCCAATCCCGAGCCCTGACGAGAGCAGCACCAGGAGGATTCTCCTTGGCCAGGACTCGCGTGTGACGACACCCGCCGCGACGCCGATGAGTGCGAGGAAGATCACCCCGACGAGGCTCGACGCGATCAGCGCGGTCTCAAGCTGGTAGAGCCCTAGTCCGGCTCCCAGGATCGGCAGCGCCAGCACGAATCCGGCCGAGACGACCGGCCACGAGTCCCCCAGCGCTTTGGCGAGATCGCGCCCCTCGGCTCGCTTACCGGTCGTGATGCGCCGGCTCATGAGGGTCGAGTACCCATGAGCGATCCAGATCGCCACGGCTCCCGCCAGCACGACGAGTGCCGCGTTCCACCAACTTGCGGTCTGGCCGGCATCGATTCCGACCACCGCGACCATGCCGGTGACGAGGCCGTAAATGAACTCGCTCAGACGGTGCCCGTCAAGCGGCTTGCGCGACGCCGGTTCACTCATCCTGACACCCCCCGATGTCATCAAGTCCATCCGTCGTTCTTGTGCATAGCCCACGCACGCCGATTTCTATCGCGCAGGGCGCGCGAAGCCGCACGGCATCAGGGTGACGCGATTGTCAGATGGCGCCCGCGCGGTCTTCAGGATGCGTCTTCTAGGTGTCCGGTTCAGCCGCCCAGAACTCTGCGGCTCCGTCGGGGAATGTGGCGAGCAGGCTGTCGAGTCTCTGCGAGTCAACGTGCCGCCTCAGAGCCATAGCAACGTCGCTGATCGACGATCGGTCCGAGTAGTTGTGTTCTGGGCGCAAGTCACACAGCTCGCGGACCATGTCATCACGAGGGCCGAACGACCGGCGCGGCTCGGCCGGATCCCAGTCCGCAACGAACAGGGCGCGGAGCCCGACGGGTAGGAGCTGCGCGAACCGGATGGCATCGGCGAGCTCCAGCCTGCGACGGAACACCTGAAAGACCGCTTGGGTGATGGTGTACGGCGGATGGCTGTCGGTGAACATCGCGATATCACGTAGGGTTTGCAGGTAAGCGTAGAAGTCGTCAGTCGCCCTCTGGTACTCAGCCGGGAACATCGTCTCTCCCTCCCGCGACACCACTGCCTGCCGATCCGGAACCACACGATCCTGACTACCGACCACCAGTGTCGCAACGTCTTGCGAACCACGCTCGGATGAGGGC
>CAZCRB010000292.1:0-1346 GCA_964500985.1 uncultured Eubacteriales bacterium
CCTGTTCGGGGTTGAAGCTCGGATACGCCCCGAGCACCACGGCGGCCGCTCCGGCGACGGCCGGAGACGCCATCGAAGTTCCGCTCATGTAGCCGTACGCTCCGTCGTGGGTGGTCGACAAGATGTCCGAACCCGGAGCGGCGATATCGATGGTACTGCCGAAGTTGGAGAAGCTGGACTGCCGATCATCCCCGTCTGTCGACGCCACTGAGATCACGCCGGGGCACGCGGCCGGGTAGCTCGGGTAGTCGCTGGCGCTGTTGCCTGCCGAGGCAACCACAACCACTCCACGCGTTCGAGCGTAGGCAACGGCCGCGGGGATGACGTCGCTGTAGCCGCCCACGATGCTCAGGTTGATGACCTTGGCACCGCGCGCGACCGCGTAGTACACGCCCTCGCTCACCTGGAACCACCCGCCGCTGCCATCCTTGGCGAGAACCTTGACCGGCAGGATGGAGGCGGCCGGTGCGACGCCGGCGATACCGACCGAGTTGTTCGCGGTCGCGGCGACGATGCCGGCGACGTGCGTGCCGTGGCCGTGGTCGTCCTCGGCGATGGCGTCGGCATTGATGAAGTCCCAGCCCGCGAGTACCCGCCCGGCGAGGTCGGGGTGCGCGGCCTGCACGCCGCTGTCGAGCACGGCGACGGTCACGCCGGTGCCGGTGGACTGCGACCAAGCGCCGGCCGCGTCGATCTTGGCCATCGCGTACTGGCGGGCATAGAGCGCGTCGTTGGGAACCGCCGCGCCCTGCACGGCCCAGTTGGGCTCGGCCTTCTCGATGGCCGGCTGCCGCGAGAGCTTGAGCGCCTCGGCGACGGGATCGACCCCGACCGGCGCCTCGACCAGCACGTCGCGCGTGACCTGCGACGCCGACAGCTTCTTGAGGCCCTGCAGCGCGAGCAGGCCGTCGAGCTGCGCGGTGGTCGTGCCGGGCTTGGCCGTGACGATGATCTGGTTGCGATACACGACCAGCGGCGGTCTTCCGCTCGCGGCGAACGCCCCAGCCGAGAACACCGCCCCAAACACAAGTGCCGCACAGAGTGCGGCAACCGTCACCAACAGTGCGCCGCGGCTTCGCGGCGCCATGACCCAGGTGATGCTGTCCACGTGTACCCCCAACAGTCCGCGTGGTGAATGGAAACCGGCGGTCTAAGCCGCCGGCGTGAGGCCCCTCGATCCCCCGCACATACTAGCAGGGATAATCGGCAGGTTATCGCAGGTACTTGATACGATGGCGCACTGATTCGACGAACGGCGGCAGGATTCCGGGAGCCGGTGACTGCCCGTGCGGCGCGAGGGTCTGACAATCCGGCGAGGCCGCGGATAGGCGAAACGGCGGGCCCGA
>CAZCRB010000293.1:0-1342 GCA_964500985.1 uncultured Eubacteriales bacterium
CGGCGCTCGCTCTGTTCGTAGGATGTGAACACCTCTGCCGGCACAGCCTGCAGCAGCGTGCCGCCGACGCTCAGCGCGTCGATGTTGATGGCGGTCCCGGTGCTCGCCGGGTTCTTGCGGCCGGTCCAGGTCACGGTCGCCGTGTGATCCCCGCTCGCAAGCTTGCCGGAGTCCCAGACCGACTGCTGGTACTTGATGGCGGAGGAGTAGAAGTCGACGTCGACAGGACTGTTCCCGTCGATGGTCACCGACGCGATACCGAAGGAGCTGTTGGTCGCCCCGTTGAGCACGAGACGGTCCCCGTGGAACCGGACGATCGCGGTTCCGGTCGCGGACTGGCTGAACGCGTAGCTACCGCCGGAATGGAAGCCGTTGCTGGAGGTCGTCCACGGGCCCGAGTAGGCGATATGTGTATCGGACTGTTCGAACTGGTTGAGTGGCGCCTCCATCGTGACCTGGAGCAGCGCGCCGGCGACATCCACCGCGTCTATGCCGATGGCGGTTCCCGACGAGGCCGGGTTCTTGCGACCGGTCCACGACACCGTCGCCGTGTGTTCGCCCGCGGCCAGGATCCCGGAGTCCCACACGCGCTGCTGGTATCCGACCCGTGAGGAATACAGGTCGACGTCGGTCGTGTTCGTCCCGTCGATGCTCACCGATGCGATTCCCGCAGTGCTGCCGGTCGTGGTCACCAGCTGCAGGCGCGTGCCGGTGAAACGGATGACGGCGGTTGATTCCGCGCTGTCCGCGTACCGATACGTGCCTCCCGACATGTAGCCGTTGAAGCCGCTGGTCTTCCACGTGGAGGTGTAGCCGATCTGGGCGGCGTCCTGCTCGAAACGCGACGCGATCGTGAACACCGCGCTGCGCGTGGTCTCGACGTTGCCGGCGTTGTCGGCGGACCTGAACTGGAGGGTGTGCGTACCGGTCGACTCGACCGTGGCGGTCAGGCCGCTGTACCACGCTCCGCCGTCGAGCGACCACAAGGTCTCGGCCACGCCCGAGTGCCCGTCCTCAGGGGTCAGGGAGACCGTCGCCGAGCTCAGGTACGAACCGGCGACGTCATCGGTGGTGGTCGGCGCGGTACGGTCGATCCGGATGGTAGCGGTGCGTGTGCTCTCGGCGTTGCCGGCAGCGTCGATGGAACGGTACTCGACGGAGTGCGTACCTTCGCCGGAGATGGTCAGAGAGCCGGTGCATTCGAGCGAAGCTCCGCCGTCGATCGAGTAGAGCGTCGAGGCCACACCAGCGTGCGTGTCCGATGCGCTCAGGGTAACCGAGACGTCGGTCTTTGCCCAAACCGACGGCGCATTGTCGCTGGTCTGCGGTGCGGTGCGGTCGA
>CAZCRB010000294.1:0-1328 GCA_964500985.1 uncultured Eubacteriales bacterium
CTTTGTTCGGTGGGGCGATGCTCACTGGGCGCTGGCGCGGTCCTCTCGGCTCCTGTTGGAAGAAGGTGTGGCCGATCCCTTGGAGCGCGCCGTGCGAGGTGGTCGCGATGAGTGAGAGCCGCGTGTGGCTGATGGGCGCTCCCCTCGACGCGCTCACGATGGCCGAGACCGTCGCGCGGTGCTCAGAGCTCGTGGAGGCCGGACGCCCCGCCCAGCACGTCGTGGTGAATGCGGGCAAGTACGTGCAGATGCGAGACGATGAGCGATTGGCGCGCATCGTTCGCGACTGCGCGATCATCAACGCTGACGGCATGGCGGTCGTGTGGGCGGCTCGTGTGCTTGGAGCCCCCGTTCCGGAACGGGTCACAGGAATCGACCTGATGGGCGAGATGCTTGACGTCGCACAGGCGCGGGAATGGCCGGTGTTCTTCTTGGGGGCACGGGCCGAGGTCCTGGAGGCATTCGTGGCCGAGGTGTCGTCACGGTTCCCCAGGATCGTGATCGCCGGTGCGGCTGATGGCTACTTCGATGACGATGCGACCATGGCCGACAAGATCGGGCGCAGTGGGGCGCGCATCGTGTTCGTGGCGATGCCCACGCCACGCAAGGAATACTTCGCCGACGAGCAGTTGGATCGCATGGGTTCGGCACTCGTTATTGGGGTCGGCGGTTCGTTCGACGTATGGGCGGGCGTCACGAGACGCGCGCCCGCGTGGATGCAGGCCGCAGGTCTCGAGTGGCTGTACAGGTTCCTGCAGGAGCCGAGGCGGATGTGGCGCCGTTACCTGGTGGGAAACACGCGCTTCGTGGCGATGGTGCTGCGAGAGATGGTTGTGCCGACCAAGAGCAGCCGCGTGTGATCGACCTCGGGTGAGGCCAAGGGCGGATCGGGTCGGGCTGGAGCTGTGTTGAGGGTTACTGACTGACAAGGGGAGTGGACGTGGGAGCGGATCGCGGGACGATGCGGCTCTACCGCTGGGGCAACTGGCTGCACAGGCATCGCGTGCCGTGGCTGCCCCGGCTGACGCAGGGACTGGGGCTGGTGCTGTTCTCGTCTATGGTGCCGGCGGGGGCGCAGATCGGTCGTGGAACCGTGCTTGCCTATGCGGGACTCGGTATCGTGATCCACGCCCGCGCTCGCATCGGTGAGGGGTGTTTGATCGCGCCCCAGGTGACCATAGGCGGGCGCTCGGGGCATGCGGATGTTCCAGTCATCGGCGACCGTGTGTACGTCGGCGCGGGGGCCAGGATCCTCGGTCCCGTCACGATCGGTGACGGCGCGGTGATCGGCGCCAACGCCGTGGTCGTCGCCGACGTCGAGCCCCGCA
>CAZCRB010000295.1:0-1321 GCA_964500985.1 uncultured Eubacteriales bacterium
TCCCAGGTCTTCAGGCGGTAGTCGGACTTGCGCATGGTCACCGTCAACGTATCGCCTTTGGCGATCCGGTACTCGACGATCCAGTAGGCCTCACCGTCGATGGTCGTCGAACCGGTCGGTTTGGCGTCACCTGCCGCGATCGCTGTACGCAGCTGGTCGACCATCAGCCCCAGCATCGACCCGAAGGGATCGGTGGTGTTGGGCCACTCGACGAGTTGCTGCTTGTCGCCGGTCCCGTATCGGACGTTGTTCTGGAAGAGCACGACCCGGTCGCCCACGCGCACCGTCATGCCGTCGAGCGATCCGTCACCGATGTTGACGGACTCGTCGCGGATTCGGCGCCCCGCCGGATCGATCCAGGACGACCACCGCTGGTCGATGTCGTATCGCGCGTCGTGCCCGTACTGCTCGTTCCATCCGGTGCTCGTGTAGCGGGCGACGGTGTGAAGCACCTGACCGTCGGCCTGAAGAAGCAGGGCATCGGCCGCCTGCTGGCTGGCGAAGGCCGCCGATTCGGCGCGCGGAGCGAGGGCAAGAGCAGTCACGGCAAGCACGCCGGCCACCGTCGCGAACGCGGCCGCGATGCGCAACGAGCGCCGCGAGAAGCGCGGCTGGCGCTTCTCGGCTCGTGCGGCCAGGGCGCGCTGTCGAACTCGATCGAGCTCGGCTTGCCCCGCTACAGGAGGCATGTCGTCGCGAAGCGTTTCGATCATCCTGTCCCGAGAATCCATGCTGTCATGCATTGTCGGCACCTCCCATGAGAGTCGTGGCAGAAGTCCCGCGATCGCGCACCATCTCTGCGCGTATGCGGTCTACCGCTCGATAGAAGGTCATCTTCGCGGCGGCCTCCGACTTGCCCAGAATGCGCGCGATCTCAGCAAACGGGCGGTCCTCCGCGACTCGCAGGTAGACGGCTAGGCGCTCGGTCTCTTTGAGGCGCCGCACGTACTCCCATGAATCGGAGCCGACCCACTCCGGCGCACAGCAGTCGGGTTGCTGGGCCAGCTGTAGCTCCAGTTCACTGTGTCGCTTGGAGCGGCGATGATGTGAGACGCAGAGGTTGCGCGCCACCCGGATAAGCCAGGCTTCGACGTGTTCCGCAGGCACCTTGTCGCCCTTGGACAGAAAGCGCGCGAATGTCTCGGCCGCGACATCCTCGCCCTCCTGCGTCGAGCCGGTCGAGTAGGTGCAGTACCGCAAGACGGCTGGCGCATGCTCTCGCCACGCTGATTCGAACCTCTCGTCTTCCACTCTCGCCCTTTCGCCAACGCGTGACCTTCACAGCGTAGACGACCCGGGCGCCCAAAAAGTAACGCCGGCT
>CAZCRB010000296.1:0-1308 GCA_964500985.1 uncultured Eubacteriales bacterium
TCGGCACCGAGCACCTCGGCGAGCTTGACCGCGAGACGCTCGATGCGGCGCACCTTGTCGGCCGTCGAGCCGAGCTTCTCCTGGAAGACCACGGTCTCCAGCGCGGTGAGGTGGTCTTCGAGCGGGGTCTTGAGGTCCTCCTCGTAGAAGAAGGCGGCGTCTGCGAGGCGGGCGCGGATGACACGCTCGTGGCCGCGCACGATGGCCTCGGTGCGGCCCGACGCGCCGTTGTGCGCGACGATGAACCGGTTGGCGAGCGACCCGTCCTCGAGCTGCACGGGGAAGTAGCGCTGGTGGCTCTCCATCGCGTACTCGAGCATCTCGCGCGGGACGGCGAGGAACGCCTCGTCAAAGGTGCCGGCGGCGACCGTCGGCCACTCCACGAGGTTGACGACCTCGGCAAACGTCTTGTCGGGGACCACCGCGGTGCCACCGAGCTCGGCGGCGATGGCCGCGATGCCCTCGCGCAGGACGCGCGCACGCTGGTCCTGGTCGACGAGCACGAAGGCTGCCTCGAGCTTGGCGGTGTACTCGAACGCCGCGAGCAGCTCGACGGGCTCCGGCGACAGGAAGCGGTGGCCGCGCGTGACGCGACCGGCGGTCAGGCCGGCGAACTCGACGGGCACGACGTCGGTGCCGTGCAGGGCGACGAGCCAGCGCACGGGGCGGGAGAAGCGCGCGTTCCCGCTCCCCCAGCGCTGTGACTTGGGGAACTCGATGGACTCGGCGAGGCGGGCGAGCAGCCCGGGCAGCACCGCGGAAGCCGGCTGGCCCACGGTCTCGACGGTGGCGTAGACGTACGAGCCGTTCTCGTCGTCGACGACGGTCAGCGACTCGACCGGCACGCCCTTGCCGCGCGCGAAGCCGATCGCGGCCGGCGTGGGGTTGCCCTCGGCGTCGAAGGCGGCCTTGGCGGCCGGGCCCTTGGCGGTGGTGACCGCGTCGGCCTGCCCCTCGGCGAGCTCGCTCACGAGGACCGCGATGCGGCGCGGCGACGCGAGAACCGAGACTGCGCCGTACTCGAGGCGCGCGTCGTCGAGCGCCTTGGGCACCGACACCTGCAGCTGCTCGATGGCGGTGTAGACGGCGTTGGAGGGAAGCTCTTCGGTGCCGATCTCGAACAGAAGGTCACGTCCGCTCATCGGGCGTCACCCCCTTCGTTCACTGCGGCTGGCGCTTCATCGTCAGCGGGTTCCTCGGGCGGCGCGACGAGCGCGAGATACGCCTCGCAACAGGCCTTGGCGATGGCGCGGACGCGCAGGATGTAGCCCTGGCGCTCGGTGACGCTGATGGCGCCGCGAGCGTCGA
>CAZCRB010000297.1:0-1307 GCA_964500985.1 uncultured Eubacteriales bacterium
AACGTGTTGCGTTTGAGCGGCGGCCTGTGCCGCTACAGGTCAGTCTACCTTGCGCCGTCCGCTCGAAACGCTAGTTAGGCGCGAGGGAGCGGCTCCCGGCAATTCGAGCATGCTGCGCTCTCCACGTCGCGGTAGTCAGCCGGATCGTACGGTCCCCCGCAGCTTGGGCAGACAGGAAGCGGAGGACCCGCGGGCGCCGGGGGTGCAGGACGTATCCCCCAAAGCCGGCGCGAGAGCGGTTCTGAGCGAACGATCAAGACCACCCCAATCACGACTTGCAGGGCCTGAGGCACGGACCGCGACACGACGTAGGACACAGACAGCCCTCCGCCGCCGTCGAACCCTTGTGTGGCGGAGATCATCCCTGAGAGCAGCGATGCCAGGACCGCAGTGGTGCTGTAGGTGACCATCCACAACCCGATGGCTATCAGAAGGACGCGAACCAGCGAGACCGCGTCCACCGTGGTATCGATCTCGCCGTCCTCGAACCAGCGTTCCGCTAAGCGGACACGATACGTGATGAGCAACGTTCCGATCAGAAGCGCGGCTACGGCCGGGGCGACATATGCGGCTACCGCGGGCCCGGCTGCTACGCCCGTGTCCCCGTCGAGCGTTGCCGTCTGGAGGATGATTCCTATGAACGCAACTCCCTGAAGGATGGCGAAGAGTCCCACAGCGACAAGGACGATAACCCCGAGTTTCCTCACGCGCTCCCCCGTTTCTGCGCCTAACGTGTTGCGTTTGAGCGGCGGCCTGTGCCGCTCCAGGTCAGTCTACCTTGCGCCGTCCGCTCGAAACGCTAGTTAGGCGTTGCGGCCCGTGTGGTCGTTGCACACTGGGCAGAAGCGTCGCCCCGCGTAGTCTCGATTGAGCGCCAAGACGCTGCCGCACTTGGGGCAATGGTCTCCGCGCGCCTTGCGTTCCTGGAAGTCAGCCCGCTGTGCGGCGACTTCAGCTGCGACCAAGTCCTTATCAAACTCAGTCCCGCAGTACCGGCACTTGAGGGCCTCGAGCTTGATTGTCTCAGCACATGCGGGGCACTTCCGCGAGAGATTGGAGGCGTCGAACTCGCCAATCGGCCCCACGCTGCTTGCGGCGGGCCTCGCTTGCTCAGGAAGAAGAAGCGCGATGACTATTCCGATAGGTCCGAACAGGAAGCCAAGCCAGAACCCCGCGCCCGCGCGCCCCTTGGATTCAGCGAGGGCTCGCCCGATGAGGCCGCAGACAATGGCAGCTGCCAGGCCAGCGATGAAGTAGATCTCTGGGTAGTCGCTCAACGCCTGCCCCCCGGTTCATACGCCTAACGT
>CAZCRB010000298.1:0-1305 GCA_964500985.1 uncultured Eubacteriales bacterium
CATTAGCCATCAAAATAGCTACAAGAACACCGGAAGCAACCGCACCAGCAATCATGCCGCCAAGAGCCTCAACACCAAACAACATACCCATCAAAAGAGGGGAAATAATTGCCAATATACCAGGCAACATCATTTCGTGAAGAGCAGCAGCAGTAGAAATATCTACACAACGGCGATAATCTGCTTTGCCTGTACCTTCGAGCAAGCCAGGAATAGTACGGAACTGGTGGCGTACTTCTTCAATCATCTCAAAGGCAGCCTTACCAACAGACTCCATAGTCATTGCTCCAAATACAAAGGGAAGCGTTGCCCCAACAAACAGACCGACCAAGGTAACCGGATTCAGCAAGTCCATGACCTTCAGGTCTACTGTCTGCGCATAAGCGGAGAACAATGCCAAAGCTGTCAAGGCTGCAGAGCCAATCGCAAAACCTTTGCCGATAGCGGCAGTAGTATTACCTACAGAGTCAAGCTTATCAGTTACTTCACGAACTTCGTGTGGTAGTTCAGACATTTCTGCAATACCGCCGGCATTGTCCGAAATTGGGCCATAAGCATCGACCGCAACAGTTAAGCCGGTAGTAGAAAGCATTCCTACTGCTGCCAAAGAAATGCCGAAGATACCCATATCAGAATTAGTTGCCCCACCCATTACAAAGAAAGCAATGAGAACGCCGATACAAATGAATATTACCGGGAAAAAAGTTGAATACATACCAACAGCAAGTCCCGAAATAATCGTCGTAGCGGGCCCAGTCTCAGACTGTTTTGCAATCTTCTGTACAGACGCATAATCTGCGGAAGTATAAATTTCGGTAATTTTGCCTATAATCATACCAACGATAAGGCCGGAAATAATAGCATAGAAAGCATTCAGATTACCGAATATGGAATTACTTAAGAAACCTGCAGCGATTATAACCAAGATACCAGCAACATAAGTACCATTGTTCAAAGCAGCCTGAGGATTATCAGAATTGCTGCTGCGTGCATAAATGACACCTATAATAGATGCGATTATACCAGCAATGGTAAGCATGAAAACGAACTCAATGCCCTCACCGTGCTTGAAGATAACTGCACCCAAAGTCAGAGCTGAAATAATAGCACCGACATAGGACTCAAAAAGGTCAGCGCCCATGCCAGCTACGTCACCAACGTTATCACCTACATTATCGGCAATAACAGCAGGGTTACGAGGATCATCTTCCGGAATGCCTGCTTCAACCTTACCAACAAGGTCAGCGCCTACGTCAGCAGCTTTGGTATAAATACCGCCGCCAACACGAGCGAACAAAGCTATAG
>CAZCRB010000299.1:0-1299 GCA_964500985.1 uncultured Eubacteriales bacterium
GACGATGTCGCGCGGGAGCTCCACATCAGCAAGAAGACCATCTACGTGCACTTCGACGGCAAGCGCGAGATCTACGGCTACATCGTCGAGCGCCAGGCGGCCGCCGAGCAGAAGCGGCTGCGTGCGATGGTCGCGGAGCTGCCCGACTGCCGGGCAAGGGCGGAGGCGCTGTTGAAGTTCGTGATCGGCTCGGCCCGCGCGCACATCGCCGAGACGAGCGAGGCCGAGTGGCTCCAGGAGTACGAGATCGCCGCCGACGCCTTTGCCAAAGCCAACGGCGACCTGCTGCGCGAGGTCGTGGGCGAGGGGATCGCCTCGGGTGAGTTCGCGGCCGGCGACGCCGATCTCGTCGAGAAGATGATCACGGCGATGGTGTTGCAGTACGTGGTGTTGGTGAACGCCGATCCGGGCTACGACCGGGACGAGGAGCTCGTCGAGCGCGTCTTGCGCTTCATCGGCTAGGCACGCGGGGCCCTGCGCCGCACCAGGCGCGCGGGCCCTTTGTTCGGCCCTATGGAAACTGGAAACCATATGGGTTTCCCCACGAGAAGGAGACGATGATGGAAGCGACGAGTGTGGCGACCGAGACCGCGAAGGCCTCCGGCTGGGCGACGCAGACCCCCGGCGAGAAGCTGTTCTCGCTGACGGTGGCCGGTCTCGCGACGGCGGCGAACGTGGCGTTCGCGTACTACCTGTTCACCGACCCCAGCCGCCTGACCGAGCTGTGGATGTGGACGCGCGACCTGCCGCTGCTGGTGCAGGGCGGCATCTGGTTGCTCTGCCTGCCCTGGATGGTGGCGCTGTGGATGTGGAGCATGCCGTGGGCGTTCGCACTTCGGATCGTGCTCGTGGTCGGCGTGCTGGTGTTCACCGAGTTCCTGATGTACCCGTTCAAGTAGCGATGAAGGAGACGACGATGAAGCTCATGTTCTGGGGGATGTTCGCGGCGGGGTTCGCGGCGTGCACGGCGTTCGGTATCGGTCCGGTGCTCAAGCGCATGGGCGGGCAGTGGACCTCGGCCCCGATGCTGATAGGCATCGCGCTGGGGGTGGCGATCCTCGCGCTCGCGGTGATGTGGGTGACGGGGACCCGGCCGGCGCTTCTGGCGAGCGACTCGGCGATGGTCGTCGCGCTTGCCGCGCTGATCGGCGCGAAGGTGCTGGTCGGGCTGCTCGCCATGAGCCCGATCCTCGGAAAGGCGTGACGACGATCGGATTCCTGCTATGCTCCACGGGCCGCGACCTCTCGCCAGGACGTGGCCACCGACCCCGGAGGTTCACCGCCTCGCGGGGTCGAACT
>CAZCRB010000300.1:0-1297 GCA_964500985.1 uncultured Eubacteriales bacterium
GCCGATACACCTGAAGACGGCCCCTGCTGGGCCGCTAGCGCGCCACCGCCACGACCTCACGCACGTGGTCGCCGGACTCGAGCACGCCGAGCAGGTACTCGGCGAGGTCGGCGCGGGAGAGCCAGGTTCCATGCGGGACGGTGCGCCCGACGACGTCACGAGGCCTGGCCGTTCGTGCGCCGTTCGTGAGCAGCGGCGGCCGGACGATCGTCCAGTCGAGGTCCGTCCTCTCGCACAGCTCCTGCTCCATGCGCGCGATGTCGGGGTAGAGCCGCGCGACCACCGGGATCCGGCGCACGAGCCGGAACCCGAGCGAAAGGGCGCGGCCGTCCACGCCGGCTCCCGCCGCCGAGACCACGACGAGCCGCCGCACCCCAGCGCGCACGGCGGCGTCGGCGAGGTTGCGCGTGCCCTCGAGGTAGACGCGCCCGTTCGTCCGCGGCCGAGGCGCCAGCAGCGAGACCACGGCGTCCTGTCCCTCGAGCGCCGGCGGAAGCGTGCCCGGCGCGAGCACGTCCCCGACGAGCACCCGCAGACCGGGCCGAGCTGCCGAGAACCGCGCCGGGTCGCGAACGAGCGCGGTGACTTCGTGGCCGCGCGCGAGCGCGAGCTCGACGAGCAGCCGGCCGGTCCGCCCACTCGCTCCGACGATCAGCAGTCGCACCGGACGCGGTCCCTTCTCGGCTTCGGGCGAGCGGGATCGCTCGCACCCGCGACAAGGGTAGTGGCTGAAGGGGCTGCGCGCGAGTGTTCAAGGAGCCGAGACGCCGCCGCGCGGCGTGCGCCCCCGGTACCCCTGCACCGCCGTGAGCGCCTAGACCGCCACGGGCAGCGCCGTCTCGAGCCGGCCTTCACGCTTCTTCGGCCGCGCCCCCGTGCGCTGCCCCTGCGAGCGCGCGTGGGCGATGTGCCAGCCGTTGCCTCGCGGGCACTCGTAGGCGTGCAGGTGCGAGTCGCGCATGCCCTTGCGCCTGCTCTCGCGCTCCACGCGCTTGATCTTCGAGTTCGCCGCGTGCCGGCTCACGTACGAGAGCTTGCCGCACCGCGTACATGTCTCCTCGAGCAGGACCGCCTGGGGCGGGTAGTCCGCGTCTCGCCAGCCGTCTCCTCTGTGGCTCATCTTCGGTCCCCCGTTCCGTCGACCGCGCACCGGTCGGTGCTCGGTCGCAGGATGAACCGAGGGTCTGACATCCACGCCGGCCGGCTGGTCGCCGCCCGCGAACCGTCTACTCTCCCGCGTCGATCGCCTCCAGGAACACGTCCCCGTAGCGCTCGAGCTTCGCCTGCCCCACCCCCG
>CAZCRB010000301.1:0-1289 GCA_964500985.1 uncultured Eubacteriales bacterium
ATCCCAGGGAGGTCATCTTGCTCGGACCCGATCCGAACACCGTGCACCCGATGGAGGGCTTCCCGCAGGTCTGCTTCATCAAGAACACGGTGACCAATCCCAATATCATCATCGGTGACTACACCTACTACGACGACCTCGTCGACTCCGAGGACTTCGAACGAAACGTCCTCTACCACTACCCGTTCGTCGGCGACAAGCTGATCATCGGCCGGTTCTGCGCGCTGGCCACCGGCGTCCGATTCATCATGAACGGCGCCAATCACAAGCTCGATGGCCTCTCCACGTATCCGTTCAGCATCTTTCGCAACGGGTGGGAGCGGGTGACCCCCTCGCCGGAGGAGGTGACGTCGAAAGGCGACACGGTTGTCGGGAACGACGTCTGGATCGGCTACGAGTCGCTCATCATGCCCGGTGTCCACATCGGGGACGGTGCGGTGATCGCGGCCCGCTCGGTGGTGGCGAGCGATGTCGAGCCGTACACCATCGTCGGCGGCAATCCCGCAAAGCCGATCCGCCGCCGGTTCAGCCAGGCGGTCATCGACGAGCTGCTCAGCATCGCATGGTGGGACTGGAGCGCCGAGGAGATCACCGCCAATCTGGAGGCCATCGTCTCGGGGGACGTGGCAGCGCTTCGTTCGGCGAGGGGAAACGGCTAGCCGGGACGTCGCGCAGAGCGTCCGCAGGGTAGACTGAGCAGCCGTACGTGAAGGAGTCATTTGCCGCGAGAGCCACGCGGCGGACATGCCGGACTCGTGAGCTCAAGTCCGAAGTGCATCGCTTCGGCCCCATGGACCCCCAGACCGACAGGTTGGAGCCGCCCGCATGCCAGAATCGTCGACCCGCCTGATGGAGCCAGCAGACCGGCCCGCAATCGAGGCGCTCCTCAACGAGGCGATCGGGCGCGGCTTCTGGGACCCGTCTCGTGACCTCGACGACATCGTCCTCGTGGCCGTTGAGGACGGTCGGCTGGTCGGAGTGGCCTCCGCGAGTGTCGAAACGGACCCGGCAGAAGCCGCCGGCGAACCGACCGGTATCGTGAGGCTCGTCGCCGTCGATGCCTCGTCGCGCCGACATGGCGTCGCGACCCGTCTGGTGTCAGAAGTCTCGGCGATCTGCGTAGCGCACGGCGCGCGCAGCCTGCTCGCATACGCGTGGGTCCACGGGCCAGGCGGCATCGCACCTCTTTCCGGCGCACTTGCGCGGGCCGGCTACTCGCTCGACCGCCGTATCGAGGACTTCTACGGTGGCACGGTCGCTCCTCCGTGCCCGGCGTGCGGGCAGTCGCC
>CAZCRB010000302.1:0-1283 GCA_964500985.1 uncultured Eubacteriales bacterium
GATTAAATAAATTAGATTTGTCAAATAACTACATCGTATAAATTATGAAAGAACACATAGCCCTTATCTTGCTTTTTTTAACCTTGATATCTTGTCAAAGCAATACCTCAAATAAGAAGACATCCTTTTTATTGAAAGAATCGGATAAGGTTGTAACGTTCAAGCTAAACAACCATACAAAATCTTCCATCAATGTAATGTCTCTCTTTACCGATTCTGCAGGCAGAGAGTACCTCACTTTCCAAAATCCCGGTCAGAATGAGATCCTCTTTTACGATATCCACACGCGGGAATTGGCCATGGTGGTAAATCCGGAGGTGGAAGGAAACAACGGGGTAGGTTTTTATACAGGATACTATATTCAATCTCCGGATAGTATTTTTATAACTTCATACGGCAGTACAATAACATTGATAAACCGTGATGCAAAGATAATTGACCGTTTCCCCTACGATAAGGCACAAGATAGTATCTTACTGGAGAATTATTGCGCAATATCGTTTGTTTATAAACCCATAATAAACATCGACAACAAACTTTATATTATGCCTTCTTGTAACAGATGGGCAGAAAAGAAGCCTGTTTGTGCATACATTGACCTGTCGGATCGTACGGTGCACGCATTAACCGGATTTGAATACCCAACTTTTCCCGGAGCTGATAATAAGGCAAAGCTTTCGGGGATAGAGAATGATGTAAGCAGATGCTTCGATGGGAGAAGATTTATTTATGCATTTTATTACGACGAAGATATATACGTTGTATCTCCAGATCACCAATCAACACGTCGCGTAAAGGTAAAAAGCAAATACATCGATAAGGTAAAGCTGTTGAACGATTATGAGCTTACAGAAAAGGAGATGTGTGAAAATACCAATTACGGGAATCTTATTTACGACAAATATCGAAATGTATACTATAGAATAGCTTATCCGGAGACCGAAATAGAAAAGAATGTAAGAACGATGGAACTTCTCATGTACGGACGAAAGAAGTTTTCCATAATAATTCTGGATCAGGATTTTAACACAATCGGCGAAACCCTTTTCCCGGAATACCAGTACAATTCGGCTGTAATGTTTATTCGTGAAGAAGGTCTGTATATTTCGACAAGCCATCCCATGAATCCCGATTATTCCGACGAAAAGCTGACTTTTAAATGTTTTACACTCGAAAACACGAAATTATGAAAAACTATCTTCGTCTAATTCAATTAGCGCCCAAAATAAGGTATCCTTTTACAAGGAAGTATCCAGCTAACAGTTGTCATTGGTGTAAAACAA
>CAZCRB010000303.1:0-1272 GCA_964500985.1 uncultured Eubacteriales bacterium
CGCGCTTCGCGCGATACACTCCGACCTGCACAGGTTATGCGCAAACACGTTAGCTCGACGCAACGCACCAGGGGGCGCATTGGCGGTCGTCATTGAAGAGGCGGAACGACCCGAGGGCGACCTCGTCGGGCTCGTCGAGATACCGCCCTCACTGGACCGGCTCAACTGGGGCGCTCTGATGCTTCCGTTCTTGTGGGCCTTGGCTCACGGGCTCTGGTCTTGGGTCGCCGTCTTTGTCGCCGTGCGCATCCTCAACTTCGGCATCGGCGGCCTCATGCGCCGTCTCGAGGTGGAGGCAACTGTCCCGAATGTAGTCGTGTCGGTGCTGTTGGTGCTTGCTGCATGGGTTGTCGATCTTGTATTCGCCCTGAGGGCCAACAGACTCCACTGGCATCGTGAGAGGACCCGCGTGGAGCGACAGTCGCAAGATTCCGTCCCTCGCTGGCCGCAGAGCGTCGATTCGTTCTCGAAGTCTCAGCGGCGGTGGGCCGCCCTCGGGGTCACCGTCTACGTGCTGAGCACGGTACTTTGGGCCTCCGGCGCGGTCGACGGGAGCTCACGCTTCTCCTGGATGTCGGCGGCACTCGTCGCCACCACGATCGCGGGACTCGTCTTCCTGGGGACCGTCTTTGTCTGGGATAGGCTAGGCGGCAGCGGCGCGAGCTAACAAGCGCATCAACCTGATGCCTTGCGGCATCAGCGCGCTTCGCGCGATACACTCCGACCAGCACAGGTTATGCGCAAACACGTTAGACCGAACTAGCCGAATCGGGGTCCGGTGGGAGACAAAGTGAGCGTCAAGCGCGCCGCTCGCGCCATTTGGACCTCTGACCATCTGCCCGTTGTGCTGATCGTCCTTACACTGATCTCACTCTTCGAGGGCACCGCCGGTCCTGCCGTCATCCTCGGCGTCATCGGGGTCGTGATCACATCCGGCTACTGCGTCTCGGTCTCCCGATCGGTTAGGACTGAGCAGGGCCCGCTGCCGCCCTTTGGCAGAGACCTTGGGGCGCACATCAGACGGGGAACTTGTGTCCTGCTCGCGGTGGCGCTGCCCTTGGCGGTCGCGAGCCTTGTCCTGCTGCCTCTGTGGTACTCGACGAGCGCGCTCGATCTGCCGGAGCCGCTCATCTCCGTTCTGGGCACCGCGTCGTTCATCGCGTACCTGACGTTGCTGATGCTGTCCGTCGCAGTGGCTGACGTGGCGATCACCGGTCGCTACGTGGTCTTCGACCGGTTCGGAGAGGCATTTCACTATCGAGACATCGCGCG
>CAZCRB010000304.1:0-1262 GCA_964500985.1 uncultured Eubacteriales bacterium
GCCGGCTGGCTGGGCTATGTTACGGCAGGTAAAAGGTTTACCGCCCGGCAGACGGAGGTGGTTCCGGAGGTTCGGGTGCCGGCGCCTGCAGCTGTTCCTGATACGGCTTTGGTTGTGGATACGGCTTTGGTGGCGGATAGTGCTTTGGTTGTAGATAGCCTGGCGGATTCAGCCGGCACTTTGGATACCGGCATGCCTGAGGCTACCGTTACGGCCCGTGTGCCGGCGGGTACTACGGGGGCCGGAACTAAAGGGGCTTCCCCTCAGTGGCTGGATACGGTGGTGGTGGAAGCGGGAACCCGACTTACCTTGCTGTCTCTTTCCTACTATGGGGATAAGGTGTTCTGGGTGTACGTGTATATAGCCAACCGGGATGTGATAAAGGATCCCAACCGGGTGCCTGCGGGTGCTTCGCTGCGGATTCCGATGCCGGACCGATACCGGATTGATGCGGCCGATAAGGAGTCGGTCGCCCGTGCGGCCAAGCTTCAGCGGGAGATTCTGGCGGGCAACTTCGAGGGGGTGGATGCGTTGGATAAATTGGCTGTTAACGGATGAAGGGGATGCCGACTAACAACGGGGTTTCTCCCAAAGTGTTCCGCCGTAGGAAGATTGCCTTTTGGGTGGTGCTGGGTGTGCTGGTGCTAGCGGGGCTGGTGTACTGGGTGGTGCTGCCTTTGCTGGCGGACAACCGTGAAAGGGTGCCGATCCGGGTGGCGGTATGCGGTGCGGTGAATCGTCCGGCGGTGTATTCCATGGAGCGGGGTTCCGACCTGGGGATGCTGATCCGCAGAGCGGGGGGACTTAAACCCGGTGCGGATTTCTTTAGGGTGGATGCGGAACGGACGGTGCTAAATGATTCGGTATATATAATTCCCTTTCGGGGCAATGGGGGTGCCGCAGTACGGTTGCCGGTGGTGCCTGAGGGGTTGATGAATAAAGAGTTGGCTTTGGATGGCGACTCGCTCTTCCTTGGGAAGGATGGCCGGGAGCTGCAGCATGTTTCCATTTTATATGTGGGACTTCCGGCTGTGTATGTATTGATAACTTTCTATCCGGAGCTCAACCGGATTCAATGTACCCATATTCCCTTCAGTACCCGTTTTCTTGCAGAGGATTACCGGCTGATGGATCTGTTCTTCACTCTGGATATCCGTCCTACGCTCCGTGTCGTAGAGGCTTCCCTCAATCAGAAGATAGATTATTTCCTGATACAGGACCGCTCCGGATTTATCAGTCTGATTGACCGGCTGGGGGGTGTT
>CAZCRB010000305.1:0-1260 GCA_964500985.1 uncultured Eubacteriales bacterium
CACCGCGCCGTCCCCGATCGTGACGGGACCGAGGATCCTAGCCCCCGCCCCGACGTACACTCGGTCGCCGATGACTGGAACATCCGCATGCCCCGAGCGCCCGCCTATGGTCACTTGGGGCGCGATCAGGCACCCCTCACCGATGCGAGCGCGGGCATGGATCACGATACCGAGCCCCGCATAGGCGAGTACGGTTCCGCGACCGATCTGCGCCCCGGCCGGCACCATCGACGAGAACAGCACTAGTCCCAGTCCCTGTGTCAGCCGGGGCAGCCACGGCACGCGATGCCTGTGCAGCCAGTTGCCCCAGCGGTAGAGCCGCATCGTCCCGCGATCCGCTCCCACGTCCACTCCCCTTGTCAGTCAGTAACCCTCAAGACATCTCCTGCCCGACCCGATCCGCCCTAGGCCTCACCCAAGGCCGATCACACGCGGCTGCTCTTGGTCGGCACGACCATCTCTCGCAGCACCATCGCCACGAAGCGCGTGTTTCCCACCAGGTAGCGGCGCCACATCCGTCTCGGCTCCTGCAGGAATCTGAACAGCCACTCGAGACCTGCAGCCTGCATCCACGCGGGCGCGCGTCTCGTGACGCCCGCCCATACGTCGAAAGAACCGCCGACTCCAATAACGAGTGCCGGACCCATGCGATCCAGCTGCTCGTCGGCGAAGTATTCCTTGCGTGGCGTGGGCATCGCCACGAACACGATGCGCGCCCCACTGCGCCCGATCTTGTCGGCCATGGTCGCATCGTCATCGAAGTAGCCATCAGCCGCACCGGCGATCACGATCCTGGGGAACCGTGACGACACCTCGGCCACGAATGCCTCCAGGACCTCGGCCCGTGCCCCCAAGAAGAACACCGGCCATTCCCGCGCCTGTGCGACGTCAAGCATCTCGCCCATCAGGTCGATTCCTGTGACCCGTTCCGGAACGGGGGCTCCAAGCACACGAGCCGCCCACACGACCGCCATGCCGTCAGCGTTGATGATCGCGCAGTCGCGAACGATGCGCGCCAATCGCTCATCGTCTCGCATCTGCACGTACTTGCCCGCATTCACCACGACGTGCTGGGCGGGACATCCGGCCTCCACCAGCTCCGAGCACCGCGCGACCGTCTCGGCCATCGTTAACGCGTCGAGAGGAGCGCCCATCAGCCACACGCGGCTCTCACTCATCGCGACCTCCCCGCACGGCGCGCTCGAGGGGATCGGCCATACCCGCCTCCAGCAGGAGCCGAGAGGACCGCGCCAGCGCCCA
>CAZCRB010000306.1:0-1257 GCA_964500985.1 uncultured Eubacteriales bacterium
TTTGTCTGTTTTTCGTAAAATGCCATTAATGCGAAACACCGGCGGCAAACCGACAGTCAAATGTACGTCAGATACATTGCGAGCAACAGCTTCCTCTAGCAATTCATCAATCATCAGTAATCCTCCCTATACATAGGCAACGCGTAATAATTCGCTTACCGTGGTCTTACCCTGCCTTACTTTTTCGATACCGTCTTCTTTCATCGAAGTAGTACCATACTTACGTCCTACTTCAAATATCTTATTATCAGCTTCACCGTTCATGATCATTGCTTTCATTTCTTCATTAATTGGCAAAACCTCATGGATAGACATTCTTCCCATATACCCTGTAAAGTTACAACGTGCACAGCCTTCGCCTTTCCATAATGTTATTGGTTCATACTCACTTACGCCCAGATAAAGACGCTCATTGGAATAAGGCTCCGGCACATATTCTTTTTTGCAATGCGGACAAATGACACGTACAAGACGTTGTGCTATAATACCGCGCACGGAGGAAACAACAAGAAAAGGTTCAACCCCCATATCAAGAAGTCTGGTAATAGCCCCTGCCGAATCATTAGTATGCAAAGTACTGAAAACCAAATGGCCTGTTAAGGCCGCATTTATCGTTATTTCGGCAGTTTCCTTGTCACGAACCTCGCCGACCATGATAACGTTTGGATCTTGACGCAGAATAGTTCTCAGGCCATTCGCAAAAGTTAATCCTGCTTTATTATTGACAGCAACCTGGTTAACGCCCAGTATCCTGTATTCCACAGGATCTTCTACTGTAATAATGTTTTTCGTCGGGCTGTTAACATGCATAAGAGTCGAATATAAAGTTGTTGATTTACCGCTGCCGGTAGGTCCCGTTACCAGAACACAGCCATATGACTTGGTAATCAGATCATTATACATTTGCATGTTCTTATCTGAAAAACCAAGGTCCTTCAGCGCTATAGCCATAGCACTCTTGTCCAGAATCCTCATTACAACCTTTTCACCTAAAATAGTTGGCAAGGTTGAAACACGAATATCTATCTGTTTGCCTTTTTCCAATATATTAATGCGCCCATCCTGTGGCAGGCGTTTCTCAGCTATATCCATATCAGCCATAATTTTTATGCGTGATAAGATAGGGGCCTGTGTATTCTTCGGAAACGAAATTACTTCCCTCAAAACACCGTCCACACGAAAACGTACCCGCAGGTTATCCTCCTGGGGTTCGATATGAATATCACTGGCTCGATCGCGTACTGCCTGCTGAATCAG
>CAZCRB010000307.1:0-1230 GCA_964500985.1 uncultured Eubacteriales bacterium
GGTTCTGCGTCCCGCTGCCGTAGTGCTCGAGGTTGTCGAGCGCCCACTCGACATGGTCCGCGAGAAGAAGGTACACGTCGCGCGCGACACGCTCGATCCAGTGTGGGCTGCCCTGCACGCAAGCGCAGATCTCCGAGATGGCGATCGCACGCAAGGCAACCTCCATCGAGACCGTCCAGTTCACTCCCCAACCGACCCGGTTGGCGCGCTGCCATGATGCGAGACGCTCGACGACCCACGCGGCGTAGGCCTCGTCGCCGCTCGCCGCGTAGGCGACCGCGACGCGCCAGACGTGCTCGAGTCTGGACGTCTCCCAGGGACTCTGCACGTCCGAGTCAGCACGGACGAAGTTGACATCGATGATGCCGGAGGGCAACCGTGCCCACCGGCGTCCGGAAAACGCGTCGAGGTGCCAGTCCGCATCCGACTCCCACTGCCAACAGCGGCCGAATGTGACCATCTCGCCCGCGACGATTCGGTCGACCCCACTGACGACCCGCGCAAGCGCCTCAGGGGTTTCGCGCAGGTACCTCAGGTACGGCGTCTCACGACACACCACGCCGATGGCCCCGACGCCCCTGCCCCGGGCACGCCTGCGGGCACCGCGCAGCAGGGCGATCGCCTGGGGCGCCCGTCGAACCACAAACGCGACCTGCCGCAGCCAGCGTCCCGCGCCGGAGCTGTGAGGCAGTGCGCTCTTCAACATGCGCGTGACCGACTGCCCGAGCGACCTGACGACCTGCCACAGATCGCCGAGATCAACGACCCGTGCGGCGACTAGCGCGGCCAGCCCGAAGATCGACAGCGCCGCGCTTGCTGCGAACTGCTCGAACGGACCGCCGTAGTCGATCAGGGACGGCACCGTGGCGAGAGACATCAGCGGGACTACCCTCCACGCCGTGGTGACGAACCCGGGCGGACGCGACGCGACGGGAGTGAAGAGCAGTGCAGCGACCATGACGCACGCGTAGCCAGCCAGCGTCGCAGCGGCAGCGCCCGACATCCCAAGCACAGGAATGAGCCAGACGTTGATCGCCAGATTCGCGGCCGCACCCGCCCCGAACGCGATGGCGACCACATGCGAGCGACCCGCTTTGATCGCAACAGGGGTCATCAACATCGCGGCGCCACACAGCAGACTGCCAAGCGCCACAACGCCCACGATCCGCTCGGCTCCTTCGTACTGCGGACCGGCAAGGATACGCACGATCGGCACCGAGAACGCCTGCA
>CAZCRB010000308.1:0-1220 GCA_964500985.1 uncultured Eubacteriales bacterium
GGCCTGTGCCGCTCCAGGTCAGTCTACCTAACGCCGTCCGCTCGAAACGCCAGTTGGACCGGCCCAGCATTGCCGTCAGGAATCCCGCCTCCGCCCAGTGCCCCTTCGAGCACCGCCCGGACCTCCAGTCCGGTCATTGTCTGCCTGCGAATTGCAGCGTCTGCGAGCGCACAGATGGACTTTTCCAGCACGGCGAAGCGGTCCACGAGCAATTCGACCACCGCCGAGTATGCTTCTTCAAAGGTACTGTAGACTCCGCTGGCCACAGCCGTGCGGAGTGCCTCCGCTGCGTTCCGTACGTCGCCAGCGTCCGCGGGCCAGTTGAGTTCGCCTTCCGACGGCGGGTTCTCGCGCAATCCTGCAGCGTAGGCAAGGGCCTCGACTGGCGCTATACGTTCGTCCCCATCCACCAGGCGTCCAACTGCGTAGTCGCCCATGAGCGCGCGGACTGCGTGGTCGGTAGCCAAGGCAGGGTCATCGTACGCATCCATGTCGTCGACCAAGAGCCTGCAGCCGCTGCAATGCGGTTGCAGGGGGCTTACGTGTAGCTCGTCGATCTCCACGATGTCGGGTTCGTAGTGGTGTGCGTGCGCGGCGTGGCCGGCCTCATGTACGGCTATGCGCCGTGTTCTGAGTTCGCGCTCAGGCTCCGAGCCAAGTACGAGTGCCATGTTCGTTGCCCACCTTGGTTTGGCACGGTCTAACGTGTTGCGTTTGAGCGGCGGCCTGTGCCGCTCCAGGTCAGTCTACCTCGCGCCGTCCGCTCGAAACGCTAGTTAGGTTGACCCAGGCCGACTAGTGTAGGTTGCCTGTGTTAACCCGCCACACCAACCGGTCGACCACGGCCTCAACAGCCTGTTCCGAGGACTCACGAGCGTCGATGTCATCAAGCGAGCAGAACACAACTTCGAGCGCCTTCAGCCGTGAGACGGACGGACGGAAGCGCAGGTCCCGCATCACTCGCTGCGCAAGCTGATCGTATTGCGCATCGAAAGCCGAGTCCGAGATGAGCGAGAGACTGCGCATGTCGGCCGCGAGAGACCGCTGCAGCCCGACCGGCGGATTCGCCGACGAGCGCAGTCTGCGCCACGCGTCGACGAACGGCGAGACGATCAGACGAGCCAGATTCTCGAGCAGGAAGCCCATCCACTCCCCCGCGTTCAACCTAACGTGTCGCGTTTGAGCGGCGGCTTGTGCCGCTCCAGGTCAGTCTACCTTGC
>CAZCRB010000309.1:0-1213 GCA_964500985.1 uncultured Eubacteriales bacterium
GCGCGCGCCACGCCGCGAGCCGCGCGCGCAGGTCGCGACCGACCGCCACGAGCTCGGGCGGTGGCGTGCCGAACGTGTGGTCGTAGCCGGGCAGGACGGCCGTGAGCGCTCCGTGCTCGGTGCGCCCGGTCATCGTCTCGATCTCGAGCGGCTCGCCCAACGCGGCGTCCGTGCGCGCGAACCCCTTCACCCACATCCGCAGCGGCGTCGCCGCGGTCGCCTCCGGCAAGCCGGGGGCCCGGTCGGCCGGCTCGAGCAGCACGCGCTCGACCTCGACCCAATCACCGGCGTGGCAGCGCACGACAGCAGACATCGGGGACTCCCTTACATCGATGGGGACCAGTGGCGCGGCAGCGGCATGTCCACCACGGTGAGCATTCCCACCGGGGCGTCGATGATGAGGGGGATGTAGTTGCCCACGCTGGCGTACGTGCCCTTGCCGCCCGGGATCTCCGGCTGGATCGCCAGCGTGATGGTGGGCTCGCCGATGATCTTGATGTAGTCACCGGTCTCCTGGCCTTCGGCCTCGGGGCGGATCTGCTGCGGGTGGATGAGCTCGATCTTGAGCTCGCCTCCCGCATACCCCCAGGCGACGTGCCGGCATCCGCACACGTCCCCCGCCGCGACCTTCACGCACGGCGTCTCGCGCTCGACGCCGGTGACGATGGGCGCGCGCGTCTCCTTGATCTCGTCGATCTCCCAGCCCATGGCCTTGGCGATGAGCCCGATCGACTCGTGGAACCCGATGTGGCCGACGATGCTTCCCTCGGCGATGCCCGCCTCGAACTCCTCGAGGGTCGTGCCCACGCCCTGGCTCGCCATGACCGTGGGGCCAAAGGGCGACAGGTCGTTGATGCGCGAGCACTCGATCCGGTCGATGCGCAGGCAGATCGAGCTCAGCGCGATGGGCAGGGCATCGAGGACGAAGCCCGGATTGATGCCGGTCCCCAGCACGCTCACGCCGTGCTCGCGGGCGAGCGCATCGATGCGCGCGGCCCACTCCGGGTCGCTCGCCCAGGGATACGAGAGGGTCTCGGCGATGCCGATGACGTTGCAGCCGGCGCGCAGGGCGGGCTCGACCTGCGAAGTGATCTCGTGCAGGTTGCTCGCGGTGAGCACGCACACGACATCCGGTTTGAGCGCGAGCACCGCGTCGTGATCGGCCGTGATGACCACGTCGCACTCGCGTCCGAGCAGCTCGCCGACGGTGGTG
>CAZCRB010000310.1:0-1196 GCA_964500985.1 uncultured Eubacteriales bacterium
GGAGGTAAGAGCGGAGAATTTTATTGGGGTGGCGATAAGTAATGATGATAGATGCCTTTAACAGAAAGATCAATTATTTACGTATCTCGGTTACAGACAGATGCGACCTTCGTTGTAGATACTGCATGCCGGAGCACGGAGTAGAGTCGCTTACACATAGTGATATTCTTTCTTATGAGGAGATCATTCGGGTGGCGGAATGCTTTGCACGTTTGGGTGTTAGCCGCATCAAAATCACCGGAGGGGAGCCGCTGGTACGCTTTCATGTGCTCAATCTTATTGCTAAGCTTAAAAAAGTGCCGGGAATTGAGCAGGTAACTTTGACTACTAACGGAACGCATCTTGCTGATTATATTGATCAACTATCAGGGCTGCAAATCGACGGTATCAATATAAGTCTCGATACACTGAATCCAAAGCTTTATAAAGAAATAACGGGTAGGGATGTATTTGATAAAGTATTTTCGGGGCTCGAGAAAGCACTAGCGCATCCAGATATAAAACTTAAAGTAAACTGTGTTCCTTTGGGACTGCAGGGACAGAATATTTCCGAAGTTGCCGAACTTGCGAAAAACAACCCGGTACATGTCCGGTTCATCGAAATGATGCCAATCGGATTAGGGAAAAATTTCACATTTACAAGCGAAGCTGATGTTCTGCAGAAACTAAAGCAGGCTTATGGTGTACCTGTTCCTTTTGATGAAGTATTGGGAAATGGGCCTTGCCACTATTACAGTGTCCCCGGCTTTCAAGGCAAAATCGGCTTTATCAGCGCAATGAGCCACAAGTTTTGCAGCAGTTGCAATCGGGTGAGACTGACTGCAGACGGAAAGTTGAAAACATGCTTGCAGTATGATGCAGGGCTGAATTTAAAAGAGCTTTTAAGAGAAGGCAAGTCCGACGAGGAAATGGAAGCAGCAATTCTACAGGCACTGGGTAATAAACCAGTAGAACACCATTTCACGGAAGCGTTTGTTGCAGACAGGGAAACTAAGTCGATGTTCCAAATTGGTGGATGAGGTGAATTTTCATGAAAAGGGTAGCAATCATTACCTCCAGTGATTCAGGGTATAGAGGAGAAAGAGAAGACATGAGCGGTAAAGTCATTCGGGAGATTGTGGAAGCTAACGGCTATCAGGTGGTGCATATGGAGATTTTACCGGATGAGCCGCAAATGTTAAGTGACGCGATGATGA
>CAZCRB010000311.1:0-1184 GCA_964500985.1 uncultured Eubacteriales bacterium
CACTGAAAAAGTTCAATTTTATTATTTGGCAGTGGAATGTTTATTTTAATCAAACGTTCCACTGCCTTTTTACTTTATAATAATGTTATTAAGTATGTAGGTGGTATCCAAATGATTTCAAATCAAGAATCTTTTAATCTTAGCCCTTTCATAGCTATTTATGATCTGGTAATCCCTAAAGATAATATGCTTCGCCAAATCAATGAACTAGTGGATTTTTCATTCATTCTCGAAGAATTGAAAACGAAATATTGCCTCGATAACGGTCGCAATGCAGTACCACCGATTCGTATGTTTAAATATCTTCTGCTCAAATCCATTAATGATTTGTCAGATGTAGATGTAGTAGAACGTTCTAAATACGATATGTCATTTAAATATTTCCTCGACATGGCACCGGAAGATCCTGTAATTGACCCAAGTTCTTTAACCAAATTCCGTAAGCTCCGTCTTCAAGATGTGAGTTTATTAGATATGCTTATTGGAAAAACAGTTGAGATTGCGCTTGAAAAAGGAATCATTAAGAGTAAAACGATTATCATGGATGCCACTCATACAAAAGCACGTTATAACCAAAAGACACCTAAAGAATTTTTACAAGAGAAATCAAAAAATGTTAGAAAAGCCGTGTATCAAATTGATGAATCCATGAAAGAGAAGTTTCCACCGAAAACAACTTCTAACGAAGTAACAGATGAACTAAATTATTGCCGTCAAGTTATTTCTGTTGTCGAATCAGAACCTCAAATCGCTACAATTCCAGCCGTTAAGGAAAAATTAAATGTACTAAAAGAAGTAGTAGAAGATTATACAGAACAACTGAACTATTCAGCTGATCCAGATGCACGTGTAGGACATAAAACAGCAGATTCGTCTTTCTTTGGCTACAAAACACATATCGCAATGAGTGACGAACGAATTATCACTGCAGCAGTTGTAACAACAGGTGAGAAAAGTGATGGGAAATTCCTGCAGGAATTAATTCATAAGAGTCAAGAGGCAGGAATGGAAATTGATACGATTATTGGAGATGCGGCGTATTCTGAGAAAGATAATATAAGCTATACCAAAGAAAATGGACTAGCTCTAGTTTCTAAATTGCACCCAATAGTTACGCATGGCACACGCGCAAAAGAAGATGAGTTTGAATTTAATAAAGATGCAGGAATGTATGTGTGTAAAGC
>CAZCRB010000312.1:0-1177 GCA_964500985.1 uncultured Eubacteriales bacterium
GGTATCGGGTCAACGGCGGCACCGAGTCGAAGTACACCGGGACCCTGACGTTGTCCTCGGAGGCCACTTACACCGTCGAGTATCGCGCGATCGACGTGGCGGGTAACGCTTCTTCCTACGCGTCCGAGACCTTCGAGATCGACCTGACCGCGCCGACCTCGACCCTGCACGGTGTGTCCGCCGGGTGGTCGGGATCGACGGTTTCTCTGACCGCATCCGCCACTGACGCCCGCTCGGGACCCGCCGCCATCCACTACACGATCAATGGCGGACCGTCGCAGCTCTACACCGGGCCGTTCGACGTTGCGGACAGTGGGGCGAACATCATTGGCGTGCGTGCGACCGACCGGGCCGGAAACGTCGAGACCGAGCACTTCGAGACGGTGCGTGTCGACAAGGTGAAGCCCCAGGCCGCCGTCGACGGCATTCCCGCGGGCTGGGTGCAGAGCGCCGGAGGCATCACCCTGAGCGGGACCGATTCGCTCAGTGGGGTCGCCGCGCTGCGCTACGCACTGAACGGCGGCGCCTCAACCCTCTACGACGGCCCCATCACCGTCGACACCGAGGGCGTCAACGAGCTTGGCTACGTCGCGATCGACTTCGCGGGCAACGTGTCGGCAACCCAGACCGCGCAGGTAAGGATCGACCAGCACGCACCCACGACGACGCCGACGCTCGAGACCGGCTGGACCAATCGCCCGGTGACCGTCACCCTCGGTGCCACCGACGGGCTGTCCGGCGTCTCGGCGACGTACTTCACGATCGACGGCCAGGGCGAGCAGCAGTACCAAGACCCGGTGCGCATCACCGACGAGGGCGAGACCGTGATCTGGTTCCGGTCGGTGGACTATGCCGGCAACGTCGAGCCCATGAATTCGGTCACGACGCGGATCGACTACACGCCCCCGACGGGCACGGTGACGATCAACGGTGACGGCGCCTACAGCGCCAGTCGCGAGATCGCCGTGGTCGCCGCTGTCCCCGACGCGGTCACGATGGCCTTCGACACCGGAGCGGGCTTCTCGGCGCCGGTGGCCTATGCCCCCAGCGCCCTGGTGCCGGTCGCGGCCGACGGCGACTACACCGTACGCGCGCGGTACTACGATCGCGCCGGCAACACGCTCGACGCGCAGCGGCTCGTCACCGTCGACACGGTCAAGCCGACGGCATCGGTCTC
>CAZCRB010000313.1:0-1172 GCA_964500985.1 uncultured Eubacteriales bacterium
GAGCGGCACAGGCCGCCGCTCAAACGCAACACGTTAGGCGGAAGTTGCGTCTCCGGTCGCGGCTGTGTCGAGGGGAACCGCGCGTGATCATTGAGAAACCGTATCGCCTCGTTGTCCCGCGCCTGGTCGCGGCATCCGCCGTCGTCGCCCTGGTGGCGCTCTTGGGCCTCGACGTGCGACTCCCGTCGGCCCACTCAGGCTCTCTCCTTGGCTGGCCGGGGGTATTGCTGCTTGTCGGCGCGGGTATGCTTGTCGCCTTCTGGGTCCGGGCAGAGACCGCGCCGAATCGCTGGGTGTTCGAAGACGATCGGGCATTGTTTGAGGATCTGTATGGTCGCCAGGAGGTTCTTTGGGCGGCAGTCACCGACATCCAGTTCTGGCCGGGTGAATACCGCGGTCGATTCGAGATTCGGCAGCAGACCGCTGATGGCCGGCGACCCGAGGTCATCGTCCGGCTGGTGAGCGTGCGGCGCGAGGCCATGGCAGCCTTGGTCGACGTTCTCCTGGCCAAGGCGCCCGACACTGTGGACAAGGATGGCCTGACGCGGACGGCCACCGAACTACTGGGGCTCCGCCTAACTAGCGTTTCGAGCGGACGGCACAAGGTAGACTGACCTGGAGCGGCACAGGCCGCCGCTCATCCGCAACACGTTAGGCGGACACACTTCAGCAGCATCGGCGGGGGAGAGCATGCCGATACCTATTCCGTACGTCCTCATCGGTTTCGGTCTGCTGTTGGTCTTGATGGCGATTCCGCTGATTCTCAGGCGGGTCCCGATGAACCCCGGCTATGGCATCCGGATCCGGAAGGCGTTCGCGTCCGAGCGCAACTGGTATGAGATCAACGCGTACGGCGGCAAGCTCTTCGCCATCTACGGCCTGCTGCTCGTTGCGTTCGCATCGCTCACCGGGCTGGTCGCCCCAGACGTCACGAGCATCTGGTCACCGGTCTACCTTGTTGTCCCGCTGCTCGGCCTCATCCCTGTGATAGTGCTCGTGAACCGGTTCAGCCGCCGGCTGCCGGAGTGAACCGAGCCCGAGCCGCCTAACAAAGGCATCGAGCGGACGGCGAAAGGTAGACTGACCTCAGAGGCATGGGCCGCCGCTCATGCCTAGGACGTTAGGCTGACCATTTGGAGAGTACGAGTGACGTTGGCAGTGGTGGCATATCC
>CAZCRB010000314.1:0-1172 GCA_964500985.1 uncultured Eubacteriales bacterium
CGTATCCGCGCGCGTAGCTGCTCACTTGTCTCGCATGTTCCCGGCGCGGCTCGCGCGCAGGATTGTTGGGCAGAATGGACGGGGGTGCGCTGGTGGACCTGCTCGGGCTGCTGCTTCTCATGGCGATTCCTGCGGTCGGCCTGGCCGTTCTGTTCGTGGTTGTCGATCGCTGGGGACGCAGACACGACCCGATGCCCCGCACGAGGTTCGAATTCCTCACGCCAAAGAGCCACCGGAAGCCGACCGACGAGGACAGGCGCTAGGGGGAGGCCCGCCGTGCCCGATGCCGTCACAGAACAGCGGGTCCTGAAGCGTTCGGTGCTTCTGGCGGCCGTGCTCGGCGGCTTCGCGGTCGTCCTCGGACTGCTGTCGGGCTCGACGGCTATCGTGTTCGATGGGCTGTTCTCGGTCGTCGACGTCGCGATGGGGCTGCTCGGACTGTGGGTCGCTCGACTGGTCATGCGCCCGGAGAACCGCACGTTCCAGTACGGCTACTGGCACATCGAGCCCATGACGCTGGCGTTGTACGGCGGCATGCTGATCGTCCTGTGCGTCTACGGCTTCATCGACGCGGTCGGAAGCTTCCTCGCGGGCGGCCAGGAAGTCGCGCTCGGCTGGGCGATCGGCTACTCGCTCGTGCTGACCGCGGCGTGCTTCGCGATGTACCTCTACGAGCGGCGCAAGAACCGCGCCGCCGACTCGGGACTCGTCCACCTCGACGCGCAGAGCTGGCTCATGTCGGCGACGGAGTCCGGTGCGCTGGTCGTGGCATTCGCGTTCGCCTGGGTTCTCGGATCGACGCCGTACGCGTACCTGGCGCGCTACGTCGACCCCGCGGTGCTTGCCCTGCTCAGCCTGTTGGTGCTCCCCATCCCGATCCGGACGGTGCGCGAGGCGCTTTCCGAGATCCTCCTGATGACCCCGTCCGGTCTCGACGCCCAGGTTCGCGGCGTCATGGACCGGATCGTCGCGCGACACGGCTTCGTCGACTACACGAGCTATGCGACCAAGGTCGGTCGCGGGCAGTTCATCGAGATCCACATCGTCGTCGAGCCGGATCGCCAGCTCGGTACGGCGGCCGACCTGGACGCCGTTCGAGACGAGATCGCAGACGCCCTTGGAGCACGCGGCACGGACAAGTGGCTGACGGTCGACTTCACCGGCTCGGACGC
>CAZCRB010000315.1:0-1157 GCA_964500985.1 uncultured Eubacteriales bacterium
CTTTTGTGCTATTATGTAGGTGCAATAGCATTTATTTTTGGAAGGAGTGGTGTTTTGTGTTGAGCACTAACAAAATGGATATTGTAGTAAAGCGGGAGGTGTATGCAGAGTAATTTAATGTAGATACCTCCCAAAAGGCTACATTAAAACTTTTTGGAGGATGAAAAATTGAAAAGAACAGATATGAAAAGTTTAGGGCTCAGCCAAAGGTTCATTACTGAGTCTTCTATATACGTGGGCTTATGCCTTGGTCGGGTCATATCCCAATCCAAGGATTTGTACAAGGTGATGACAGAGAACGGCGAAGTAGCGGCAGAAATATCCGGTAAGATGCGCTTTGCGGCAAATACTGCAGCTGATTATCCGGCAGTAGGTGATTTTGTCATGCTTGACCGTGACAACGACGCTGGCGGCAACGCTATCATTCATCATATTCTGACGCGCAAAAGCGCTTTTATCCGCAAGGCTGCAGGGACAGGCAATGCTGAACAGATTGTGGCGGCGAACATCGATACTGTTTTTATTTGTATGTCGCTTAATAATGACTACAACTTGCGAAGAGTAGAACGTTATCTTGGCATTGCCTGGGACAGCGGCGCTATTCCTGTTGTTGTGCTGACTAAGGCGGACCTATGTGAGGACGTCAAGGGAAAATTGCAGGAGCTCGAAGCCGTTGCCTGTGGTGTTGATGTGCTTGTCACCTCTAGCCTGACTGAGGATGGTTTGCCGGCTATCAAAAAATACCTTGGTGAAGGCAAAACGATTGCTTTCATCGGTTCCTCCGGTGTTGGCAAGTCAACCTTGATCAACAAACTGGTGGGCAAAGATATGCTGTCAACGCAGGGACTTAGAAATGATGATAAAGGCAGGCATACGACAACCAGACGTGAACTGATCGTACTGCCGGACGGCGGTGTTGTTATTGACACACCGGGAATGCGGGAACTAGGCATTGAAAGTGTTGACCTGGCGAAGGCTTTTGCTGATATCGATACGCTGGCGGCAAAGTGCAGATTTCATGACTGCACTCATACCAGTGAGCCGGATTGCGCGGTACAGAAGGCTATCAAGGACGGTCTGCTGAAAGCGGAAAGACTGGCAAATTATCAAAAGATGCAGAAAGAGGCTAAATATGAAGGCCTCAATTCCAGACAGAT
>CAZCRB010000316.1:0-1155 GCA_964500985.1 uncultured Eubacteriales bacterium
GCCGCGACCCCGCCGGTCGTCCCCTACACGAGCGACCCGCTCGACGTCGGCTTCGAGCTGCGGCTCGGGACCGGCCTGACCACGCGCAGCAACATCGCGTGGATGCAGACCGGCATCAACCCGCTGCTCGCGGCTGACGGCGTGACCGTGTTCTGGAGCCCGCGCCACCTGCTGCCGTTCCGTGCGCGCGGCATCGCTACCGTCGCGACCGTCCAGGACCTCTGGCACCTGCACTTCCCCGAGCAGCAGCCGCCGCTCAACCGCTTCGCCAACCGCTACCTCATCGAGCGGATCCTCAGGGATGCGACCCGCGTCGTGACCACCTCGCAGTCCACGGCCGACGACGCGCTGGCGCACTACGGGCTCGCCGCCGATCGCATTGACGTGGTGCCCCTCGGGGTCGACACCGCCGTGTTCGCACCCGCCACCGCCGAGCGGGTGGCTGCCGTGCGCGAGCGCCTCGGCATCACCGGTGACTACCTGCTGGCGATGGACGTCTACAACCCGCGCAAGAACGTCCGAGCCACCCTCGAGGCGTTCGCGGCGCTGCCCGCGTCGGTCCGCGAGCGTCTGACGCTGGTCGCCCTCGGGCGGCCGCGCACGACGGCCAGCGGTCTCGACGTCGGTGCCGTCGCCGCGTCGCTCGGTATCGCGGTGCGCGTGCGGCTCGTCGGCGATGCGCCGTTCGACGACCTGCTCGCGCTGTACTCGGGAGCCACGGCGTTCGTCTACCCGAGCGTCTACGAGGGGTTTGGGATGCCGGTGCTCGAGGCGATGGCGTGCGGCGCCCCGGTCGTGGCCGCCGACCGCTCGTCGTTGCCCGAGGTCGCAGGGGAGGCCGCGCTGCTCGTCGACCCCGCCGATCCCCAGGCGCTCGCATCGGCGATCGAGCGCCTAGTCGCCGAGCCGGCCCTGCGCGAACGCCTCGTCGCGGCAGGGGAGGAGCGCGCACGCGCGTTCACCTGGCAGCGCACCGCGCAGGGGATGGTCGCCTCGTTCGAGCGCGCGCTGGCCGCCGTCTGATTCCCGCCGCTGCGCGCGTGGCACAATACCCTGTGTCGTCCCGATTCCCGGAGAGCCCGTGACCCCGTCTGCCGCCGATAGCACCGCCGCCCCGCGCCCGCTGCGGGTGCTGCTCGATGCCCGGATGGCGAC
>CAZCRB010000317.1:0-1153 GCA_964500985.1 uncultured Eubacteriales bacterium
AGGCTCTGGAGCTTGGCGACCGCTTCGCCCGAGTTCTCCTTGAGCGTGTCGGCCACGGCGATGATGCCGGCAAGCTTGGCGCCGTTGACGCCGACGAGCATGACCGTCTTGCCCTGGTCCTCGAGCTCGCAGATGCGCGGCTCGAAGGCCTCGATCGAGATGCCCTCGCGCGCCATGAGCTTGCGGTTGCCGAACGCCACACGCATGCCCATGACCGTGCCCTCGACCCCGTGTCCCGGTACCGCCGAGAAGCCCTCGACGGCCGGCAGGTCGATGCCGTCGGCCTTGGCCTTGGCGACGACCGCCTCGGCGAGCGGGTGCTCGCTGCCGCGCTCGAGCGCTGCCGCGAGCGTGAACACGCGGTTCACGTCGTGGCCCTCGGCGAGCTCGACGTCGGTGACCACGGGCTTGCCGTGGGTCAGCGTGCCGGTCTTGTCGAACACGATCGCATCGATCTTGTAGGCGGTCTCGAGAGCCTCGCCGTTCTTGATCAGGATGCCGTTCTCGGCCCCGCGACCGGTGCCGACCATGATCGCGGTCGGCGTGGCCAGGCCAAGCGCACAGGGGCACGCGATGACGACGACGGCGATACCGGCGAGCAGCGCGGCGATGAACCAGCCGTTGGTGGCGGCCGCCATCACGATCGGCTCGAAGAGCACGAAGACGCTCGCGGGATCGGGGGTCGCGCCAAAGATGGCGGGCCCGGCGAAGAGCCAGAACAGGAACGTCAGCAGCGAAGCGCCGATGACGAACGGCACGAAGACGGCACTGATCGTGTCGGCGAACCGCTGGACGGGCGCCTTGGAACCCTGCGCGTCCTCGACGAGCCTGATGATCTGGGCAAGCGCGGTGTCCGAGCCGACCTTGGTCGCGCGGAACGTGAAGCTGCCCAGCTTGTTGATGGTGGCACCGATGACCGCGTCACCGGCGTTCTTCTCGACCGGGATCGACTCGCCGGTCAGCATCGACTCGTCGACGCTCGAGGTGCCGGTGATGACCAGGCCGTCGACCGGGACCTTCTCGCCGGGGCGCACCACGACGACGTCGCCCACGACGACCTGCTCGACGGGGATGTCGAGCTCTTCGCCGCCGCGCACCACGCGGGCGGTCTTGGCGGCCAGGCCCATGAGCTTCTTGATGGCGTCGCTGGTCT
>CAZCRB010000318.1:0-1148 GCA_964500985.1 uncultured Eubacteriales bacterium
GAGCGCGGCTGCGCGAAGGGGGAGCGGGTCCCTGTGGTGGATACCCTACCGCTGCGTCTCGCTTTGCACATATGGCGGAAAGAGACTCACAAGGGAGCGGCCACTCGGTGTGTCCGCAGGACCGGGCGCACAATGCATCTAGGGGGCATCTCATGGCACAGACAGCACCGACTCCGCACGGTGGCAGCACGCCGCATCGCCACCGCGACAAGCAGGCGACCAGCTGGGTGATCGGGGTGATCCTGATCTTGCTCGGCGTCGCGTTTCTGCTGGAGCGCAGCGGGTACTTCGTCTTGGCGGGCAACTGGTGGGCGATCTTCATCTACCTCGCCTCGGGTGCGAGCCTGTACAACGCGTGGCGTTCGTACCGCGCGCAGGGCGGGCTCGATTCGGGCGCGGGCGGGTCGCTCGTGTGGGGGCTGGTCTTGGCGGTCATCGCCACGATCTTCGCCTTCAACCTGGCCTGGGACCTGTGGTGGCCGGCGATCCTGATCGCGGTGGGTGTGGGGATCCTCGTCGCCTACGCACTGCGGACTCCTGAGCAGGAATCGGGGGACGACGGACCGAATCCCCGCTAGGTAGAAGGCGCCCGCGCTTCACGCAAAGGACGGGAACATGGCGCACGTCACGCTGAAGTCCGGCTATACCGAGCTTGTCGATCGCCTCAACCGGTTCCCGCAAGGGGCTCCGCCCTCGGAGTCGCTGTACAAGATCCTCGCGATCCTGTTCTCCGAGCGCGAAGCGGCCATCGTCGCGCAGCTGCCCATCAAGCCGTTCACCGCGGTCCAGGCCGCCAAGATCCTCAAGATGGACCTGCCCGAGACCCGGCGCGTCCTCGAGGAGCTGGCGTCTCGCGCCATCCTCGTCGACACCGAGCACGAGGGCGAGACCACCTACATCCTGCCCCCACCCATGGCCGGCTTCTTTGAGTTCTCGATGATGCGGATGCGCGGCGACATCGACCAGAAGCTGTTGGGGGAGCTCTTCTACCAGTACATGAACGTCGAAGAGGACTTCATCAAGTCGCTGTTCGTACGCGGGGAGACGCAGCTCGGCCGCGTCTTCGTCCACGAGCCGGTGCTGTCAAACGACAACGCCCTGCACGTGCTCGACTACGAGCGCGCCAGCGAGGTCATCGCCACCGCCAC
>CAZCRB010000319.1:0-1138 GCA_964500985.1 uncultured Eubacteriales bacterium
TAAACAATTGGTTTACCTGTTCTGCAATGTTCTTCACCTAATTCTTTAATAATTTCAGTCCCTGAAGCATGTTTATTCCCAAGTATACCAGGAAGCCCACCATCTTCAATGAGTTTTGTTAATAAATCATCAGGGAAACTGTTTTCTTTTGCTGAGAAATATCCCCAATCAAATCTGACAGGTACGCCCATCATTTCCCAATGGCCGCTCAAAGTGTCCTTCCCCTTACTTATCGGTGAAGCACAACCACATGCTCCAGACAATTTTTTACCGTTTTCACTTAAGGGGAATCTTAATTTCTTGCCCCTGCTGGCCTCAGCCGCCTCCCCGAGGCCCAACATATCCATATTCGGCAAGAACAAATAATTTGGTTTGCCAGTTTGATCTTTTCTGTTTTTACCACACCACTCATTAATGTGACCCAAGGTATCCGAACCAGCATCCCCAAACGTTGCGGCATCTTCAGCACAGCCAATACCAAAAGAATCCAATAATAAAATAATTACTCTACTCATTTTTATTTTCCTTCTTTAGTCATATTAAATAACGCTCTTTTCACAATAAGTATAAACCGCTCAGAAGCCAGTTGGTATATGTCCGTGGAAGCAACCTGCTCACTTTGCGTTCTTTGCGCAACAACGCCACAGATTGAGCCAGCAGCTAAACCCATACTTTGTGCCACAATGAAAAGCGTTGCCGTTTCCATCTCGTAATTGCTTGCGCCTAAAGCTTGCCATTCTTGTAAAGATCCCTGCAAGGCTCGCGGCACATAGCCGGTAAAACTATCATAACGTTCCTGTCCTGGCCAAAAAGTATCGGAAGAAATAGAAATACCTAAATGATAAGGTACTTCAACCTCGATTGCTGCTTCTACAAGGGCATTAGTAAGCTCCAAAGATGCAACGGCAGGAAACTCAATCGGCGCATAATGCCTGGAGGCACCGTCAAGACGTACAGCGGCATTATTAATAACGACTTCTCCTAATTTAATATGTTCTTGAATAGAGCCAGTTGTACCGACTCGTATAAATTTTTTTATTCCTATTCTGGCTAATTCTTCCATACCGATACTTACCGAAGGCCCACCCATACCGGTCGAACATACAAGAATCGGCTTGCCGTTAATATGTGTCAGCCA
>CAZCRB010000320.1:0-1128 GCA_964500985.1 uncultured Eubacteriales bacterium
CCCTCTTAAAAGAACTGAACAATCCTGAACAAAAAGTCAGGACAATTCATGTCACCGGTACCAATGGCAAAGGCTCGGTAACCAGTATGATTACCAACATCTTATTGGTGAGCGGCTTGAAAGTCGGAAAATTTACTTCTCCCCATCTGGTCAGATATAATGAACGGATTGAAGTGGATGGGAAAGAGATAAGTGATGAAGATTTTGCTTTGGTAGTTACCGCTGTCAGACGCGCTGTGGAGAGCGTTATGGCGCAAGGAACCGACCAGCCGACGCAGTTTGAAGTACTGACGGCAGCTGCTTTTCTGCATTTTGCCCTGCAAAAGCTGGATTACGCTGTGATTGAAGTTGGTCTTGGCGGGCTTTGGGATTCTACGAATGTTATTACGCCGGTAGTTTCTGTAATTACTAATGTCAGCCTCGATCATACTGACCGCTGCGGCAAAACTGTTGAAGAAATTGCGATGCAGAAAGCCGGCATCATTAAAGATGGCGTACCGGTAGTTACGGCGGCAGAAGGAGAGGCTTTAGGCCCGATTCAGGCTATGTCTCTCTTCAAACAAGCACCACTATATATTTACGGCAAAGCTTTCACCGGACAGGAAGTTTCGAGCAGTATGGAAGGCCAGACCTTTACGCTCAGTGCCGGTGATTATCATTCCAACTACGAGGTTAAATTGCCAGGAGCTCACCAGATTTTGAATACGGCAGTTGCTGTTGTAGCTGCCAAGCTTGCCTCCAAACAAGACAGCCGTATTAACGAGCTGGCCCTGCATCAAGGTGTTGCTTTGACTAAATGGCCAGGACGCCTGGAGAGAATAAGCCAGAAGCCTGATGTTATTTTGGACGGAGCACATAATCCGGCCGGAGCAGCTGTGCTGCGTGCTGCTTTGGACAAATACTACAGCGGCAAGAAAATCTGCTTCATTTTCGGTATGATGGGCGACAAGGATATCAGCCAGGTAATCACCACCTTGTTCCGCAAAGAGGATACTATCTATACTGTCAGGGCTGACGAAGGAACAAGAGCAGCCGAGCCGGAAGCTTTGGCAGAGCAAATCGGTTCACAGGCAAAAGCCATGCATGATTTGGCTGCAGCCTACAAAACGGCTTTGGCAGAAGTGGGCG
>CAZCRB010000321.1:0-1118 GCA_964500985.1 uncultured Eubacteriales bacterium
AGCAAGCTGCGCGACTACCTGGAGTAGGGAGTCGTACGCCGCTCGCCGGCAGGCTGAGGCGGACTCACAGAGACACAAAGAAGGCCCCGCGGATGCGGGGCCTTCTGTTGTTACTGGCTCCCCGGGTAGGACTCGAACCTACAACCCTCCGGTTAACAGCCGGATGCTCTGCCGATTGAGCTACCGAGGAATCTCATCGCGCCCACGGCGGTGGCGCGAGTAAGGAGTATACGAACCGAAACCCGGTTGTGCAACCCGCTCCCGAAACATCGGTTATCCCTGTACCATAGTGCCGGTCGGCGCACCGGCCGTTGTGACAGTCGCAGTGCGTACGCCGACCCCAGTTGCCCAAAAGGGCCCGTAGCTCAATGGCGGAGCAGGGGACTCATAATCCCTTGGTTGTAGGTTCGAATCCTACCGGGCCCACCACGAGAAGGCGGCCATGCCCGGCCTCAAGAGGTTTGGGCCGCCGGTCCACCGGCCGGCCCGCACGCAGCGAGGCGCCATGAGGCGCCACTCCAGGACCGCAGTTGTGGCGCTTGTCGTCGCGGCGGTGCTACTCGGGGTCGTCGCGATCTTTGGGATGCGCGCTCTGGGAGACGATGCCCAGCCCGTTGACGCCCGTCCAGCCACCTCATCGAGTGGTTCAACGGCATCGGCCGTCGTGGCCGCCTCCGCCGACGTCGAGGTACCAGACCTCGCGGGCCTCTCGGTCAAAGAGGCGGCGATGGTGCTTCGATCGGCCGGGTTCTCGGTCGTCGTTGCGGGGGGCACCGTGGACTCCTTTGCGGATGCCAAGGTGGTCGCTCAGGAGCCCAGTAGCGGCACAGTGGTGGATCAGGGCGGCAAGGTGACCGTCTACCCCGCGGGCGCGGCGGCTCGAGGCAAGCGCAAGCAGAAGCGGGTCCCGGTCGTCGTCATCGACCCGGGGCATCAGGAGCGCGGCGACACGACTCCCGAGCCAGTAGGCCCCGGTGCCAAGGAGACCAAGGTGAGTGCGACCGGCGGAGCCACCGGTGCAGTCACCGAGATTCCCGAGTACGAAATCGCCCTGCAGATAGCAAACAACCTCAAGGCCCAGCTGGAATCGCGGGGCATCAAGGTCGTGATGACCCGGA
>CAZCRB010000322.1:0-1115 GCA_964500985.1 uncultured Eubacteriales bacterium
AGCCCGAGCTCTGCACCGAGTGCGGCCAGTGCGAGGACATGTGCCCGCAGGGACTTGAGATCCGCGCGCTGCTCAAGGACGCCGCCTCGACCTTCGGCTCCTAGGCGGCCGCCTCGTCGATCACGCCGATGACGATCGCCTCCACCTGAGCGGCGACGTCGGCGATGTCTGCCTCGGGGAAGAAGCCACCGATGAGCGTCGGACGCATCGTGGAGATGAACACGTCGCCGTCCTGCGCGTAGACCATGATCGGACAAGGCAGCATCAGGCCGATCTTGACGTCGGCGGCCAGCACTTGGCTCGCGAATCGCGCGTTACAGATCTCGATGATGGTGACGCGCTCCCGCTCGAACCCCTTCTCCGCGAGCGTGGCGGCGACGTCGTGGACGAACTGGACCTTGAAGCCGGCTCTCCCCGTGGCGGCAACGACGGACTCGACCGCCGTGTCGAAGGTCTTCTGGGTAGTGACGGTGTAGTCGAGCTGCATCAGCGGCCTCCTCGGATCGGGCACGAGGAGTTGATTCCCCCCTGGCCGTGCGGGCGGCCCGCGCCCTGTTGGCACACCTCCTGCTACTATGTCGCGATAGGTAGCGATATATCGCATATCTCCCGAACGAAAGGAACCGACATGCACGATCACCACAACCACGGCGAGTCCTGCGGACGCGGCCACGGCCGCGGTCATCACGGGCCCTTTGGCCGTCACGGCAAGATGGGCTTTGGCGCCGGCATGGGCGCGCACGGCTTTGGCGGACACGGCGGCATGCGCGCCCGCCGCGGCGACGTACGCGCCGCCGTCCTGCGCCTGCTCTCCGAGCAGCCGATGCACGGCTACCAGATCATCCAGGAGCTCTCGGCACGAAGCGAAGGTGCCTGGAGCCCGAGCGCGGGTTCGGTCTACCCCACGCTGCAACTGCTGGCAGACGAAGGTCTCGTGACGTCTGAGGAGACCGGTGGCAAGAAGGTCTTCAGCCTCACCGAGGCCGGCTCGGCAGAGGTCGCCAAGACCGCCGATCAGCCCGCCCCCTGGGAGGCCGCGCAGGCCGACTCCGGCATGGGTGAGTACCGCGAGGCCGCCGGTCGCCTGATGCAGGCGATGTTCCAGATCGGCCAGT
>CAZCRB010000323.1:0-1101 GCA_964500985.1 uncultured Eubacteriales bacterium
CAGTCGGCGTCCGAGGGATACTCGGTGTCCACGGTCTGTGCGACATTGGTGGACGTGTATGACGGCCTGCGGCGAGGGGTGGTGACGCGGTGAGCGTCATCCATCGGGCCCGCTCGGTCTATGAGTCGCTGCCGCTGCCGGTCCGGAGCGTGGTCGGCCGTAGCGCCCGGCTGCTGCCGGTGAGCATCCGCTACGGTCGCGCATTCGTGGACGAGCAGTCGCAGGTCCGGTTGGCCTCATCGTCTGAAGATGCCGCAGCCGGTATCGCCCACGAGCGGCTCCAGCGGGTCGTGGGGGCGGCTTTGCGCACACCGTACTGGACGGAGGTCTTCGCGGACGCCGGGATCGACGCATCCTCACCGGTCTCGTTCGAGGACCTCGCGCGCCTTCCGCTGCTGGACAAGGAGACGGTGCGGGCCCGCCAGGCGGACATGATCGATCCGCAGGCCGCCGATGGGAGTCGCAAGTACGTGACGACCGGAGGCACCACGGGTCGGTCGCTGGGCGTCTGGATCGACAAGGACGCGTCGCCGCGGGACTGGGCGCACGTGGTCGAAGCGTGGGCCACCGTCGGGTACCGGCTCGACGACAAGCGCGCGGTGCTTCGCGGGGTCCGTCTCGGTCAAGGGAGTGACCGGCTGATCACCATGCAGGAACCGTTGCGTCGAGAGCTATACGTGTCCGTGTTCGACCTCGACGAGGCGCATATGCCTGCCATCATCGCCGAGATCGAGAGGTTCAGCCCGTCGTACTTGCACGGCTACCCAAGCGCCATCGAGGTGCTGGGGAGGTCGCTTCGCTGCCGCTCCGGCACCCTGCCCGACCTTCGAGGCATACTCGCGGTGTCCGAGAACCTGTACCCCGGGCAGCGCGAGTATCTCGAGTCGCTGTTCGGCGTTTCCGTGGCCACGTTCTACGGCATGAGCGAGAAGGTCGCGTTCGCGGCCGAGTGCGCCGCCGGTCACCGCTACCACGTCCACGAGATCTACGGTCGGCTCGACTTGGTCGATGAGGCGGGGCAGGTGATCAACGAGCCGGGCGTCCGAGGCGAAATCGTTGCGACCGGTCTGCTCGGCACGGCGATGCCGCTCATCCGCTATC
>CAZCRB010000324.1:0-1083 GCA_964500985.1 uncultured Eubacteriales bacterium
CCGTCAAGATCGTGGACCTCGCGCGCAAGATGATCGCGCTCTCGGGCGTGCCGGCAGACATCGAGTTCGTGGGCCTGCGCCCCGGCGAGAAGCTCCACGAGTCGCTGACCACCGAGTTCGAGACGCTGCTGCCCACCGAGCGGGACAAGGTCCTGCGCGTGGACCGCGTCAGTGTCCCGGAAGGCGACTTCGCCGCAGACATCGCGGCGCTCATCTCGGCCGCCGAGACAGGGGATCGTGCCGCACTCGACGCGGCCGTCCAGCGGCTCGAGCCGGGGTTCGGGGCGACACCCGAGCACAGCTGACCGGTCCCGCCCGGCGACCGGAGTACCGTGGGTGAAGGCCGCCGCGCCAGCCTGCTACTGCGTACCTGAAAGCACGGCCGTGGCGCGCTGGATGTAGGTTTCCGTGTAGGGATACGGACCGCCCCACGTGCGTGCGTCGGGTAGCGCAGCCTCGATCGCTGCGACATCGCCGGCGATGACCGCCGCGTGAAGCCGCTCGGCCACGAGCGACGGCAACGGCGGCAGCACGGCCCCGGCCCGGTCGAGCAGTCCCTGCTCCCAGGCCACGTCGGTCCTGCCCGTCTGGTCCGCCTGAGTGAGCGAGTAGGCCGCGAAGTTCACGAGGTTGGGGGCGTAGGCGCCCATGTAGCCCGGGGACGCATCGACGGCAGACTGCGCGCCGCGCACCGCCGTGTCGTCGGGTGCCGCCAGCAGTCGAGACTCCAGCAGGCGCCGCGCGGTCATCGGGTGGCCCGGGAGCACCTGCAATGCCCGTTCGTAGGCGGCTATCGCGCCCGCAGGGGGTTGTGCGACCGCGGCAAGCGCGCGCGACTCGCCGATGCCGAGCCAGACCGCCAGCGCCACGATCGTCGCCCCGAGGACAAGACTCCCGATCCGGAACCAGCGCGTGCTCTGCCCGTCCGGGGCCGAGCCCTCTTGTGCCCCATCGCCGGCGTTCACCGCAAGGCCGGCCGCCGCCGCCGGGAACAGGCCGACCGCGAAGAGCATCGGGTTGACGAGCAGCGCGAACAAGGCCACGACGAACGCGGCCGCGAGCGCCAGGCGCAGGTCGGCGCCC
>CAZCRB010000325.1:0-1076 GCA_964500985.1 uncultured Eubacteriales bacterium
GTATCGAGTAAACATTCAATCCCACATTTGCATTACGTATGCATTTGTTTTTTTACTCTATAAAGAGCATCATCGGCACTTTTAACTAGTTCATCCCAGCTCATTTTATGGTTATCGGCCATCGCTATTCCAATACTTACTGTCGTATTAATTGGGCCCTGATCTAGCCAGTTAATGTTTAACTGTTCAACTTTTTGCTTCAAACATTCGGCTTTTTGTAATAAGGCCATACTATTAACATCATAAACAATCGCCACAAATTCATCTCCACCAAATCGAAACAGGTTGTACTCTGTTTCGTTGATTGCCTTAACAAATTCAATTAAGTAATAATCACCGGCTTGATGCCCGAATCGGTCATTAATCCCCTTAAATCGGTCAACATCAATCATCATAATACCTATACTGCTCCGTGTTCTGATAGGTAGTTGACTTTCCATTAATGCGTCCAGGGCCCGTCTATTACCAATATTCGTCAATGGATCAATCATAGCTTGTCGCTGAATCTCCAATCCAAGTTTGTGAACAACAAGCCAAAGCTGTGATATTGAAAGGCCCACATATGCTATCAGCATACCGATAATACCGACAGCCTGAACAAAACCTGAATACATAAGATCATCGTAGTGCCCGTCTGTAATAGCAAATACAATTCGAAACGCTACAATCACGATTTCAAAACCCAAAGTAATGATTAAAAATTTTTTTGGTACATCCAGCGCATAGCCCTTTTGCCAAATTGTCTTTATGTTTATTGCAGCCATCAACCCTGTAGAGAGGCTATACATAACAATTCGCAAAGAAACTGAAGGCATAACATATGTGAAATATATGATAAATAGCAAATGTAACCCAAGAATGCCTAAAGAAGCCTTTCGCAAATAGGTAACTCTGTTCATGTAGCGAGCTAGTCCTTCTTGAGAAGCAACAAGGGCCCCAATAAGGCACAGATTTGCTATGATAACAGACAAAAAATCCGGTATGAAATTCCGCAAAACCAGCAGCAGCGTCCCAAGACCAAACAGCGCCTGGCTAAAGCTCCAATATCCGATAGCACTTCTTATAAGCTTAGCATT
>CAZCRB010000326.1:0-1063 GCA_964500985.1 uncultured Eubacteriales bacterium
GGTTTTCATACCTCTTTTCGCTCCGTAAAGCAGTTTATGTGCGAACGAACATTAGATGAGGCATCAAACTCCTTAAATTCTTCTCAAGATAAACTTAGGGCAGCGATGTTGTTACCTAAGGATACCACTTATCGCGATCTACTGGATAAGTCACAAATAAGTATACTCGATTCCTTTCTAACAAAGAAATTAAAAGTAACTTCGGACAAAATGAACCTGCGTCCCAACGCCTTGTCTTATATTTTAACTCAGATTGTAATTGAAGATACGGTTAAAAGCCGGATCCGGCAGAAGGTGAAGATTCTTGAAAGTTCAACCCGTCTTCCCGATTCGGTAGTTATGGCCAGAAGAGAGCAACTCTATAGTGACAACGATATTATGGATTATGCCTTGCTTAAAAAAGCAAAGGCAAAGGGCCTCGAACTAGTGGGTTTAGACAATCTAATTGGGTATCAGCCAACAGATCTGTTTACTTGTGAAGCTTCATTAAAAGAACAGGCTGACTCGCTTGTCCAATGTATTGCTCGTTCGGTCTTTGAACATTGGGTTGACTCCACGAATTTTAAAACCGGAGCTCTTCGAAACGCTTACCGCGAACAGAACATCCACAAAGTAAAATACGAAAAACAGCAACAACTGGATGAGATTGTTAAAATGGATTCTCGGCATAGAATAAAGATGAACGAAATGATGCAATCAATGTTGACTGATCGGAACAAAGATTGGATGAAACATATCCCCCGATACATTAAGAGTAAATCTACCTTTATTGCAGTAGGAGCAGTGCATCTTTCCGGAGAGGAAGGGCTTATACAATTACTACGTAATGCCGGATATACGGTGGAACCCATGTAGACGATGCATTGCCAAGCAGTGCTTTATTCAAATCCCTTAAGGGAAGTAATAGGTTTACTACGATGATCTAATCTTTTGTTAACGAATACTTATTCGTTTGACAGCTGTTAAACGCAAGTTCACAATTGTTGAACGAATAGTTCCCCTAATAGAGCAGGGTAGACGCATTATAAAAAGAAGCTAAATTAGTATTGTAAATGAGGTAATT
>CAZCRB010000327.1:0-1040 GCA_964500985.1 uncultured Eubacteriales bacterium
ATCGCCCGCGCCGGAAGAACCCGCGCCGCAGTCCACCACCGCAACCCGCATGCTGGATCGCGCCTATACGCTGATTGCGCAGTTCAACGCCTGCACCAACAGCGCGGAGAAGCGCGCGCTGCTCGGAATCACGAACAACAACTTCAGCAACGACTCTTTCCGCAAAAAGATTCTCTCCGACATGGGCGGCAGTTTTGAGCAGCTGGAGGCGGAAGTGGTCGCTTCCACCGAATATCAGCAGGGCAAGACGCTCTATGTGCAGGTTTATATTGCCGGTAAATCCACCGCCTACGAACCCGTCGTCTACTCCACGCAGAATTCCGACCTTTCGGGCAATCAGTGGTCGACCAACCTCGTTTACGACGACGACACCTCGACCTGGATGGAATACACCAAGAAGCACCCCTACAACGACAGCCGCGTCGGCTACTCCCTCGCCGGGTTGAACGGAGTGGAGGACGGCTACGACGAGCTGAAGGACACCATGGAATCCAGCGACCTCTGGCAGCCCGTGGACGAAACGCCGGACGCGGAAGCGCCCGCCGAAGCCCCCGCCCCCGTGACCGAGGGATAAGAACGAAACGCTTGAGCAGCTTTGCTCTTCGGATATCTTTCCTCCTGATTCCCCTGTTTTTTTTCCGGACTTCCTCCTGATTTTCTTTCCTCCTGTTTCCTCCTTTCGAAAGCGGCTTCGTGTGAGCAGACGAGGCCGTTTTTGTTTGCCCATTGTTCTTTTACGCACCAAAACAGGTTGTGCTATAATGAAATTATAGTCAAGTAACTTGCCGAACAGCGGCATGCTGAAACGGAGAAATCAATATGGATAAATCCGAATCCCTCGAAACCATCGCCGTGCTCATTGACGCGGACAACGCGCAGCTGAGCAAGCTCTCGCTCGTGCTGGAGGAGCTCTCCACCTACGGGCGGATTGTCGTGCGCCGCGCCTACGGAAACTGGAGCAGCCGCGCGCTGAAAAACTGGGAAGAACAGCTCAAAAAGCTCGCCATCAAGCCGGAGCAGCAGTTTGCCTACACCACCGG
>CAZCRB010000328.1:0-1038 GCA_964500985.1 uncultured Eubacteriales bacterium
TTTTGCGCGGCACTTTCCAATCCTTTCTGGGGTGCACTGGCAGACCGCAAAGGGCGTAAGCCAATGGTAGAAAAAGTGCTTTTAATGTTTGGTATTATTATGATCGCGATGGCTTTTGCAACCAATGTCTATCAGCTATTTATCCTGCGTATACTGCAGGGACTATGCGGCGGTTTTGTAGCAGCAGCCACTGCGCTTGCAGTTAGTTTGTCACCTAAGGAAAAGATGGCTTTTACCATAGGCATTTTTCAAACTTCGTTGATTGTTGGTGGTGCGGTAGGGCCGATGGTAGGTGGTTTAATTGCAGATCACTTTGGATATCGTCAGCCTTTTTTTATTTTCGGACTGTTTTGCTTCTTGTCACTACTATTAATACGGTTTAACGTTGTTGAAACCTTTGTGCCTGTTGTCAAAAGTGAAAGGACTTCATTAAAAGCGGTTTTTGTATATATATGGTCTATAGCTGATTTGAGAATCATGCTGCTGATTCAGTGCCTGACTCAATTTGCCATCCAAAGTATTGGCCCGATTCTACCTTTATATATTCGCTCAATGGTTGTCGATGATAGTAACCTCGCCAGCATCTCCGGCACAATAATCGCTATTGGCGGCATTGCCAGTGCTTTTGCCTCCGGCAGCATGGGTTTTTTGATTAACAGGTACTCGCACAAACAAATAATGCTTGTAGCTTCTGTGCTAGGCAGCATTTCTTTTCTCGGACAAATGGCTGCCAGTGATGTTGTTACTTTAGGGATAATGCGGTTTCTTAATGGACTTTGTATTGGCGCGATGATACCGAGTTCCAATACTATAATTACCTATTTGATCCCGGAAACAAAACGTGGCGCGGCTTTTGGTATTACCAGCACCTTTGCTTTGATGGGCAATGTTTCAGGCCCAATAACTGCTGGCTTTTTGACGCTGGCCTACGGGTTCCAGTCCATCTTCTGGGTAACAGCGTTATTCTTTTTGCTAATTGCCTTCCTGCTTTTAACAAGAATAAAGGACCACTATGCTGCCGTTGAGGAAGAAGAAAAT
>CAZCRB010000329.1:0-1034 GCA_964500985.1 uncultured Eubacteriales bacterium
GAGCTGGCCGAGGTCAAGACCCTCACCAAGATGGGCAAGGCCAAGGGCAATCTGACCGAGGCCGAGATCGAGGGCGCGCTGTCAGACATCGACTTGACCGACGCGCAGCTCGACAACGTCTACACGCACTTCCGGTCAAGCGGCATCGACCTGACCGACGCTGCCGGCGTGCCCGATGGCATCGCCGTCGATGAAGACGACCACGGACCGGGTGCCGACGCCGACGTCGTCGAGGTCGAGATGGACGATGACGCCATCGTCGCCGCCGTCGCCGCAGCCGAGATCGAGATGCCCAAGCCGGCCGCCAAGACCGCGAAGAAGAAGCCCAAGAAGCGCGCCACCGACACCTCGGCGCTCGCGCCTCTGACCGGCGACCCGGTCCGCATGTACCTCAAGGAGATCGGCAAGGTCCCGCTGCTGACGGCCGCCCAGGAGATCGATCTCGCGATGAAGATCGAGGCCGGTCTCGCCGCTGCCGACCGCATGGACCAGGCAGAGGAGCTCGGTGCCGAGCTCGACCGCGCCGAGAAGCGCCGCCTGTACCGCATCGAGCAGGTCGGTCTGGACGCCAAGCAGCAGCTCGTCGAGGCGAACCTGCGTCTGGTGGTCTCCATCGCCAAGCGCTATGTGGGACGCGGCATGCTGTTCCTGGACCTTATCCAGGAGGGCAACCTCGGCCTCATCCGCGCGGTCGAGAAGTTCGACTACACCAAGGGCTTCAAGTTCTCGACGTACGCCACGTGGTGGATCCGTCAGGCGATCACCCGCGCCATCGCCGACCAGGCCCGCACCATCCGCATCCCGGTGCACATGGTCGAGACGATCAACAAGCTGATCCGCATCCAGCGTCAGCTGCTCCAGGAGCTGGGCCGCGAGCCCACCCCGGAGGAGATCGGCGCGCAGATGGACATGACCGCGGAGCGCGTTCGCGAGATCCTCAAGATCAGCCAGGAGCCGGTCAGCCTCGAGACGCCGATCGGCGAGGAGGAGGACTCCCAGCTCGGTGACTTCATCGAGGACGGCGAGGCCGTCGT
>CAZCRB010000330.1:0-1026 GCA_964500985.1 uncultured Eubacteriales bacterium
AAGGCGATATTGTAAAAATCACAGGCACCTTTTCGCGTAATTGTACAGAGCATGGCGGCGACGTTGACATCCATAGTCATTCTTTGGAAATCATAGAACAAGGCTTCAATAGGCCGGAAGAAATCACCCGGGTAAAAATACAAGCTGCCTTAGCGCTTTCCTTTTTCGCATTTCTGACAGCCTATATCTATTGGCGGCGGATACATTAATTACCTACAAGAAATTCATTGCTAACATACAAAAAGACCGTTATGACAAATACTGTCATAACGGTCTTAAATTTATCTTTCAATCTATCTTTTCATAATTATTAATCAATACAACCTTGCCGAACGCATCCCCTGCTTCCAGATAACGATGTGCTTCAGCGGCTTCGTTGAAGTCAAAAATTCTGTGGTCTATTACCGGACGAAGCTGACCTGCGTCAACAATCTGAGCAATCTTGGCCAAAATCTCTCCATAATGAGCACGGCCTATGCCACTTACGAGCGGATACATGGTGTAAACAACATGCAGAGTCAAACCCTTGAAATTCATCAGGGACAAATCATGCGTTCCGCGTGTCGCAATTGATACGACCTGTCCCAATGATTTGACAGCTTCGAAGGATTTCTCCAGATTGGGACCGCCAACCGTGTCGAAAACAACATCAAAGCCTTTGCGATCAGTATATTTTCCAACATACTCTTTGACCGTCTCTTTGGTATAATCAATAACTGCTTTGGCCCCCAATTCCAAACCGAGAGCTATCTTCTGGGGAGTAGAAGCTGTCGTATAAACTTCTGCGCCTGCCCATTTAGCTATTTGTACGGCGACATGTCCTACACCGCCGGCAGCGGCATGAATAAGTACCTTTTGTCCCTGTCCAATATTGGCGCGATCAATAAGAGCTTGCCAGGCTGCCAGAGAAACGAGCGGCAAAGCGGCAGCTTCCGCCATACTTAGCGACTGCGGTTTGAAAGCAAGCAAGCTGGCATCAGCCAACATGTAGTCAGCCAAGGCTCCGCCTACAGTACCTTTCGTGCC
>CAZCRB010000331.1:0-1023 GCA_964500985.1 uncultured Eubacteriales bacterium
GAGCCCACCGGCGGGACCGTGAGCTTCGAGGGCCGTGACGTCCTGAGCCTCAAGGGCAAGGACCTGCAGGCGTTTCGCCGCGACGTCCAGATCATCTTCCAGGACCCGTACGCGAGCCTGAACCCGCGCTTCACCATCGGTGAGATCATCTCCGAGCCGTTGATGATCCACGGCATCGGCAACAAGGTCGAGCGCACCGCCAAGTCGCGCGAGCTGCTCGAGGTCGTCGGTCTCAATCCCGAGCACATCAACCGCTATCCGCACGAGTTCTCGGGTGGTCAGCGGCAGCGCATCGGTATCGCCCGTGCGCTCGCCCTCAACCCCAAGCTCATCGTGTGCGACGAGCCGGTCTCGGCGCTCGACGTGTCGATCCAGGCACAGGTGCTCAACCTGCTCGACAAGCTCCAGAAGGAGTTCGGCATCGCGTACGTGTTCATCGCGCACGACCTCTCGGTGGTCCAGCACATCTCGGATCAGGTCGCGGTCATGTACCTCGGCAAGATCGTCGAGATCAGCGACTGGCGCGATCTGTACGAGAACCCGAGCCACCCGTACACGCAGTCGCTCATGTCTGCGGTCCCGGTGCCCGATCCCGATGTCCAGCGCAGCCGGCAGCGCATCCTGCTGCAGGGTGACCCGCCCTCGCCGATCGACCCGCCCAGCGGCTGCCGGTTCCACACCCGGTGCCCGATCGCCGAGTTCCCGATCTGCTCGACCGAGGATCCCGAGCTCAAGCAGTGCGGCGTAGAGGGCCACATGGCGGCGTGCCATTTCGCCAAGTCGTACCCGATTCCTATGGAGCGCGCGGCGGCGACGCGTCAGAACCTGCTTGCAGGCGTGTTCGAAGCCGAGATCATCGAGGCGAGAAACGCACCCAAACAGGGCTAGCGCGGCGGTGTTCGGGTTGCTATACTTTCGCTCGTTGTCCTGACGGACAGCACCACGTCGGAGTGGCGGAACGGCAGACGCGCTAGGTTGAGGGCCTAGTGTCCCCAGGGACGTGAGGGTTCAAATCCCTCCTCC
>CAZCRB010000332.1:0-1022 GCA_964500985.1 uncultured Eubacteriales bacterium
TGGAGATTGGAATGCTTGCGGAAGCAAATAAGCTGCAACACCTTGGAATCGATTACATGGTTAGGCGTAGCACCTTAGCAGAAGCTAATAAAAGACGTTCTCAGGAGTTTTTTGCCAACATCTATTCTATGTTATTGGAACAATATGGTCCTTTTTTAGCGGACAGCCGCCCACGAAAAGAACAGAAAGATTGGGAACGTCTGCTTTTTATGATGGATTCTACTACAATCAGCCTGTTTGACAATATTCTTAAGGGTGTTGGTCGTCATCCAAAAAGCGGAAAAAAGAAAGGCGGTCTAAAAGTCCACACGGTAATGCGCTATTTAGTGGGTGTTCCTATGGTTGTTCAGTTGACATCTGCAGCCAAGCATGACCATTATCTGCTCAAAGAGGTTCATCTACCCCAAGACACCACTCTTGCCATGGATCGTGCCTATATTGACTATGCACAATTCCAACGATTGACTGAAGAGGGGGTCTGTTATGTTACGAAAATGAAGAAAAACCTGACATACAAAGTATTGAAATCCACCACTTATGTTAATCCTAAAGGTTTGGTAACGCATACCGACCAGCATATCATCTTTGAAAAAGGCGACTTACAACATGCTTCCAGGCGAGTAGAATTATGGAGCGATAACAAAAAGAAATCCGAGGTATTGCTAACTAATAATTTCGAACTCTCAGTTGAGGATATTGAAGAAATTTACAAGCGGAGATGGGCTATTGAAATTTTATACAAACAGCTCAAACAGAACTTTCCGCTACATTTCTTCTATGGTGACAGTGTCAATGCCATAGAAGTGCAGACATGGGTAGTTCTCATTGCTAATTTGCTGTGTACAATCATGCAACGTAAACTTAAAAGACACTGTTCTTTCTCTAACTTGGTTACCATGACCAGACTTATGCTAATGTACTATATCGATTTCATTGCCTTTCTTGAAAAGCCCGAAAAGGATTGGGAACATATTCTTCAAAAAGCCAATTATGAACCTCCAAATATTGAACCCATATTAGAA
>CAZCRB010000333.1:0-1012 GCA_964500985.1 uncultured Eubacteriales bacterium
ACCTTCGAGCACTGCGACCACGTCGAGGGGCCGTTCTACCACGGCACCAAAGCCGAGTTGGCGGTGGGCGACCTGCTCGTTCCGGGCCACGGATCGAACTTCGAGGACGACCGGGTCTCGAACAACATCTACTTCACGGCCACCCTCGACGCCGCGATCTGGGGCGCGGAGCTGGCGCGGGGAGAGGGGTCGGGCAGGATCTACCTCGTCGAGCCGACCGGGCCGTTCGAGGACGATCCAAACCTGACCAACAAGCGCTTCCCCGGCAATCCCACCAAGTCCTACCGGACGCGGGACGCGCTACGGGTGCTCGGTGAGGTCGAGGGCTGGGAAGGCCATCCCCCCGAGGTCCTCCAGCAGATGCGCGACCACCTCGCCGAGCTCGAGCGCCAGGGGCTCGCGGTCATCGAGGACTGAGCCCGCGCTCCGGGGTCATCTACGACCGGGTTTGTCGGGCGTGTTGGGCCAGTCGCCACAGCCACACCACGACGCCGACGAACAGCACCACGAAGCTGCCGCCCACGCACAGCCACTTGACCACGGTCACCGGTGAGGCGAGCGAGGCCGCGATCGTGGCTTTCTCGGGATAGCGGAGCATGACGATCGAGGTCAGGACGTTCTCGGTGAGGTCCAGCAGCACTCCCGCGAGGGGGAGCAGGTTCAGCAGCCGGGCCCCGCTCTGTTCGCGGTACGCGCGCCGACCGACCCAGCTGATCGCAGTGATCAGGAAGAAGCCGTAGACGATCGGCCACGCCAGGTCGAACGACCAGCGCACCCGCAGGTAGGCGGCTCTCCCGTCTGCGCCGTAGGCCGCGGCCCATCCGTAGATGTCGCCGGCCGAGTAGAGAAACGACATGTCCGGCGAACCGGCGCCGGCAAGCTCACGGCTCGAGACCGCCGCCTGTCTCGGCAGCACCAGGATCATGAAGAGCACGAACACCACGAGCGCCGCGAGCGCCAGCTTGCCGCTCGACAGCGCGGTCAGTTTCGCGGACAGACGGCGCGGTGCGCT
>CAZCRB010000334.1:0-1011 GCA_964500985.1 uncultured Eubacteriales bacterium
TAGAGTGACATGTGTGCGAATCCCCCTTGGCCCTAGTCTCGTCGCATCTCATCGAGCGCGACCGCGACCGCGAGGACGAGAGCTACGTCCTGGCCGGGCTGCACCTCGATTCCGTACGTATCGCGCACGCGGAACCACTTCTTGGAGACCTCCGCGACCTTGTCCCGGCCGTTCGAGATCTCGTACTCGTGGTCCACGATGTTGCCCTGCACGTCCCAGTCCCCGCCGCCTTCGATGCTGACGTCGAAGCGGTCCCGAAGCGGTGAGACGAGCGCCTTCTTGATGGTCGCGAGGTGCCGACCGCCGCGCTCGATCTCCATCGTGTCCTTCACCCGCAGCATCTTCTCTTGGATCGACGCGACCTCGTTGCCGCTTGCATCCTCGAGCACGAAGGTGCTGCGCATGCGCAGGGCCTTGCCGTCCGCCTTGAATGCGCGGTTCCCCTGCTCGTCCTCGATCCAGGCGTCGTCGCCGATCGAGAACATCTTCTCGCGCATCTGGTAGCGGACCATTCCGCCGCCACCGCCGCCGAGAAGCCCACCGCCACCGACCCTGTCCCTCAATCCCATGACCAGTCCCCCCTCATACCGCGCGTGTCGCGCGGGTAGCTCGTTTACGGCACATGGGGTTTGTCCCCCATCCGGCCCCTACGGCGTCGCGGTCTCGGCGTTCGTGTCTGCCGGCAGTTGCTGAGGTGCGACGGGTTCCTCCGCCGGCAGGGGCGTCGGCTGGGTCGGCTTCTCGTCCGGCAGGCTGATAGAAGGCAGGCTGATGGTGATCTTCACCGTCGTGCCGCGGTCGACCTTCTCGCCCGCGCCCGGGTCCTGCTTGATGACCTTGAGGTAGTCCTTGTCGCTCGACTCCCAGACGTAGGAGACCTTCAGGTGTGCCTTCTTCAGCGCCGCGATGGCCTCGACGATCCCCTTGCCGATCACGTCAGGGACGGAGACCGTGGTATCGGGCGCCGGGGGATTGTCCGGCTTCGGGGGCTCGGCCGGGTTCGACGGCTCG
>CAZCRB010000335.1:0-1003 GCA_964500985.1 uncultured Eubacteriales bacterium
CGCTCTCCGCGTTTCTCGACGCGCTGCTCGTCAACGTCGGGTTCGTGCTCGCGTTCCTGCTGCGCTTCGGCGGAACGCTGCCGGCTTACAACTTCCGGGCATACCTGGTCCTGGCGCCGCTTGTGACCATCATCTACGTGGGTGCCTGTTGGGCCTACGGACTCTACGACCCCGAGCGGACCGAGACCACCTGGTCGGTCGTGCGCGCCGTGTTCGCGGCCGTGCTGCTCGGCACCGTGCTCACCGCCGCGCTCGCGTTCTTTGGCGGGACGCGCACAGCGAGCTTCGCGCGCCTCACCTTCCTGATCGGCGGCGCCATCAACGTCGCGCTGCTGATCGGCTGGCGCCTCGTGTTCCTGCGCTTCGGGCGCGTCAAATGGCCCGAGCAGCGCACGCTGCTCGTGGGTACCGGCCCGGTGGCGATCGAGCTGGCCGAGGAGCTGTCGCGCCGCACGCAGTGGGGCTGGAAGGTCAGCGGCCTGATCGACGCGAGCACCGAGGCCGATGCCGCGTGCCCGACCGAGGTCGGCGGCTTCCCGGTCCTCGGCCGCGCGCCGCAGATCGCCGCGATCGCGCGCGAGCACAACGCCAACCGCATCATCGTCGTGAGCCCGGTCGCCCTGCGCGAGCTCGTCGAGTCGCTCGTCGTCGCCGATGAGGTCCGCGTGCGCGTCGATGTGGTGCCGGAACTCTACGAGATCTTCATCGGCACGGTCGACACGCTGATCGGCGACATCCCGCTGATGAAGATCACCTCGTGGTCGGTGCCGCGCTGGTACAAGGCCGCCAAGCGGGTCCTCGACATCGTGGGCGCGCTGTTCGTGCTCGTGCTCGTCAGCCCGCTGCTGCTCATCGGCGCCGTCGCCATCGTCGCGACCGACGGCTTCCCGGTGGTGTTTCGACAGGAGCGCGTGGGGCGGGGCCTCAAGCAGTTCGACGTCTACAAGCTGCGCACCATGGTCAAAGACGCCGAGAAGCTCTCGGGTCCGGTTCTGGCCGAGGA